>JAGVHR010000194.1 GCA_020056455.1 Thermodesulfovibrionales bacterium
CAGGGCATCGTCACATGAAAAGTAAAGTTTCGGATTTGAGAAAGTGCACGATGTCCTGGCAGGTTTTTTTGTGCACGATGTCTTGGCGGTTATCACCTATGCAATTATTGCCGGAACAAATTACAAATAAAATAAACAGCAAAACAATCTTTTTCATTTTCCCTCCCTATAATATTGATAGCTTCAACAGGCTTTTTCATTTATAAAGACGTCAATATCGCAACCGTGCTCTATCAATCGATAGTAATGGGGCGCGTCTTTTTCAGCCGAGGGGTGGCAAGTATCTCACCCGTGAATGCGTCTATGTGGTAAATATAAGCAGTGTATACCTTCCAGATAACATAAGGCGGATCAGCAATAGCATATTTCTCAAATTTTACCTTTGAGGGATCAAACTTCCAGTCTGGCCGCAATTCTTTGGGTGGGTCATTTTTCAGATCCTGCTTAACTAATTGCTCTATTCTCTGTTTTGGCAGCATTTTCTTCTTTACTGCTTCGTAAAGCTCAGGAGAGGCTGGTACAAGTCCGGCTCTCATATACACAATTCGCCCATCAGGCACTATCGAAAAATTAATGTGGTAACCTCTTAGCTCCAGATTGCCAATATATCGCTGATATTCAATATCGGTAGTATTATTAAAACCATAGCCAACACCAACTTTCACTGATTTCTCATGAATTTCGGACCAGTCAGTAATCCCGAGCAGTTCTGCTTCCTCTGTCAGAAAGGCCTCAGCCACTGCCCTTGCAAGCCCATGCTCTCCTCCCTTGTTTATGATATTCTTCATGACTATATTGCCGCCGACACGTAAGACCCCATGCGGTCCATATTCGGTTTGAATGACGTCTGAACTCATATCGTCATCAAACTTCCCGTATTTTCCCTCTAAATATTCCTTAACATTCATCGGCCTATTGTCCACCATATTTTTCGATGCCCCTGGAGGCCAGTCCTTCAGCGCCGGAGATTGTGCATTTGCAGCTGAAAAACAGAAAAAAACGGTCAGGCAGATAGCAGCGCCCGCACCCAACATCCGTCTTGCTGCCTTTAGATCCTTTTTCATTACGCGTCTCCTTTATAATCAAAGTTATTTCAAAAACGAGATGTCGCCGAGTTTTACCTTCCCAGCGCTGAATGCAGCATTTCCCTTGATAGCGGTCCTTCCTGCAAGCGCCTTGAAATGACAATCATATCCTCCGTCAATTGTCACATTGATATTACGTCCAAAGATCGGGGATTCAGTCAGAGTCACTGCTTTTATCTGAATGACCTCTCCCTCTGCAGCTGCGTTGTATGCCGCCTGTAGTGTGGTGTAATAGACAGGCACTGCACGGTTGATTCTGACAGGCTCAGGCCTGCATTGGAAATTTGCGGTTACAATAGTACCGTTAGTAATTGTGACACTGCAGGTACCCGCTCCACTGCATCCTCCACCTGCCCAACCGCTGAAGACATATTCAGAATCCGCAAGGGCTGACAGTGTCACGGAGGAATTGTAATTATAGGCCGCAGTACAGGCTGAACCGCAGTTTATCTTGCTGTCTGTGCTCGTCACAGTGCCGGTGCCTTCACCGGTCTTTGTGACTGTCAGATCATATTTATTTATTGCAAAGGTGGCCTTTACAGCGCAGTTTGCGGTTACAGGGCCTGTTTTGTACAGACTGCCGGTAAGCGTACCGCCGCATCCTGTGACTGTGGCAATATGATAGCCCGTGTTTGGTATAACAGTGAATGACTTGGTCTTATTCCATCCAACTATTGCAGATAATGGCGATATGGTGCCGTTGGCCCCTGATGTTGCCGTTACAGTAAAGGTTGCGTTGTTGTTTTCGAATACTGCCTCAATAGTATGGTCTTCAGTGACATCCATAAACAAATAAGCGGTCAGAGCCCCCTGAGATATGCCGTCAACCTTGACATCGAGTATGTGATACCCTGCAGATGCAGCGATTGTAAATGTCTGACTGTCACCATAAACAAGTGAAACGGTACCTGGAGTAATAGACCCACCAACATTTGAAGCTGCCGAGATAGTAATGTAGGAACCAATGCCGTTTAGCAAAACATTAAAAACAGGGGTATCTGGGTCATTGGATGAAATCAGTAGAGAAGCGGTGATAGCACCTTCAAACGTAGGAACAAGTGATACCTGGATCGTGCAGGTTTCATTTGCATTCAGCACAACGCCACTACAGTTGTCTTCTACAATCCTGAACTGGTAGGGGGTTTTACCGCCCTTTGAAACCGTGCTTATCGATAGCGGCAATGAGCCCCTATTTGTGACCACAAACGTCCTTGGAGCAGAAGCATCTCCGATATAGACTGTGCCGAAATCATTAGATGCAGGCTCTATTGATATATTCTGGGGCTTGAGGACAAAATTAGCGGTTAGCGTCTTGATGCCAGAAACAACAAATGAGTAGGTTGCATCACTGCTTACGACTGTTGTCCCAACTGTCCAGTTCAGGAAGTTATAGGCAGGGTTTGGCGTTGCAGCAACTGTTGCCGAAGAACCCCATTCATAATAACCGCCACCGGTAACAGTGCCGCCACCTGAAGGAGATGCAGCAAGATTGATTTTAGGCAGAGTGCCTATCCCGACTGCAGCCCCTGCATTCAGAACCTGACAGGTTTCATTTGACGCAATGCCACCGTAATATTTCTTAGCTGCATCCACCAACCCTAACAATGCGCTATCAAAATTTAGAATTTCCTCAGTGGAATCCCAAAATTCTTTGTTTGCCTTAAAGGCAATATCCATTGCCTTTTGAATGCCTATGCCCTGGACACTGATATTTGATTTGGCATGTGTGTCTCCTTCGGATAGGAGATAAAACATCTTGTTAAGCACGCCTGCATTTTTATGAGCCCAACATAAGTCATTCGTCGCACGGTCGGGATTAAAGCAACCCGTTGGATCGTGCCAGTTTGGATCAATAATTGTTCCGTCAGAGCGATAGTCAGGATGGCCTTTGGCAGGCGGGTTTGAGAGGTCTCTAACTACAAAATTCAGTGTCTCTCCTATAGTCCAATTATTTGTCCCGTAATAATAATGTTCTACGGATACTCCCATCCAGTCTGCAAAGGCCTCAACTATTGCTGCCTGCTCTTCAAAATAATCCAAATAATTATGTTTGCTTGCACTGTTAAACATAACGCTATGGCCCCATTCATGGCCCGTGAAATCAATTGCTGAACTGAACCTTATGTTCGGGCCGATACATACCCTCTTGCTATCATCTTCCCAGAATCCATTATCAGGACAGGAGCTATCATTTACATACGTCAGCATCGAATTGCCAATATTGTCGTATGAATTTAAGTACCAGCCCTTATTTGCGTCTTTCAGATAGTCATAAATCATGCCGGCATGCGCGTGGCCATCAACAGCTGACATCTGGGCAGCAGCATTAAATACCCTGCCACCGTCTTTAGCAAGGTATCCGCCATCAAATGTCTTGATCGAAGAATCAACCTTCATTGCACCGTTATGGCCATGGATATTCATGCCTGCCCGTCTGCTTTTGTCTTCAAGCCAATAGTAGCTCTGATCGTAACAGATATCAAGATGATCCCATAGATAAAATCTGCCCTGTCCGGTTCCTATAGATGGGCTGCACCCCTCCGCTGCAATACCATTAAAGAATCTTCTTGCATCAGAAAATAACCCTTCACCCAAAGTATTCCCGGCGCCTACTCTCCAAAAATATTCGAGGCCGGTATTGCTTAATGAGACATTTTTGCTGAGATTATTCCCAATCCAGTTTCCGAATTTCTTGTTGCTGAATTCAGGATCAGTGGCAACTTCGAGATAATAGTCACTGGCGCGTGCCGTTTCCTCCCATTCAAATAGAACAGGAGAACCTGGGACAACAGAACTGGCTGCGGGTGTCTTCAGAACAGGCGTATCTGGCAGCTCGCTTGGATAGTTAACTACTGAATAGGTTGATGAAAAAGTATTGCCACGACTGTTATGGGCTTTGACCCTCCAATAGTATGTATCTCCATTATCCGGGAAGTTGACCATTGATACTATCGTATCTTCATTGTATGGAACATCGTATTCCTGAAAATTGGCTGTAAAAGCGCTGTTAGTGGCAATCTGGAAATAATATGTAGCCGTGCGAGCTGAAGGCCCCCATTGAAAAATCATAAAATCACCACTAATATAGGCGCCATCGGCTGGCGCAACGAGCTGAGGCACTTCAGGAATTGCGCTTGCCGAATTGACGAACGAGAACGTCTGGGAATAACTATTGCTGCCCCTGTCATAGGAATTATATGCCCGAACTCTCCAATAAAAGGTTTCATCATTATCAGGGAAGTCCGGCATGTTAATTGCTGTTTCATAATCGTACGCGACCGGGTAGATCTGGAAATTTGCTGTAAAGGTGCTGTTTGTAGCAACCTCAACATAATACATATATGCGCGAAGCGCAGAATTCCAGCTAAATGTTATATCAGTGTCGCTGACATGGGCACCATTTGCCGGAGCAGTCAATATTGGTTTGTCAGGAGGACCACTTGGAGCATTAACGAACCCGTTAACAGAAGAAAAGGTATAGCTGCCCCCATTGTAAGGATTCCATGCCTCAACTATCCAATATAGGGTTTCTCCATTATTGGGTAATCCAGTGACAGTGAAGGCTGTGCCATAATGCCAGATCACAGGATCACTGAGGTAATAATTCTGGGTAAATGTACTGTCTGTTGCCAGGGCCAGATAATATGTGAATGTACGGTCAGCTTTGCTCCAATCAAAAGTAATGGATGAACCACTAACATTGGAGCCATTGACAGGGTAGACAAGCGCAGGGACAGCTGGTGGAGCTGATGGGCCGTTTGTGAATTCCGACCAATCGGAAAAATATCCATCAGAGGGACCCACACGCCATTTATAGACCTGTCCATTATTTGGTAATCCCGTAACTCGTAACCAATACAATTCATAGTAATCTGACCAGTTAGGGGCGAACCAACCATCAATAACAGACCCCTGCAAATCAGTCCAAAGCTGATATCTATATAAGACATCGCCCTCCGAGGTCCACCAGAAGTCGATAGTCGTATATGGAACATTTTCACCGTACTCAGGCTCAATAAGCATTGGAGCAGCAACAGCAGATCCCAGAAAAAAACAGATGACCATTATCAGCATGACAACTATGATCTTAAATTCCTTGAACCAGTGACTCATCTCATCCCCTTGGCAAGAAGTTGTATTTTGTCTTTAATGTTAATTCAATGACGAAACGCTACAGCCAACCGATATAGATATTTTTCAGACTATTTGCCGATTCTGTTGCTGATTGGGTTAAGAGCAGTTCGTTTTTTTGTATGCTTTGACTTCGTAATAGGTGTGATTTGCTGCCGAGTTGGTGGTGACAATGTATCTTCAGTAGTGTTAATTTTATGACGAATAATAATCTTACCCTTTGCCCTTTTACCGGTTCGCTGAATTTGAAACATCCCCTGCTGCAGTTCATGTAATTGCGGCTCGGACAGATGAATCTGAGCAGGTTTGCCATCAGCGGTCACCCCGGTCTGATAATGCCCCTTTTGAATAGGCAGCTCAGGAGGATGACCCACAAAATCTCCAGATGAAACAGATGGCACAAACACAACCTCACCTGCTCGGTTTTCACTATTTTGTGCTAATACGCTTGAAGGCAGAATAACGTTGTGTGCAATAAATAACGTTATAGCCAGAAAAAACAAACCCCTCATCTGCTCCCCCTCCCCGATATTTTTTATTTTATTTCGAGTGATTGTGTAAAAACAGTATAATCAAAAAAAAAAACAAGTCAACGCGCACGTATGCCTATTTCTCTGTCGTACACCCCGGCATCCGCGCTCCCTTGATTTATTACCCTTTCAGCGTTATTCTTTAAATTGTATTAGATGGATAGGAGTTCATAATATGACAGGAACTATACTGCTGGTTGATGACGATCTTGCCTTTTGCAAACTGCTCCAGAGGGTACTGGAAGCGGAATACAGCGTAACATATAACACGAACCCTCTTGAGGCCCTGGAAGTCCTGAAGACAAGGAATTTCGATCTGATAATACTCGACCTCTCAATGCCTCAGATGAGCGGCATTGAGTTCCTCGAGGCTGTTCATGCGACTTCCCCAACACAGGATGTCCTTTTTATGACTGCTTACGCAGGGGTGGAAACCGCGGTCGAAGCGATGAAAAAAGGCGCTACTGACTATCTCCTGAAGCCTTTCCAGAACGACGAAGTACTCTATGCAGTCAAAAACATATTCAAAAAAAAGGAGCTGATAGAAGAAAACCGCCTGCTGAGAGAGGAACTTGATGAAAAGAACCGGCCTCAGGAAATAATAGGGCGAAGCAGGAAGCTCTTCGAGGTCTTTGAGATCATAAAGAGGGTAGCCAATCTGGACAGTATTGTCCTGATCACAGGCGAAAGCGGAACAGGGAAGGAGCTCGTCGCGCGCGCCATCCACTACGCGGGTATACGCAGGCACAGAAGGTTTGTGCCTGTTAACTGTCCAAGCATCCCGGAAAACCTTATCGAGTCGGAACTGTTCGGGCATACGAAGGGCGCGTTCAGCGGCGCCCAGAGTGCGAGGCCCGGTCTTTTTAAATACGCGGATAAAGGGACCCTGTTTCTCGATGAAATTGCGGACATTCCTCTTGCTTTGCAACCCAAACTCCTGAGGGTGATCCAGGAGCAGAAGATACGAAGCGTTGGGGAGGAGGAGGAAAAAGACATCAACGTAAGGATCATACTGGCTACCTCAAAGAATTTAAAAAAAATGGTAGCTGACAGGGAATTCAGAGAAGACCTTTATTACAGGATAAATGTTGTACCGATACACCTGCCTGCTCTGAGAGAAAGGGCTGATGACATCCCACTGCTCGTTCACCACTTTATCAGAAAATTCGGCCGGGACATCAGGATCATATCTGATGAGGTGATGAGGTATCTGGTCAATTACCCATGGCCGGGGAATATCAGGGAGTTGCAGAATATCATAGAACGGATGTTGATAATGGCTGAGGGAGGTGACAGCCTGGGGATCAATGACCTGCCTTGTGAGATCCTGGAAAATGCGAGGTCCCACGAACAAAAAACAGCATGGGGATACGCTGCGCAGAAGAAGTTTATGCTGGACCAGTTCAACAGAAATACAGTTGCCGGGGCATTAAAGGAATCCGGGGGCAACGTAACCAATGCCGCTGCACTCCTCGAACTCGATCGCGCGAGTTTTCAGCGTCTCATGAAAACCTGCGGTATTAAATCCGAAGATTTCAGGGAATAAGCCTTTTTACCGGAGAGTTTCATCCGGTTACCACTCCTCAGACATTTTTGGATGACATCTTTTACAGTCATTTATGGGAAACGCAACAGTCAAATGGCACGCGCCGCAGAACCGGCCTTTGAGAATAAATTCCATGGAGAAATGTCTTGTTGTTTTTTTCTTTATGTTAAAAATATCCGGATGGCAATTATTGCAGTCCAGCCAGTCTGTATGCGCCTTGTGAGGGAATATGGCAGGAGCTACACCACCCATCTCCGCCTCTAGTAACAGAGTCTCCCCGAACACAAAATTGTCAGGTTTCAATTTGATATAGCCCGCTGGTTTTATCAGACCCATTTTCAAGGCAGAGACCCAGTCCACGCGATTGCCGAACCTCGCAAGGGGCAGATTAATGAGCTCCGGAAACCTCGCTTTCCCGCCCGACAGTTGTCCTGTGTGGCACTTTGCACAATTGGCCTTGTCGTGTCCAAACGCAATCGTGCCGTCATGGCAGGCGCCGCAATACTGCCCGGCCCTGTTGGCATCCTCTGTTATCTCTGTCGTATTTGTTTCCATGTTAAAGCCGAGTTCCGAATGACAGACCCTGCAGGTATGTTTCCGTCTGTGGATCCAATGGGAAAAGGAAACGGCCTTGACATTGTTTTTCTGCGAAATCCTGTTTAAAAGAATATTGCCGTATTCTTCTTTTGGCGGCAAATACGGCAACTGCCACGACCCCTCCGCAACCGTCTGCGCGCCTAAAAGTGAAATCACCATCAGAAGGAAAATCCTGCAGACTATCCTACTGATTTTAAGAGGCGTATCCGTCAGCCCTGATGCACAACGTTCTTGTTTGATAAGGCGCTCCTTTCGGGATAGAGATCATTATAGAACAACTTTCTCAGTCACAGTCAAGATGTTCACGACACTTTTTTAAAAAATATTTTCTGCCGGCCCAATCTGAGCGGAATCCAACAGACCCTGTAAAGATCAGCGCAGGCCCAACAGTTATGCAGTCGGTCTTAATGAGATAACACCTTGATTTTAAATGAAATATTTCCTGGTATGCGAATTGCTTTAGATATTGACATGAATACGCTGCATAACACCTCAGTAGTAGCAGAACTAAAAAAGGGACAGGCTGACTTGCTTCTGATATCTGGCATGTTATTGAGTTTACTGGCGCTTGTTCTGCCATCCGTCGCAGGGGCCGTGGATCGCGGCATCATGAGCGTGGAGTTTCTCTACGCAATCGAAACCACAGGCGGCCGGGGTGAGAGGCTCAGGGAACCCATGGATATGCATTATGACAGAAAGACCGGTGAGCTTTATGTCGCAGACGCAGGTCACCGTGGGATCTTTATATATGACAAAAACGGAATGTTCATACAAAAGATAAGCATAGACGGCAAAGAAGGCTCCCCTGTAATGGTTTCTGTAGACAACAAAGGCAGGATATATGTCGGGCATAACTCAAGCGCAAAAATAAGCGTCCTGGACTATAAGGGAGCGTCCCTCAATGTCGTTGATCTGCCCGGGATCACGGATGTGCCGGGAAATCAGGTGAGACCCCTGTACTTCGCGAGCAGTCCCGGCGGGGATGTCTATGTTCTCAAATCTGCAGGCGGTGTCGTAAAAGTGGACCCTTACGGTGACAAACATGAAGAGATATTCATATCAGGCGAAGGCGCTCCGAACATGATGTACGGGATGCATATCGACAAAAAGGGCAGATTCCTGTTTACCGATATGAGGCCTTATTCAGGAGTGATATTCGACACCGGCAAGAGTACGTTTCATCGTTTCGGTTCTCCGGGAGTGGTTTATGGTCAGATCGCGCGCCCTGCTGGTATCACTTCTGATGACAGTAGCCATATTTTCATAACAAGCACAGTAAGAAACAAAGTCCTCTGCTATGACGGGGAGGGCAACTTTATAGAGGAATTCGGAGGCATCGGGGAGAGGTACGGCGAATTCTACATGCCCGGCAGGATAGTGTCTGACGGGCAGGACAGACTCTATGTCCTCGAAAACACGCTCAAACGGATACAGGTCTTCAGGGTCGCATTCCTGAACGAAAAAAAGAAGGAGGTGGTAGTAGAAGGACAGGCGTTCCATGTTGAAAAGGGTTAGTCTTTTTTTAAAAAAATGTGCCGGCCTTGCCGACAACAACCTCTGAAAAAGGCAAACCCCGGGTAACCGGGGGACGCAAAGCCAACGGGTCCTGAAATGGATGGCCGGGTTGCCGGACAAAAAATTTCCGGAGGATTAAGATGAAAAGGATTCTATTTGTATTAGCCATTGTGGCCCTGTCAGCTCCCATGGCATTTGCAGCAGCTCCAAGTGTGGTTTCGGGCACAGGCCCTCTCACATCTCAGTATCACTCCTATGACGGCCTTATCTGCACAGACTGCCATACGCTTCACGGCAGCGAAAACGGCGCTGCTGTCTCAGCAGGCGCAGGCGCAGGCAACTGGGCTGGCGGTGCAGGATATCGTGAGCTCCTGAAAAAGGGAGACTGGACCGATATGTGTCTTTCCTGCCACAAAGAGGGATACAACACTTCCGCCACAGCTGATCTGCCGAGCGTTGTAAACAGCGGCTGGACAGCTCCTATCGTTATGACCCTTAACGGCACTGAGCCCGCAGGCGTGTCATTACCTGCCGGCGATTTCTACTATTCAAATGTCGACCCAAAGAAGGGTCATAACCCTGCCTACACAAAGGGCTCCATGGCAACAGCAACTTCCAAACTGATGGCTGCTGACACAACCCTCGGCTCAACACCTCCGGGCGGCGCGATCACAGATAGTGAATGGTCCTGCCATTCCTGCCATGGCATGCACTCCCGCTTCAGCGGCAGCTACTCTGCATGGCGGCAGATCAAGAGAAAAGTAAACGGCATCGTAACCACCGGCGACGTCAGCGGCCTTGGCGTTGAGACTGTGGTGCCGTCGGATGTTCAGAACGCATCCTATGAGCCGATCAAGTCAAACTCCCGTGGCGATATCCAGGGGACAAACTACGTAAATCTTCGTAAGGACGGCAATGCACTTCAGGGCGCTGACCTGCTCGCAGATTATAGCGACACCAATAAAAACATCTACCAGGGCGGTTTCTCCTCCTTCTGCTCAGCCTGCCACGGCGACTTCCACGGCGGCAATGGCGAGGCCAGGACAGCTGACAATGCCAAGACCCGCGTCAACAGCACATGGATCAAGCACCCGACAAACGTGACTATGGACATGTCTACAGGCAGCAAGTACGGCATCACCACCTATAAGGCAGCTGTTACCAACGCACAGGGAACCAACCCCAACCCTGTTGGCTACGACTGGAGATATCCTCTTGTTAAGGCTGATGCTGACTTCACTGTGAAAAGCACTGTTGCATCCATGACTGATGCTGCAACATTGGCCACCACAGACAGGATGTCTTGCCTCACCTGCCACAAGGCCCATGCGTCCCAGTACGAGAATATGACCCGTTGGGACACCAATGCCCATTCCTTTATCGCCAATGGCGCGACCGACTTTGAAGGTCAGGTATCCACAGGCGATAACCCTGCCTATGGCTGCGGCAAATGCCACCAGAAGGGCGGAGCAAAGGCCTACATAAAGGCCTTCTAATCTGATTTATCGGGCTTTGATGATGTATTTTATACGGGCGGGTAATACCGCCCGTATGATTTTAATATTACAGAGAGGACAGGTATGTCATGGGACTTACAACCCGTAAAAATTATCGGACATTACTCTATGTCAATACGCTGGCGCTTGTAATCCTGGGGGCTGCAATTTCAGGCTGGGGAATATTTCGCCTGCTCCCTGCAGGTCTTGGAGAAAACTACGGGGCAATACACGCCGCAGTGCAGGAGATCCGGAAGGCGCTGCTCTGGAAGATTGTGACAATCCATACAGCTGCCTCGCTGCTCATTCTTTTCGGTATTGTTGTGCTTCACCTGTTCTATTCCCATCGCATAGCAGGGCCTGTCTACAGGCTTGGCCTGGAAGCAGCAAGAATAGGACAGGGTAAGCTGGCTGGGAACATCAGATTTCGTCAGAAGGACAATCTTACTGACATGGCGGATTTGCTGAATAATGTGGCATATGAATATCGTGGCCGCATTGATGAGGTCAGGGCGTACCTTGCAGTCATTGAAGCAGAGTCGCTATCACTGGCAGACCTTGTCCGGCAGGGCAGGGACAGAGTTGCTCTCAGAGAGGCAGCTGAAAAAATAACCGGTAGCGTCAAAGACATAGAGCGCAGTCTCTCGAATATCAAGACGTAAATCAAGGAAGGCAAGTATGCTGTTTGGTAAAAGAAAGATATATTTCATTCAAAAAGAATTTCAGGCGCGTTTCATCCTGCGGTTTGTTGCCGTTTCAGCTGTCTGGGCAGCGGCCACTGTCACGCTGTTTGCCTGGCTGGCGGAAAGAAGACTGGAGGAGTTACGCTTTTCATCCCACATCGATATTACAACGACAAGCGAGCTGCTGCTGCCCGCTACAGTCGGGGCACATGTGGTCTCTCTGATAATATTCTCCTGCATCCTGGCATATACCATTTTCTCGCTCTGGAAGAGGCTCTCCCCTCCGTTGTCTGCTATTAAAAAAGAGATCGCAAGGATTGCGGGCGGAGAGCTTACACATCAGATCATCCTCCCTGAAAACGATGAGTTCCTCGACCTGGCCACGGCCCTGGATGGGATGCGGCATGAACTAAGAGAGAATTTTATGCGGGTGAAGGAGGCACACAGGATATTGAATGCCTCAGTGGCTGAACTCAGCCGGTCAGTTGACAAGGGGGCCTCTTCAGCAGGCTGCACTGGTCTATTCCAGTCTGCCGTGGCCCGGATGAAGGAACATGTCCAGACCTTCCGCTATTGATCATGATAAATATATTCCTGCAATTGCATCTGCCTAAGGGAGCGGTCACATGGTTTCCAATAACAGATACAGCCTTCTGAATATATTTATCATTACGGCGTTGTCCACTGCAGCGCTGAGTCTCGTGCTTCTCTTTGCAGCAGATCTTTCCCACCACGGCATGTTTGTAAACAGCGAAGGGAACGCAGCTGAATGCCTGCAATGTCATGACGGATCAAAGGAAAACCAGCGCCGCAAGGGCAAGATCACACCCATACGAAGCCATAAGGTACTGATTAAATATCCCCCGCCCGGCAGAGGCAGGGCGTTTAACCCTCTGAATCAGGTGCTGGCTGCGGGGATGAAACTCGAAAACGGTATGGTCACCTGCATCTCCTGCCACGACCTGAACAATCAGAACAAAAACCACCTTGCGGTTGACACCACAGAATATGCAAGGAAACTCTGTTATGTATGCCATCTTGATATCGGCTGATATATTTTCCAGGGTCTGAACCCTTCAGGTCTGCCCGAGTCAGAGACTGAAGAGCTTTTCTATAGCGCTGCTTCAGATGTGCGGCACTGTATATTACCCTCAAAATCATGGGGTTCGGGCTTTTCTTTGGTCTACAGGTGCGTCATGATAGTTGCATCCTGTTTTCTCCGCTTCAGCGTAACCCCCTGATTTATAACTCAATCCATTTTGCAGGTTTGCGGGCATTGAAATTGCTGGTAAGATGAGTACATCGAAGTTACAGATAAGGGAGAAAATGAAAAAATCCATAGCCTTGTTATTATGTATTTTTGCTCTTGAGTCATGCGCAACTGACCAGTTGATGCGCTCTGGAGACAACACCACTGCTCAAACAGCTATTGAGGGCAGGGAGAGTAGTTCCAGCAGCGCCTTACCGCCGGCCTCAGAGCAGCCGGTCTCATTTTCAGGCTGGGCAAAGGAAGATGCAGAAAAACCCGGCAAGAGCGGCAGTCCTAATGGTGGTTTCAGTCCTTCGTACTCTCCGGACGGCAGCATGCTGGCGTTTCTTTCATCCACCCTTCATACTCCTGCTGACCTCTGGGTCATGAATGCGGACGGCTCAGGAGCAAGAAGGCTCACAACAAAGGGGGTGCAGGGATTCAAGTGGTCTCCTGACGGGAAAACCATAATACTATCAGCCAACAGAAAAGGTTTCGAAGAAATATTAATCATAGACCTGACCGGAGGACCTGAGAGGAGATTTCCGGGCCTGCCTCCGGCGTCGGGCATTCCCGTGCATTCCCCTGACGGAAAACTCTTTGCCTTTATCAGCCCTGACAAGGAAAATGTAAAAGACCTCTGGATAGGGACAGCAGACGGAGAGCGCATTGAACCGGTCACAGAAAAAATTAACGTCAGAGACATGTTCTGGAGCCCTGACAGCCGCATGATATATTATGAGGCAGGAAAGACATATGGGGTCGGCATATGGGAGATGGATCTCTCCACCATGCAAAGCAAACCCCTTATCAGCAAGTATATCGGAACGCCTGTTTATTCGGCAAGGGCCAACCTTATTGCCTTTGCCTATCCGACAAACCCCGGAGAGTTCGAGGTACGCGTTATAAAACCTGACGGCTCAGGCATGAAGAGTTACAAGACCCCAAGACTTCCGGGCAGGTGGCTTTCATGGGATGGTGAGGGCAAGGGCATATACTACCTTGGACAGGATGTCTCGGAAAATGGGTCCAGGGGGCCTTCTGAAGTGGATAAAGAGGCACAGGGGCCATCTCCAAAGGAAGAGAAGGCACCCTCATCACCACATGAAACCAGACCGGAAGCCTCTAAACGGGTCGGTGTTACTGCCCTCTGGCGTCTGGACCTTGAAACCGGAGAAGAAAGACTGATCTCTCCAAAGGAGGTCCATCTGATTGATTTCTCTCTTTCCCCTGTCAGCAGCAGGATGGTCCTCTCAGGTGTTCTTCAAAATAGCCATAACCCTGAGCTTTTCAGCTTTAATCCGGCATCAGGCGAAATGCTTCAACTGGTTACGAGCAGGCCTTCCGCCTTTATGCCCCTACCCTCCCGCGATTCTTCCAAAATCGCCTTTTTTGCCAACAATGCAGGGGTTGATATCCTTAAAGTCGCAAGTTACTCTGGACAGGAACTCTCCGCATATCCCGGCATTCCGCTTGAAACAGACACCCGTGTTAACTGGCTCCCTGAGAGCGAAGGGCTTGTGATCTTTTCAAGCAGGGGGCTTTTTGCCTTTACTGAAAAGGGCCCCATAGAGTTTTCAAACAGAGGCGACCACAGGGCTTATCTTTATGCTGATGTGTCTATCCAGGCAGACAAGGTCCTTTTAGTGGCAATTCCCCGTTACGGAGAAACCCCTGGCCTCTATATGCTTGAGGTTGCAGACGGGAAATTCGTACAGACTGACCTGCGCTATCCGGCAGCTCCTGAGATAGCCTCGGAACTCTATCTGCAGCCAAAATGGTCTTTTGACGGCAAATATATTTCTTTTACCGACAGCGTGGATATTTGGACGATGAAGGCAGACGGAACAGCCCGCGCATGGATAACAAACTACGCGTTGAGCAACAGTGAGGGGAAAGGGAAAACCTCTATAGCCTCTCACCCCTTCTGGTCAGTAGACAGCAAAATGATAGGCTATACCCTCATGCAATATGAAGGCGAATCCATTACCAGACAGATTTGGGTAATGGCCTCCGACGGGTCCAATCCGAGGGAGCTCTATTCAGAAGAAGTGAAGAGTAAATTTCAGGTGTTTATGCCGGAATATACAAGACAGCCTTTTTTTGATGCAGAAGGCCGCGAGATCATATTTACTGCTGTCCAGGATGGTGTACCGGATCTCTTTTCAGTAAATTTGCTTGACGGGGAAAAAAGGAGATTGACAGACGGCGGCGCGATCTTTCCAGCCCTCCTGCCTGAAGAAGGAGTGCTCGTCTACACCTCTCTCGAAGGCAATAATGAGAGGCTGTGGCTCATGAACCTCGATGGAACAGGCAAACATCCTTTTATCCTGACGCCGGATATAAAAGTCAGCGACAAGCCAGGCGCCGACGCTCCGGACGGTAAACAGGCGCAAGAAAAAACCGGTCCGCCTGAAAACACAGAGAGAATCAATGATAAGACCAGCAAATAAACCTTTGATTGCCGCTCTTGCCTGTGCGCTGCTTCTCGCAGCCGCAACATCAGCATTCCCGCTTGGACTCGAAAAAGTGGATGTCATAACTCCTGCAGGTCTGAACCAGCCTCTGCTGAACCCTTCGGGCCTCTATTACGACATGACAAAAGATCTTCTTGTTGTGGCCAATACAGGAGCGCGTCAGGTTGTTATATTATCGCGCCAGGGGAATGCCGTAAAAACCCTTGGAAAGAAGGAAGACCTTGGGTTCCCCCTTGCGGTTGGGGCTGATATGAAGGGAGTTCTCTATATTGCAGGGAAAGACGGGGAAAATATAAAGGTGCTGAAGGACTACGATTCCCGCGTATTTGAGGAATATCACACTATAGACCTCTCTGCCTTCAGGCGCAGAACTGCTGTAAAACCTGCTGCGGTTTTTTTAAACCGTGACGGCAATCTGTTAGTGGCGGACAGGGGAAACCGGCAGGTCCTTATTTTCGACCGGAATGAAAAAATCAGGGCGCAGATTTCTGATGTCGGCGAGCCGACTGATATCTTTGTGGACAGCTCAGGAAGAATATTGGTGTCAGATCCAGGGTTCGGCGGGATCAGGGTCTATGACGAAAGAGGCTCATTGTTGCGGACTATGGGTACGCAGTCCGCCCAATTCAGGGAACCCCTCAGGGTAAAGGCCTTTGTGGTTGACAGGAGAGGGTTTATCTGGATCATTGAAGAGACAGGTCAGGGTATCAGGGCGCTCGACTCATTCGGCAACCAGGTTTTCTTCCTTGCAACCAGGTTTTTTTCTCCTTCGGACCTGGCGATAGACCAGTACGATAACCTCTATGTGCTGGAACAGGGCACAGGACAGATCTCCATCTATAGGATTACCGGCTTTTAGGCTATGTGATGACAGTGAAAAAAACATTTGCATGTTTAGGGCTTTTGACCGGTTTGTTCCTCTTTTTTGCACATGGCACAGCGCCTGCGCAAGGAAAAGAACAGGACAAAAAAGAAGTATTGACCCGTGTCCCTGAAATCAGGAGGATCGCGACGTATAGAGACCACGGAGGAGAAAAACTGCTAAGAGGCCCTCTTTCCATTGCCCGGGATGCGAAAGACGGCAATATTTTCATTACAAGTTTTGAGGCCGGTGAGGTGGTCATCCTTGACAGCCGCGGCGCTTTAATCAGGAGATTGGGCGCAGGGGTTGGTCTTTTCGCGCCGTATGGAGTCGCAATAGACTCAGCCGGGCTTATTTATGTTAGCGAGATGCAGAAAGGGTTATTGAAGATATTCAGTTCATCAGGCCTTTCGGTTGATGAAATAGACTTGTCCAGAGTCATGGGAAGGACTGTTTCTCCAGGCAGGATTACGCTCGGCAAAGACGGCTCTCTCAACATAGTTGACCTTGCCGGAAATGAGATCCTTGTACTAAACAGCAAGAGAGAGTTCGCGCGGACCCTGGGGAAGTTCGATAACCTTCAGAAAGCGATGTCCTCAGGCAATGGAAGGATATTGGGCCTCAGCGCAATGGGGAAGGCCGTAAAGGTCTTTGGCAACGAAGGCGCCCTGCTGGTGTCCTTCGGGGCCCATGGTGAAGAATTTGAAAAAAGCTTTTCCTTTCCCACAGGGTTTGATATTGATTCAAAGGGCAGGCTCTGGATAGCAGACGCCTTTCAGCACAGACTCAAGGTCTTTTCCCAGGATGGAGAGTTCCTTTTTAATTTTGGCCGAATGGAGGAGGAAAAAGGTGGTTTCTTCTTTCCCGTAGATCTCTGCTTCGGACAGAAGGGCGAGTTATTCGTTCTCGAAAAAGGGGGAGAGCGGGTCCAGGTCTTTGAAGTAAAAGACCTTAAGGAATAAATATATGGCAAGAGTAAACCGGGCAGAAAGGGACATCGTCATCGAATGCAGGGCGCTCTTTTTTATCGCCATTGTGAGCATATCCCTCAGTTTATGGATTGTCAACTCAGCCGATGCAGACTATTATCATGATCTGGAAAAAAACAGACAACCCTGCAACGACTGTCATACCCTTCACTACAGCGAATCAGGAACGCAGCCCCCGGGTGTCGAACCAGGGGGGCCGTTTCAACAGCTTTTGATCCGGGCAACAACAACCAAACTATGCCTCTTCTGCCATGACGGCAGCGACCCCAAGGCGCCTGATGTGCTGGCCCCGGTCACCATGTACAATGGAAGCGGTGATGAACACTCAGGCGCTGGTTTTTTTGAGAACAGCGGTGGCGCTGTCAGCCTTAGCGGCCACGACCTCGGCATAGCTGCCCAGTCAGTGCCTTTCAGTTCAATGACCAATGTGACTGTATCCTGCGCATCATGCCACGATCCCCACGGCACACCCAATTACAGGAACATCCTGACAGTGCCCAAAGGCGTTTCCGGCGACGGCACAGGTGTAATAATGGCAGCTGATGTTTTCAGGAATTCACCTCCAACAGATCCGCCGTCCGCTCAGGGTTCAATAAACGCCTATAAAGAATCGAATATAGGGTATAAGGCAAAGACCTCCCGGTGGTGCACTGAATGCCATGACAATCTGAGAAATCATGTGGGCAGTGCCACAAGGACAGAAAACCATCATCTCACAGATGTACCCATAAACGGGTTCGGCGCCATGACTGACCCTGCCCATTGGGCAGGCGGGACCGGCACCGGATTTGGGGCAGTTACAAATGACGGCGTGGAAGGAGTGCCGAGGTTGCGTTTCCAGTCTGCCGGCGCTACAGACTTCCCTTCGTCGAAAGTGGTTGCAGCGGTCAATCATGTGACCTGCTCCTCCTGCCATCTCGCCCATGGGGGAAAGTTCAAAAAAGGGCTTGTCTGGCCCTATCTGGAAATCCCTGCCGGTGCGGATGCCAATTCCGGATGCCAGCAATGTCACAATCAATGAAAAAGGACGGCTTCGTAAAAATGGTCTTCTGGATATTTTTCCTGATCTTCTTCTGTGCCGCTCAGGAATCCGGCGCAGGGGTTATAGGGCGGACCGGCCACGGAGACCTGTCCTCCGGGATTGCCAGGAATGCCGGGATCCGAAAAGGTTCCTGCAACCAGTGTCACAATGAGGGGCACGTAAGGTCAAAATATCCCAGGGGTCTTATGCGTGACAACGACAACGAGCTCTGTTATTCCTGCCACAGGGACGAGAGCCCTTCCGGTGTTTTTCCTGGACAGAAGATTTACGATTCCTCAACTCATAAAATTGACTCCCGCTTTGTCTGGCCCGGGACGGTTGCGGCCTCTCGCAGGGAAATGGCTGCTGCAGGAAAATGCATAAACTGTCATAACCCCCATGGAGTGAAAGACCGGACCGGTTTAATCCCCAGTCTAATGATAGAGCGAGAGGAAGGCATGTGCCTCGCTTGTCACGATGGAAATCCCTCAGCAAAGGACGTGGCAAGGGAGATATTGAAACCTTACAGCCATCGGGTGGTCCGTGGTTCAGGCAAACACAGCGCAGATGAGGCAGGGAACCCCAATAAATTTTCCTATATGGGAGGCAACCGTCACGCTGAGTGCGGGGATTGCCATAATGCACATGCATTGGCAGGTGATTTCGCCGGGCGGATTGCTCCTGCAGCCTCTCTTAGGAACTCCAGGGTAAGCAGGATACGGGTCAGCAATGGAGCGGCAGGAACCGTACCCAGATACGAATACAGGCCGGCAGGTGATATCAGCACGCAGTTGCTCGAATATGAGATCTGCTTCAAGTGCCATTCGTCATGGACAGTGCAGCCTCCCGGACAGCAGGACATGGCAGTGCTGTTTAACACCAACAACGCCTCCTTTCATCCTGTGGAGGGGCAGGGAAAAAACCTGGGAATCGACCCTAAGGCCTTTGTGGCCGGGATCAACGCCTTCAGCATGATCTACTGCACTGACTGCCATGGTTCAGATGAGCCCAGGATAAGAGGGCCACACGGTTCCCAGTTCCAGAAGATACTTAGGAGGCCTTATGAGAGCCGGAGCGTAAAGAGGGCGGTTTCCAGGGATGAGCTCTGTTTTCTATGCCATAATTTTGATGTCTATGCAAATCCCCTCTCTGTCCCCTTTGTTAAACGCGCCAGTCGTTTTAATGCGCCCGCATCACCAAACGGACATGCTTTCCATGTCGGCCGGCAGAACTTTGCGTGTAATGCATGTCACGAATCTCATGGATCTCCGAGGTTCGGAGCGCTTATCACTATAGGAAAATCCCCTGGGCTCCTGAGCTTCTCGATGAGTCCAAACGGGGGGAGTTGCTCTGCGACCTGCCACAGCGCCAGGTCTTACTCAATTAATTACCCGAGATAGATGAAGAAGATAAGATATGTTGAGATCCTGTATATTGCCGGTATCCTCTCTGTAATAATGCTGACTGTACCCCGGCAGGCACATGCGCTAACAAGGTGGGGAGGCATCTTCTTTATTGAAGACACCTATGCTGCAAATCCGGAGCAAAGCACGAACATCTTCCAAAGCGGCATTGTACTGGACATTGCCCCACCGGTCAAAAAACAGCTCAACGCGCGGTTCAATATTCAGTTCAACTATACAAACGCGGATGGAGAGACCATTTGGCACCTCTCCCCTATCGGTGACCTCACTGTTGCGCTCAGCGGAGAGGGATACAGCTTCGATGCCGGGCACAGTCGTTTTGCAACAGTTACCACTGAGGCTGAATTGGTCGAAACAGAAACTTCGAGGGCCGGGCTTTCATTTTCTCTGCGGGACCTCAGACTGGTTGCGAGTTATGCGAGGGCTGAGACGAGCAGTCCGGGAACGAGCATCAAGACAGACACTTATTCTCTTTTCGGTGACTACAAGTATAAATGGGTGAATTTCAGAGGTGGATATAATGCGTACGGCGGAGGAGGATCAAACTCTGATACTGTTTTTTTCGGTCTGGGCGGCAGTTATGAAATACTGCCGGGGACCCAGTTGTCGGCTGATTTTGACGTCAACCGGTACTCATCCGAGTCTTCTGAAGGTTTCAAATCAACTACCACCGGCAGGAATCTCCGTCTGGCCGCCAACAGCAGACCTGTTGACTGGTTCGGCCTCGCAGGCAATTTCATCCGGAGCACGATTGCTTTCGATTCAGAGACCGCAGCGGCCGGCAGCACGCTCAACCAATCCTGGGACACGACCGCTAACGTATACCCCCTGCATAATCTGCAGCTGTCGGCAACAACAGGGAACAGAAGATTCAGCGTGGATGATGAACCGCTCAGCGTGGATTTCACAACCCTGGGGGCATCTTTTTTTGAAAAGCTACGGGAAACAATAGCTCTGGGAGTAAATATCTCCCGCACCCTCGAGTCAGATCCGAAACAGGGCAGAAATATAAGGGACAGCTTCGGGCTGAACTCAACGATGGATCTCACCTCCAGGCTTTCCATGAGGTTTAATCTCAATATCAGCAGGAATGACAGCCCAGGCTTCATAAATACCGCACAGTATGATGCATCCGGACCGCTGACAGACCGTGTTCTCTATGATGACCGTCCGACCGGCTTTACTTTTTTCGATATCCTGAATAATGATCTCTATACCAAGAGATCACCTGCACCCGGCGATTGGTCTGACCCTGTTCATATCGAACCGATAACCAGTCAGTTTTCCGTCTCCAGGACATTACAGCTCAACATGATTCCCACGGACAAGAGCGAACTCATCCTCCTTTATACCGCAAACTCATCTTCCGACACGTTTGATATTATCAGAATCGGCACCCAGGTCTTCAGCGGTTCTCTCAGCTACAGGCCTAACCTGCGGACAAGCTACAGCGTCACCGGCACTGTAAATCTTCCGGAAAACGAAGACGCGGGTTATTCCGCAACCGCAAGCATGGCCTATCGTTTTCTCAGAGGGCATCAGATGAATGTAAGCTACGGCCGCCAGGTCTCTTCCGGAGCAAATACCGACTCGGTTGTATTGAATCTCAGACTTCAGCTCTGGAAACGGAACTCTCTTGAAGTGACGTACAGCATCTCGCAATTGTTCAAAGAAGATCAGGGCAGCTTTGCAAGGATCAGATATAGCATACCGTTATGACGGAGGACAAGGAGATAATATGAAACAGGTAAAAATATTCGGGGTATTATTGCTGATACTGGCCTCGGCAGGTTGCAGCTCTCTGGTCAAAAGCAGGAGTTTCCTGAACCCTGATGCGGATTTCGGCTTTTACAAAAAGGTGGGGCTGCTCGGCTTTGGAAATCAGTCTGAAGACAGGATTGCCGGCGAAAAAGTGACCGAACATTTCATGACCGAGCTTCTCATCCGTGGTGACATGGAGGTGATGGACACAGGGCAGTTCAACTTTGTGGTTGCCCAGGCAACAGGGACAAGAGGCGCAATTGATACTCAGGAGCTGAGCCGGTCACAGCTTTCCAAGATTGCCGAAGTCGCCGGAGTCCAGGGCATTTTTATGGGCACGGTCCACGAATACAAGATGCTCCAGCTCGGCGGCGAACAGTATCCTGTCATATCGATGACAGTAAAATTTATCGACGCATCTGCCGGGACTGTCGTATGGCAAAATAATATTCATGCGAGGGGCGGTCCAAACCTGCCCATTGTCAGTATAGGAGAGACGTTCACTCTTGGGAACCTGACCCAGGAGATCTGCAGGAAAGTGGTCCAGGACTTTTACGATAAGGCATTTCAAAAGTGACGAAAGGAAAGAGAACATGAGCACTAATGCAAAACGAATCTGTTGTCCTGCGGTCATGGCCGTCATGCTTTTATCTGCTTTGCTCTTCGGTTGCGGACCGTCCATGAGACCCTTCGCAAGCAAAAACCTTTCCGGGGCAGAAGGATTGAAGATGGCTATTCTTCCCTTTGATAACCTGAGCGCAACACAGGGGGCCGGAAAGACAATGGAGAACCTTATGCTGGTGGAATTTCTCAAGAACTCTCCGGCAAGGATCATTGATCCCGGAGAGATGACAGAAGCCCTCTCCCAGGAAAGAGTCAGGCTTGCAACGAGTATTCCGAAAGAGACGATCAAAAGGCTCGGCAAAAGCCTTGGCGCAAATTTCTTTATAATCGGTATTGTGCATGAGTATCAGATGCAGATGGCAAGCGGGGCCGGAGGGGCCGGTCAGGTCCCTGTTCTTTCCATTACCATGAGGATCATTGACGCTGAAAACGGGGAAATTGTCTGGGCCATAAATGCGGCACGCCGGGGTAATGACAGGGAAACCGTATTCGGCATCGGAAGGGTCGAGTCTATTGACAGGCTGGCTGAGGAAACCTCCAGAGAAGTCGCGGAAGCCTTTGCCAGATCACTGGGCAGATAGTCTGAAAGATAACAGGTGAATAAAATGAAAGTCCTACAAAGAAAAATCATCTCAGCCGCGCTGGTAATGCTTCCGTCTATTCTACTTTTGACAGGCATCAGCGATTGCTTTGCAGCAAAAAAGACTTGTTATGATTGTCACAAGTCCGCGCGGACAAAATACGCAAAAACCTTTGTCCACGCGCCGGTAGTCAGGGAGGATTGCGAAGCCTGCCATTTGAGGCATGGTTTTTCAAATAAACTGGTCCTGAACAAGCAGGGGGCAGGGCTGTGCTTCACATGCCACGCAGGATTAGAAGAGAAACTGAAGGCAAAAACCGTACACCCTTCTGTCAAAAAGGGAGAATGCACTGCATGCCATGACCCTCACGCATCGGACCTTAAAGGGCTGCTGAAGGAGCCGGCTGACAAAACTTCTGTCTGTTTCAACTGTCATAAAGGCCTTAAAGAGGTGCTCCTGGCTGCCGGAGCGCATCAGCCTTTTGTTAAAGGGCAGTGCATGCTCTGCCATCCTGCTCATTCCTCTGATCAGGACCGTCTGCTTACAAAGACCGGCAACGATCTCTGCCACACCTGCCATCCCAAAGACAAAGTGGCCTCAAAGAAACCCCATGACATAGCCTCTGTACAAAATCAGTTATGCAGTGTATGCCACAACCCCCACGGCACAGGTAAAAAAGGTGCCCTGATTCCGGAGATCCATGAGCCTTATGCTCAGGGCAACTGCACATTCTGTCATGCCTCTCTTCCAAAAGAAGGGGACGCGGTGCAGCTTACTCAGCCGATCAAAGATCTTTGCGTTACCTGCCACGGAGCTGTTTCAGGCGCAATGGCAAAACCGGTTGCACATTTCCCAGCCAGGGAAGGGGACTGTCTTAAATGTCATTCTCCGCACAAAAGTACGTTCCGTCCCCTGCTGAATGCCAACCTGAAGGTCACCTGCCTTGAGTGTCACCTCCTGCTCGATGAGCAGTTCAAAAAACGAAAGGTCCATGCGCCTTTTGATAAGGGCCAATGCGGGTCCTGCCATGAGGTACACGGGTCGGCAAACAAAGCGCTGATAAAGGGAAAGGACCTTGATTTTTGCCTCCCGTGCCACGAAAAGATCAAAAAAGAGCTTGACCGCACCGGGACCCGCCATGCGGCCCTCGATATGAACGGATGCGCGACCTGCCATGCGCCACATAGCTCTCATAACGATAAACTGCTTACAACAGCAGAAGCGGCCTTGTGCTCGGAGTGTCATCAGAATATCAAAGAGAGCGCAGGATATACAAACAAACACAAACCTGTTACAGAGCAGGGATGCTCTGTGTGCCATACCCCGCACCGCTCCGAAGGGAAGGGACTGACCAATATTCAGGGAGCGGAACTCTGTTTCAGTTGTCATGGTGAAATGAAAAAATCACTAACGAAAAAGTATCCGCACCCGCCGGCAAAGGATGATTGCGTAACATGCCATGGGCCTCATGGGAGCAATAATAAGGCGATTCTCCTGAATAATCAGAAAGTCCTCTGTGCCATGTGTCATGGTGACTTTGAAAAGATAACAAAGGAAAGATCAGTGCATACCCCTGTTGCCAAAGGCGAATGTTCAGGTTGTCATGAGCCACATGCGTCGGATGTGGCCAAAAATCTGAAATTCACAGGGGCCGAGCTCTGCTATTCCTGCCACAAAGAAGAAAAGAAACGCTTCAGCGAAGGCAAGGTGCATATTCCTGTGCAGAAGGAAAAATGTGATGCCTGTCATGCACATCATGCCTCCGACAACCCCGGCAATCTGAAAAAGCCGGTGGGAGATCTCTGCGCCGGATGTCACAGCCTCTCAAGCGAGGGGTTTATAAAAAGCCATGGGAATATGGCTGACAGGAAATCCAATTGCGCCTCCTGTCACGACCCCCATTCCTCAGCCAACGCAAAACTTCTGAGGAGTAAAATCCACAGCCCCTTTAAAGGCGGGGAATGCGGCATATGCCACGCTGAAAATAAAAAAGCAGGAGAAATAAATCTGGTTGCTGCCAGGGAGCAAATCTGTTTCACCTGCCATTCGAATATGGAAAAAGTTCTCAAGGATGCGACTGTGCATAGTCCGGTCAAAAAGGGAGAATGCGTAAACTGTCACTCTCCCCATCTGTCATCCGAGGAGAAGCTTCTTGTCATGAAAAGCAGGAAGTTATGTTTTAAATGTCATACAAATAAAGCGGATATTCCAGAGCGAAAATTCCAGCACGCGCCGCTGGCCGAAGGATCATGCAGCGCCTGTCATGCTCCCCATTCCTCTGCGAACAGGCGCCTGCTGAACCTGCCGGAAAAAGATTTCTGCCTCGGATGCCACGCCGAACTCAGGGAGAGTCTGACAGGGGTACGCCTGCACAAACCGTTTGCCGACGGAAATTGCGGCGACTGCCATGACCCGCACGGCTCGAATATAGGCAGACTTCTGAAAAAGAAGGTCCCGGAACTCTGCTGGGAATGCCACGATGCAAAAAAACTGAGGCCCAAACACGATGACATTGATATAGCAAGAACAGATTGCTCAAGTTGCCACGACGCGCACGGCAGACCGGATTTGGGAAAGGCGCTCGTGCATGCGATTCGCCACGAACCCTATGCCAAGGGCAAGTGCACCTCTTGTCACGAGGCCCAGGGGAAAAAGGAACTCATAAAGCAGGTCCCGGAGCTTTGCTGGGAATGTCACAAAGACAGCAGGAAGGGGTTCGCAGGGAGCAATCAGCATTTCCCTGTATCTTCAGGCAGAAAATGCATGGAATGTCATTCACCCCACGCAGCCTTTGCAAAAGCCCTCTTGTACAAAGCTTCTCCTAAACTCTGCTTCAACTGTCATGACAAAGGCATGATAGCAAAGAAATATAAGCACAAGGCACTGGAAAAAGGTTGCGAGCTCTGCCATGCCACTCATTCCGGCGACCGGCCAAAACGCCTCGTAGCTGACGTAACCCAGCTCTGCCTGAAATGCCACGAGAATGTGCCGAAGACCCATGCGCACGGGATGGGCAAGAGTCCTTACGTGGATGTTGTAACAGGACAGCTTATCAACTGCATCAGCTGTCATAACCCACACGCCTCGGAAAATGACAAGCTCACTCATGCGGACAGGCGCCAGAAACTGTGTCAGCGCTGTCACAGAAGAGGGCAGCATGAACTCTGACAGACTTGTAAAAAGTCGAAAATGAGAAGGGTTTGTAAAAAGCTCCGGAGGCAAGGCGCGCAAGAAATGAGGAATGAGGCGTACTTGCAGGTACGTC
>JAGVHR010000032.1 GCA_020056455.1 Thermodesulfovibrionales bacterium
GCATGGTTCGACAGGCTCACCATGACAGGCGAAGAGCCTGCCCTGAGCGAGTCGAAGGGAGTTTTGCAGCGCAACGCAGCATACGGACTTTTTACGAAGTCGTTAGAGTTTATCGATGGTTTTCCTTATGGCTGCCAGTGTATCGAGCACCTGTCTGCATTCTGCCGCTGCGGCGTCGGGCATGTCCCTGACGAATTCCATCTTCTCGATAGATTTTTCTATTGCAGCAAACCCATCTTTCGCTGTTTTATATCTGTCTCTCAGTAAAGAGATCAGAGCATTGCATTCATTCTCGATTTCCCGGAAAAAGTCGTTTCCCCTAAGATATATTGATCCAGAAAGGTCCCCACCTGCTACCTTTTCGATATCCGTTTTAATCCTGTGGACAGGACCTGCCGTTTTTATATGGAAATGACGGATAACGAGCCATATCGCTGAGATGGTTATTATCAATGAAAATATGCCGGACAAGAGGCCCGGTCGGAGGATTTCGCCGGTAGTCTCGACAGGTACATGCATTTTCCATTTCAGTTCGTCGATTTTTCTGAGCGTAATGAAAGCAAACATGAAAAGGTGCAGCAGTATACCCGTGAGGCAGATGGCAACAATCTTCAAGGTGATTCCCCACTGGTATCTCTTGTCAGTGATAAATCGTTTTCTTCTTAGTATCGTGCTCATTTTCATAATCTGCCTCCTGGATTGCAATTTCGTCAGGCGTACCGGTCTTTACTGCCATACTCAAAGCTCATGACAAGAGGTGCAAAGCCTGCTTCCCTTGTTGCTCATCACAAGATAATTCCTGGACTTTAAATACATGTCATGACAAGTCCCGCATCCGATTTTTCCGTCGAAGAAACGTATTCGCTTATCGATCAGTTGTTTTGCTTTCAAATATCCCATGCTCATTCTGCTTGTCTCGTAGTCCACACCTATCGGATGGGATTGGTCGGGTGAACTGTGCTGCCATACGCCGCTGCCAAGTCTGAAATCGGCCGATCTGCCGACAGTCCCATCATGGCAGGTGATGCAGGCGACGGATATTTCGTCGAGATGGCCGGATGTGTCAGTCACTCCGAATCTATTTCCGATATGTGCGGCTCCGAGTGCGCTTGTATGACCTTCCTGCACAGGTTTCTCCTTATGGCAGGCCATGCAAAACGCTCGTCCTGCCCCAGGCCTTCTCAAATAATAAGTTTTTTCACCGAGGGGTCTGAACCTCTCAGCGTGGATATTATGGCAAGTAATACAGACGACCATTCTGTTTCTTAGCGGCAGGTCAGGCGGTATGGTGGTTGTAATCGGGTAGACGTCCACAGGATGGGACGACATCATTGTTATCTGCGAGTGGCACCGTGTGCAGATATCTGTTATTTCAGCCACAAGTCGCCTGGGCTCACTTATGTGATCGGCATGGCAGTTTGCACATTCCGAAGCGGAAAAGTAGTGAGGGTTTCTGGAGACTGCATGCAGCAATGCCAAAGTAACGGCAATAAGCAAAAGGGGAATAATATACTTTATCATGTCTTGATTTCAGAAATTAATTTATAGGCTTCGGAGGCTTTTACCAGGGCTTTCTTTCGCATGGTTTCAAAAGCTGCCTTATCACTGCCAGTCAAAAGGGATTGCAGGGCAGCAGTATCTTCCTCGAGCTCCCTGACAGCGCTTAAGATCAGGGATTGCCGTTGTCTGTATGCCGAATTCAGCAGATTCAGTGAATCTGCAAGCGGCTTGACAACGTCTCTGTTTCGGAACTTTAAGGTTATATCCGTATCACCTGATCTGATTTTCCGTAGAAAAAAGTTTACCCTGACGAGGGGACCTGCGATCCTGTGGGTGAACAATATACTGGCCAAAGTGATGGAAAGCACAGCAACAAGCGTAAAAGGGATGAATATGAGAAGACTGTCTTTTAGCGTGTCGGGCAACAGGAGGGTGATGCTGCGTATTTTCTGTGCATATGTTGTTCCGAGAGATCTGTCGGCATAGGAATAATACAAAATCGTGGATGACGGCAGTACGGTCATCAAAATCGCTGAGATTACAATCGCTTTTTTCTTGAAATGCCTTTCCAGGATTTTCAGTGCCATGAAATATGTCCTCCTTGGTGTATGAGTTTGACCCTTTCGGATATTCATGTCAAGGCTTGGATGTTTCAAACGTGAGTATTGCTACGAAGCACGTTGTTATGTTATTTTTATAAGGTTTGTTCCGAACTGAACTGCTGAGTGTTGTTGAGGCGTATACGTGTTAGATCTCAGATTATGTCAGGATGTTTCCGGCACGTAACATTTCAGAAGAACAAAATCGAGTAAATTCAAGCTGTTAAGTATGGCACGGTTCTTGTTATATAAATTTCAGAATAAGTTGAGCTGATGAGTATTATAGCGATAGTATCGCAAAGCTGAACCACCTGTCAGCGACATTTTTCGGACTTGAGCGAATGTCAGCGGACATTGCTGATATCGCCTGAAAAGTCCGTAGCTGCAAGCCGGCGGGGCTGAAGGGAAGAGATGAAGAAAAAAATTGTAATAAGCCTTGTGACCTTTGCCATTTTATCCAGCCTTGGAGGAATTTATTTCATAACTGCCGTTCAGAACAGCGCTGAGTCCCTTTATTCTCTGATAAGGATGCATCAGGTGGAGATACTGAGGGAGCATTTGGTAATTCAGATCAGAACTGTCCAGTCTGAACTCCAGGCAAGGGGAAACACGAAGATGCTTTCAGCGCATGTCGGAAAGGCCGAAGCTGTGATGGAATCATGTTTTGGATGCCACCACACCGGAGATGTCCAGGCAACGCTTGTTGAATTGAGAAGCCGACTGAGGGAGTATGGAGGGTCTGTAGGAAAAAGTATTTTGGCGCGCACGAAAGGGCAAGGCCCGACTGAAGAGGAGAAAGTCGCTTACGGACTTGGCGAAGGGCTTATCAGGCAGATGGACGCGATGATTGTGATGACAGGCGGTAATCTTGAAATGAAGACGAAGGTGGCTGTCAGAGAGATCGGCCAAACCAAACAGACGCTCTTCCTGCTTGTCGCTGCTGGTTTGATACTTGCCGCTGGTCTTGCCGTGATTTTGGTCAGGAGTTTCACAAGGCCACTCCATATCCTTCTCGGAGCTACGCGCAGGTTAAAGGCCGGGGAACTTGATTATCGCATAGAAGGCCTGAAAGACGAATTCAGGGAAGTGGCTGCTTCTTTTAACGAGATGGCCCTCTCACTGAAGGATCAGATGCACAGAAACGAGCAGTCCAGACAGGACTGGGAGGAGACTTTTAATGCGATTTCGGATATGATCATTATCCGTGACGCTGATTTTGAACTCGTGCGCGCTAACAGGGAGGCAGCTACATTGCTTGGAATTTCCGAATCCAACGGAACTGCAAAATGCTTCAAATATTTCCAGGACGCAGGCCCTTCTCCTGAAGACTGCCGAATCTGCGGATGTGTCAAGCCAATGGAGCCGGGTTCCTTCGAGGTCTTTGAACCGAGCATCAACAGGTTCTTCGAAGTCAGAGCCATGCCGAGGTCCCGTAATGGAAATGGTAAGGGCAATGCCGGAATGATCCATGTCATCAGAGACATCACGGAACGCAAACGGACTGAGGATGCGATGCAGAGAGCTGAGCAGATGAGGGTGGTTGGAGAGATAGCTGCCGGGCTGGCACATGAGATTAAAATCCCTCTCACCGGGATTATGATGGCTATGGAGACCGTGGCTGCTGACGCAGAGCTGAGAGAGCGAGACCGGGATGCGCTACGCCGGGCGGCAACTGAGGCGAAGAGAATTCAGACGCTCGTCAGGGACCTGCTCAATTTTGCCAAGCCGCCAAAACCTCAGATGATAGTGGTTGATATTAATAACCTTCTTGATTCAACATTGTCCTTCTCATTTAACAAGGGTTCGAATTCTGCGGTGCCGATAGAGGTGAAGAGAGTTTTTGATCTATCGTCTCCTTCTGTACTTGCCGATCCCATGCAGATGAAGCAGGTGTTTCTGAACCTGTTTGTTAACGCTGCGGATGCCATGTCGGAAGGCGGAAAACTGATAGTCAAAAGCGTTTCAGAGGAGAGAGCAGGCATTGTCAGTATTGAGGTTGCGGATACCGGCAAGGGTATCAAGGAAGAATCTCTGGATAAAATTTTTCAACCTTTTTTCACTACAAAGGCAAAGGGCAGCGGACTTGGTTTGGCTGTGACCAAGAGGCTTGTTGAGCAGCATGGCGGCGCTATCGGAGTGTCGAGCGTTGTGGGAGCCGGTACAGTATTCACAGTGCGCCTCCCTCTTGCCGGTGTACTGAACAGCAGCATGTCTCTTCGTCACGAGGTGGATGTTATTGCCGGTTAAGGGACTCGGGATGCAGGTAAAGCGGGCGTGAGAAAAAAACCGAGAATATATATTCTTGAGGACGACGCTTTTATATTGTCAATGCTTGTTCAGTCGCTGGAGGCTGCTGGCTATGAGCTGCGAACCGGGGATGGAACAAGCGATTCTGCCGACAGGATACTCGCATGGTCTCCGGCTCTTGTTATCCTCGACATAAACCTTCAGGACCTCAATGGCCTCGAAATGCTGCAGGAATTGAAGGAAAGGTCTCTTGATGTTCAGGTCATCATGTTTACTGCTGACGATACTGCGGAGACCGCTGTCAGGGCTATGAAGATGGGCGCAGCTGATTACCTGACAAAACCTTTCAATATTGAGGAGCTGAAAATCGTGGTCAGCAATATACTCGAAAGGGAGAAGCTGAAACATGAGGTAGACTACCTGAGAAAAGTCTGTCTGGATACGTTCAAGAAGGACATTATTGGAGATTCCACTTTTCTTGCTGACCTGAAACTGAAGATCGAAAAGATCGCCAAGGCAGGGGTCTCGACAGTGCTTGTCACGGGCGAAAGCGGCACAGGCAAGGAACTTCTGGCCCGGAGTATCCATTCAATGATTTACCCTGACTTTAGCTCCCAGTGCGCTCCATTTGTCGCTGTCAATTGCACGGCTCTTCCCGAGGCCCTTCTTGAAAGCGAACTTTTCGGTTACGAAAAGGGTTCATTCACTGATGCCAGGTCTGAAAAAAAAGGGCTTTTTGAACTCGC
>JAGVHR010000089.1 GCA_020056455.1 Thermodesulfovibrionales bacterium
GGAGCGAAGGCATGTGCTTGCCCCTGGCATGAGCTTGAAGCGTGATGCGAAGACGAAGGCCTGCCCGGAGCGGAGCAACATGCTTGAAGCGGACCCTTGCCTGTGCCGGAATGTTCAGTGCGAAGCCAAAGGATCATGAAGGCACTTATTGCAAGGGGCATGACAGGACCGCAAGCTAAATGACTGAGCGATAGGGGGCTACGGTTAAGACAGGTGGCTGCGGAGTGGCGGGCGGGTGCAGCAGACACACCGCTTTGATGGCCTTTTCAGGCGCTGTGATAAAAACGTGATAATACGACAAAGAAAAGGATATGATCATATCAAAATATGTATAAATAAGAGAGACGGCTAAATCCTTTGCTGGTGCTGCTTTTTCCGGTATTTTCAAGCACTTGTCAGGCCCTTACTGCTGGGAATGGCATTCAAGAGGTCGACGGTTCGATCCCGTTCAGCTCCACCATATTTTTCAATGACTTACGCTCACCGGTGTGCCCCCTTTACCATCCACTGTGATAATTTCCTGTCAGCTTCCTGTCTAAGACTTCAAGTGCATTGACACCTTGTGATAATTCTTCATATAACTCATTGATTCTGATATAATCTTGCAAGGTTACGGCGGGAACAATCCGAAGTACCCGGACATCGAACTGAAGAAGGGTGTGAAATACCATATCGTCGGAAAGATTGTGGAGAAGAAGAGGTATTAGTGAGCACCAGCATTAAATATGATACGCATAAACCATACAACCAGCTTCCTCTGCTGCCGCCCAAGAAGGATCTTGAGACAAAGGCCATACTGAAGAAGGCAATTGCGGCTGGCAGAGCGCTTGCCGAACTCAAGGGAATAGGTTCGACCATCCCTAATCAGACCATCCTGATCAACACGATTGCGCTTCAGGAAGCAAAGTCGAGTTCCGAGATAGAGAATATCGTTACAACCAACGATGCCCTGTTTAAGGCCTTCTCTTCTCAGTCTTCTCAGGTCGATGCTGCTACAAAAGAGGTCCTGCGTTACCGTGAAGCACTCTGGGAAGGTTTTAACACATTTAATAAACGGCCTGTCATCACGACTAATCTTCTTATTAAATTGGTCCAGACGATCAAGGAAAATCAGGCAGGCATACGGAACGCACCGGGGACCGCAATAGCTAACGCATCAACAGGCGAAGTCCTCTATACGCCGCCTGAAGGTGAATCTATAATTCGGGACAAGCTGAAGAACCTCGAAGACTACATCCACGAGGAAGACGCGACAGACCCCCTGGTGAAGCTGGCTGTTATGCATTACCAGTTTGAGGCGATACACCCGTTTTTTGATGGCAACGGAAGGACAGGCAGGATTCTCTGCATCCTTTTCCTCATTCACAGGGAGTTGCTGGAATTACCGATCCTCTATCTGAGCAAGGCTATTATCGAAACAAAGGCTGACTATTACCGGCTACTGAGGCAGGTCACTGCATCGGATGCCTGGGAGGCGTGGGTCCTCTATATGTTGGACGTAATAGGGAAAACAGCTGTCGACACGCGCAATAAAATCGTGGCGATCAGGGAACTGCTCGAAAAGACTCTTGACGAGGCCAGGAAGAAACTGCCTGCCCGTGTATATTCCAAGGAGTTGATAGAACTGCTGTTCCATCAGCCCTATACAAAAGGGCAGTTCCTCGTTGATGCCGGCATTGCCGAGAGACAAACGGCCGCTGAGTATCTAAAAGAATTGGAAAAGACGGGAATTCTCAAGGCCCATAAGATAGGCAGGGAGAATCTGTATCTGAACGTTGAACTCTACAAGTTGCTCTCAAAGTAACGTGTCGGCAAGATCGACATGATTGATAAACGTGTCGATATTTGAGCGATATTTCGACATATAGTAGAAATGTGTCGATACCATCGACATGTCCATAAAACAGGTAAATTTGGACACGTTGATGGGATATGTCCATGATGTGGACATGAGAAGAGAAAATGAAAGAACTACGGGCCATACAGAAGAAAATTCTTGATTTCAGGAATGAACGTGACTGGGCACAGTTCCATGACCCTAAAAATCTCGCAGAAGCACTTTCAATTGAGGCCGGCGAACTACTTGAGAACTTCCTTTGGAAGACTACGGAACAATCGAAGAATCTCACGGACAAAGAGCTATCAAACGTTAAGCATGAAATAGCAGATATATTTATCTTTCTGACCTATCTATGCGAGGCTTACAAAATAGATCTACTGAAGGAAGTCGAAGCCAAGATTGAGCATAACGATGCAAAGTATCCGGTTAATAAGGCAAAAGGATCAGCAAAGAAATATTCTGCGCTGGATAAGAAGTATGTGGATGAGGCGGGGTTATAATAGAATGTCAATGAACGCAGAGGATAGTCACACATTGCCGCGTATTACTCACCCATGAAAAGAGAATATTACTCAGACACCATTTCCAATTTTCTTCAAACATCGACTGCTGAAATTATAGGTAGTCTGACGCTAAACAATGACTTTGCATTGATCCTAAAAACAGCGATTGGAAGGGCAAATTTGGTATAACATTCTGAAAGCACAGGAGAAAAGGACAAAGGGGGTTATCACCAAATGGGTGAGGCAAAA
>JAGVHR010000023.1 GCA_020056455.1 Thermodesulfovibrionales bacterium
ATTCCTTTTCCCGTCTGCCCGGCTCGATTGCCGTTTCACACTTGCCTATGACGGCGTCCGCAAATTGTTCGTCTCCCAGTATTCTCTTGTCGATGGTACCGTATATGTCCTCTTTCTTCACAGCTATGCCGTCGCTGACGTATGCCTGATACAGCCGCCGAGCCCTTTCCTTGTCCTCAGAAAACATTCTCAAGACCTGATCTTCGTCTACGATACTATTTCTCACAGGCCTGATATACGCCGGATGGCTGCTCCATGGGTATTCTTCCGGGGTCTTGATCAGCCGCGCCCTCACCGGGTTAAGGTGGATATACTTGACAAGGGAAAGCAGGTAGCTGTCCCGATCGCATAGTATGGCCTTATATCTCCCCTGAAAGAGATGTCCAACGGTCTTATATCTTCTGTTGAACCAGGCCGTGTAGCTCTGATTGATGCCCTGAAGTATCTTTGAAAGGGGTGTCTCCCGTGTCTCTATCAGGAGATGAACGTGGTTGTTCATGAGTACATAAGCATGAAAGACGTATTTGTATAAACTTTTATACCTGGCAAGTACCTCAAGATACCTCCCGTAATCCTTTTCGTCCCTGAATATCTTCTGCCTCTGGTTGCCACGGGTTATGACATGATAGAAAGCACCCTCAAACTGTATCCTCGGTTTTCGCGCCATGAGAAAAGATTATCACCGAAGACGTAAAATGTCAATAGTCAAGTCTGACCCCATGACTGAAGTCTGTCAGTATTGACAAATCGCTGCATTATCCTTATTTTTAAGTATGGATACAGCGCCAAAGGTGCCGGTGAAGCCTCAAATCCCCTTTAACGAAATCAAATACGTACTGCTTGATATGGACGGCACTCTCCTTGACAAGTATTTCGACGATTATTTCTGGGAACACCTCCTGCCTGAAAAGTATGCAGAGAAGAAACATATCTCCTTTGGCAGGGCAAAGGAAGAACTACTGTGCAGATACAAGCTGCATGAAGGCACACTGAACTGGACGGACATCGACTTCTGGTCGCGGGAAGTTGACATTGATATCCCGGCGCTCAAGGAGCAGATCCGTCATCTCATAGAGGTCCATCCCCATGTGGAAGATTTTCTCCGGAGCCTTAAGCAACACAGGAAAAAGGTCTTTCTCGTCACTAATGCCCATTACAAGGTGCTTGACATCAAGCTCAGAAAGACTGAACTTGGGAAATATTTCGATGCTGCTGTCACCTCGTTTGAAATGGGTCATGCCAAAGAGAAGATAGAGTTCTGGGAAAAGGTGCAGAAGAGGCTTGGGTTTGAAAAGGACAAAACGCTGTTTATTGACGACACGGAGGCAGTCCTGAAAACAGCGAAGGAGTTCGGCATCAAGTATATCCTTTACAAGGCCTATTCGAGCTCAAGGGCAAAAAAGGGGACCTCCCGACACTTTCCCTCGATCGATGACTTCAGGGAGCTGGTGTATCCGGAGGCAGATGAGCAGTCACTACCGATGTCTTTGCAAAAGCCACTCAAATGATTGTTTCCAACCTGCAAATAGCTTAGAATAAATAATCATGACAGAAATGCAAGACCTTATTCTCGAACTGACAAAAGAGCCGAAGATCGCTTATTTTTCGATGGAGATAGGTGTTCATAATGATATCCCTACTTATAGCGGAGGCCTCGGCGTACTTGCCGGGGACACGATCCGGTCCGGCGCTGACCTTAAGCTGCCGATGGTCGCTGTCACCCTGATGTGCAGAAAAGGCTATTTCGTGCAGGAGCTTGACAGCAGCGGAAAACAGAGCGAACATCCGGTGATATGGGACCCTGCGGACTATATGAAACTCCTTCCCTACAGGGTTATGGTCCAGATAGAGGGACGGGATGTGCAGGTGCAGGCATGGCTCTATACTGTCAAGAGTCTGACAGGCGGCAGCATTCCGGTTTTATTCCTTGATACTGACCTGGCTGCCAATGCTCCTGAGCACCGTGAGATAACAGCGTCCCTGTACGGAGGGGACAAGACATACAGGCTTAAACAGGAGATCGTTCTTGGCATCGGCGGCGTAAGAATGCTCCACGAGCTCGAGTTTGAGATTAAAAAATATCATATGAATGAGGGGCATGCGAGTTTTCTTCTCCTTGAACTCCTGAACCGGTTCAAAAAACCTATTGAGGATGTCTGGGATGAAAAGCTCGTCTGGGACAAGAGCAGTGTAAAGAATCTCTGTGTTTTTACCACCCATACGCCTGTTGAGGCAGGACATGACAAATTCCCCTATGATCTTGTTATGAAGACCATGGGCGAAATCGTACCCTTGTCGCTGCTTCAGGAGCTTGCAGGCAGGGATGGTCTCAACATGACGCTGCTTGCCCTTAATCTCAGCCGGTATATCAATGGAGTTGCAAAAAAGCATGGGGAGGTATCAAAGAGTATGTTCCCCGGCTATGAGATCTATGCTATTACCAATGGCGTACATTCTTTTACGTGGACATGCGACAGCTTCAAGAAGATCTATGACAAGTATCTTCCTGGCTGGGCAAACGAACCTGAGCTTTTTGTAAGAATAGGCCGTATACCCGACGAGGAAATATGGAATGCGCATGCAGAGGCAAAGCAGGGCCTGATGTCTTATGTCCTGGAAAAGACCGGGGTTGAGCTGTCTGCTGATGTTCTGACCTTCGGGTTTGCTCGCAGGGCAACAGCCTATAAGCGCGCAGATTTGATTTTCAGGGACCTGCAACGGCTTGAACAGATCGGCTCCGGGAGGATCCAGATAATCTATGCAGGCAAGGCCCACCCACGCGATATTCCAGGCAAACAGCTCATAGAAAACATTTTCGCCTACAAGGAAAAGCTCAAAGACAGGCTCAAGATAGTCTATCTGCAGAATTACAATATGGAAATAGCGCTGAAGATCATATCAGGCGTTGATGTCTGGCTGAATACCCCTCTCAGGCCACTTGAGGCCTCAGGCACAAGCGGCATGAAAGCGACCCATAATGGAGTGATGAACTTCAGCGTACTTGACGGATGGTGGATCGAGGGCCATATCGAGGACTTTACCGGTTGGTCGATCGGCGCGGCCCCTCAGGAACTTACTCCAGGGGCTGATGCAGATGACCGTGATGCTGAAGATCTCTATCATAAACTTGAGCATACGATTTTACCCCTCTACTATGGGGACCGCCATATGTGGGTCCGCATGATGCAGAACGCCATCGGCAAAAACGCCTACTATTTCAATTCCCACCGCATGATGCGCAGATACGTAACCGACGCCTATATAAGGTAATGCCCGGAGAAGATTGCATGGACTTCCCATATCTCCATGCAAATTAATACAGGCAGATGGACAGAAGCCGGGCTGGACCAAATCATCCGAAGGGCCTCCGGGATTGCTGATGCCGGGCTGCGCATAGCCTTTATTTCAGAGCTGTTTCTCGGCACCGGCTATATGGAATCCACGTTGCCGGGAGATGCGTCTGCTGACGAAGAGATTGTTATCAACTTAAGCGGCATGGACTGTTTTACATTCCTTGATTATGTTGAGGCCATGCGGCTTTCAGTCTCTTTTGCCGGTTTTTTGGAGATGGTGAAAAAAATCAGATACAAGGACAGCATTGTCTCCTACAAAAGCAGAAATCATTTTTTTACTGACTGGATCACGTCTAATGCCGCATTTGTAATTGATGCCTCAGAAATAGCAGGCAGGGACAAGACCAGCCATATTGTCAGGCAGCTTAATGGGGCAGACGGAGACACGGTTTATATCAGGGGGATTGCTCCTTTTGAACGCAGGCTTTCCTGTATTCCAGCGGCAGGCATTGATCAGGCGGTCATCAACAGGCTCAGAACAGGAGATTACATAGGGATATGGTCTCTGCAGCCCGGACTTGATGTTTCGCACGTCGGGATATGTATAAAACAGGGGCCTGCCGCAGTGCTGAGGCATGCGGCTTCACGCCCGGACATACGAAAAGTCATTGATGAGGACTTGTATGCCTATGTCGGAAATTCGCCTGGAATAATAGTTATCAGGCCGAAGTGACAGGTTATTTTATGCCTGTCCGCCTGTATAGCCGGTCACTTCTTTTTTCAGCAGCCACAGCAGGCCGAGGCCCGGCAGCGCTGTCAACGCGGTTATGAAGAAGAACGTTGCCCATCCGACTGAGCCTGCAAGATACCCTGAGGTGGGTGCGATAAAGATCCTGCCGAGGGCGGCCAGCGAAGAAAGAAGAGCATATTGTGTTGCGCTGAATCTGCTGTTACAAAGGGCCATGAGCAGGGAGATAAAGGCAGCTGTGCCCATGCCTCCTGTAAGGTTTTCAAACCCTACGGCAAAGATCATGACCCCGTAGTTTTTCCCTGACCACGCAAGGAGCATGAAGGACAGGTTGGATACAGCCTGGAGAATGCCGAAAAACATAAGGGACCGGTACAGTCCGAGCCTGATCATAAGCGCCCCGCCGAACATGGCCCCTATGATAAGGGCTGCAAGACCGAAACCTTTGTTGACCGCTCCGACGTCAGTTGCGGAGAACCCGGCCCCCCGGATCAGAAAAGGCGTTGTCATTGTCCCGGCATAGGCATCGGCCAGCTTGTAGAGGACAATCAAAAGAAGCGCCATTCCGGCAGAAGGCCTGGAAAAAAAATCAATGAGAGGTCCCCATACAGCTTCTCTCAGATTTCCAGGGGGCGCGATCTTTTTCTCAGGCTCAGGCCCCCATAGTGATGCTATCACGCCGGTTAACATACAGCCGGCCATGATCAAATAGGTGCTATGCCAGCCGATCCGGTCTGAAAGAATAAGCGCAAGCGCCCCTGAGATGAGCATTGCAATGCGATAGCCGAACACGAAAAGAGCAGCGCCGATGCCCCTTTCAGTCTCGTGCAGGATATCGGTCCTGTATGCGTCGATCACTATATCCTGCGACGCAGAAGAAAAGGCGACAAAAAGCGCGAGGGCTGCCAGCGCCCACGGCGCGCGCTCCGGCGAAGCAAAGCCCATGGCAGCAATGCTGAACATGAGAACGACCTGCATCAGGATGATCCATCCCCGCCGCCTGCCGAGCCAGGGAGGCACGAACCGGTCCATAAGCGGCGACCATAGGAACTTCATGGTGTAGGGTATGCCGACAAGCGCAAAGATGCCTATGGTGCGGATATCGACCCCGGCCGTAGACATCCACGCCTGAAGGGTCCCGCTGGTCAGGGCAAGCGGAAGCCCTGAGGAAAAGCCGAGCAAAGCTGTTACGCCGATGCGCCTGTTTCTGAAGGCCTGAAAATATTCTGAAAAACCCGGACCCATGCCGTATATATTACCCCATCTTTCTCAGAGGGTGTTGAGTCGGGGGAGGATGCTTCTGAAGCAGCGGGCCCGGCTTATTCAATGGTATATGTTACATTTACCTTCAGGTCCTTCCTGAGCGAGTGGTAGACTGAACAATATTTCTCCTGAGAAAGGCAAATGGCCCGGTCAAGTTTTTTTGGCGTGATGTTTTCACCTGCTATTGTCAGCGCTATATCGACCTTTGTGTAATACTGCGGAGGGGTCGGGTTTCTCTCTCCGGCAATATCCACCCTGAACTTCGTGATCTTTGCCTTCATCTTAGTAATAAAGGACACGACATC
>JAGVHR010000230.1 GCA_020056455.1 Thermodesulfovibrionales bacterium
CCTGAAAGTGATCGAAGAGAAACTTGCAAGAAGACTTGCTGCATTGCCAATAGGCAGGCCAAGGAAGAATGCCGAGGAGTGAGAAAATGGGATGTGTCCACCCATTTATTGTTCCATTCATTGTTAGGGTCTGCCATTGAGGTGTGCAAGAATGACTTATTCCAACCAGTTGTCGACCAAAGAAGGGGAATCGGATGAAGAATACACTGAAGATCGCTGTTATTATTTCTGGAACGCTGGTGCTGACTGCTCTATGTTCGATCTCACAGGCGGAGACATCGGGATGTCTCAGGTGTGACGATGTGGTTCCCGGATCAGCGCAGGAGGTGCGCATTGACTATCAGGACGGGACGTCCAGGTCTGCCTGCGGTCTTGGCTGCTCAGGGGCGATGCTTGCTGCATACCGCGGGGAGGATGTAAAGACGATCTGGGTCAGGGAGCACGGGAGCGGAAAGCTCATTGATGCAAAAAAGGCGTTCTGGTCGCTCGGCTCCGGCGACAGCAGCAGAGTGGCCTTTTCCGGGAAAGAGGATGCTGAAACGTTTTCAGCGGCCCACAACGCCAGGGTCGCAAACTTCAAAGATACAATGGCTGCGGTCTTCACAGGGCTCTTCGACGAGATCAGGAAAAAGCAACCGCTGACCCCGGAAAAGATCGGCGACGACATCGCCACCCACCCCCAATGTGCCTACTGCGGCATGGACCGTAAGATGTACGCATTCAGCAGGGTGCTGGTGAGATACAGCGACGGGTCGGAAGCAGCTCTTTGCAGTGTCCATTGCGCAGGCATCGAACTGGCGCTTCACCCCGAAAAGGGATCTGCGCAGATCATGGCCGGTACATATGACCACGGGGTCCTCCTCGAAGCTGAGAAGGCGTTCTGGGTACTGGGAGGGTCGAAGCAGGGTGTGATGTCGATAAGGGGCAAATGGGCCTTCGAAAGCAGGGAAGATGCCGAAACGTTCACACATGAATTCGGGGGCTCGATAACGAGCTTCCGGAATGTCATGACCGCGGCCTTTGAGGACATGTGGGAAATAATACGATAGCAAAAGCATGTACCCCCTTGACAACTGCATAGAGAGGGCATAAAGTGAAATAAGACTTTATAACCGCAACTTTAGAATAAACACAAAAGGAGGTGAAATCATGAGGAAGACTATTTTGTTGATAATGATCATTCTGTTCTGCGCTGCATTGGCATTCGCCGATGGCTCTGGCAAGATGGACCTGAAGGTGGGCGACGAGGTCTACGCCTGCAACTGCGGTCCGGACTGTCCGTGCAAGACCATGTCGAACAATCCCGGCAAATGTACCTGCAACAAGGATATGGTGAAGGCGAAGGTAATGAAGGTTGAAGGGGACCATGTGATGCTGAAGGCCGATTCATGGCCGGAGGAACGGGCCTTCAAAACAACAGGCAAGTATACCTGCGCCTGCGGGAAAGACTGCAAGTGCAATACCATCAGCCAGAACCCAGGCAAATGTACCTGCGGCACTGAGATGAAGAAGGTCGAATAACGCAGACAGGGAGTCAGTGGAGAAAAAGGGCGGGCAAAAACCCGCCCTTTTGTTTGTGAAGCGTGAATGGTTTAAAGATCGTGAAATATGAACCTAAAAACCGCAGTTACCCGCCACTTTGAGCAGGCAGAAGCAGAGTATGACCATATTTATCACAGAAATCAAGATAGTACCTGAGCCACTTCCGGTAGAAGCCTCTATAGGAATCAGGGACCTTTTCCCGAGCTAACTGGTGATCGTAGAGAGTGACTATATCTGCTGACAGACAGGATCAGATCATATTTCTTGTAGTGACTGGCTGCCGAAGGGTCCCAGCCCTTATAAGGCGCACAAGCCGATAAACGGCTTAGCTATGGCGTTTCCCCCTCCGCTTTGCTCCGGGGGGAATGCGGTAGTTGAGCGGCTCACTCCTGAACGTCCCCAAAGTTGCTTCCAATGGAAACTCGTCGAATTTGTGATGTGCTAAAATGAAGCATGGAGCTGCTCAAAACGATTGATGTTGCCCGTCTGAAGGAGGGCATGTTCGTAGTACTGCCGGTTTCGTGGTTCAATCATCCCTTTCTGAAAAACCGCTTTGTCATTACCGGGCAGCAGGAAATCGACCGGATCATGGAAAGCGGCCTTGAAAAAGTGGAGATCGATCTTGCAAGAGGCGCCGATGACGAAGATGAAGGTCCTGTTGCAGAGGTCGCCTCTTCTCAGAAGACCTGGGACCCTGAGAGTCTGATCCCTGCAGCGCTGCGTGAGGCGCTTCATGACAAGGGTCTTGATCCGGGGAAGAGGGCTGAAGTGGTCTATCAATCTTCACGGGAAATGATGCAGCGGCTCCTTGCGGACCCAAAGGCGGAAAATATTGCTGAGGCTAAAAAGGGCATCTCCGAAGTGGTTGACCTTATAATAGCCGACAATGAGACTTCTGAGAATCTGCTCAGGATAACTACCCATGACGTTTACACCTATACCCATTCTGTGAACGTAGGAGTATATTCGGTAATGCTCGCAGGGAAATATTTCAAAGGGTCTGACGCGCACGATATGCATGAGCTCGGGGCCGGTTTTTTTCTGCATGATATCGGCAAGGTGCGGATACCCCAGACGATCATTAATAAACCGGGCGGCCTTACACGGACAGAGCTGCAGGTCATGAGGACGCATCCCTATCAGGGGTTTCAGCTCCTCGCAGAAGCGAGCCATCTGAGCGAGGAATGCAGGGCCATTGTGATGGAGCATCATGAGCGGGTTGACGGCAAAGGTTATCCACTTGGACTCAAGGGTGAGGCGATCCATATCTATGGTCGTATCTGCTCAGTTGCTGATGTCTATGACGCTCTGACCTCCGAGCGTTCATATAAATCGAAGCTGACGACGTTCAAGGCGCTCAGGATGATGAAACACGAGATGCTCGGCCATTTCCATGAGGACCTTTTCGAAAGCTTTGTTCGCCTCTTCTCAGGGAACCCTTAGGGGCTTTCAGTCTGTCATTGCCGAATGCGCCCCTCGATTGCCTCAGATAGAAATTGATGCAAGTCGGGCGCTTGACATTCTGAAAATACAATGGGTATAATTGTCGCTCAGGAAAAACACTATGGGTACATATACAACATTTCATCCGCACACAAAGAAGAAGAAGAGGACGCACGGCTTTCTCGTGAGAATGAGCACTGTCGGTGGACGTAACGTGATCAGGAGAAGAAGGAAAAAAGGACGGAAAAAACTGGCTGTTTGAAGAATAAGATTCTTCAAACCCTGACTCGCAAAGGCGAATTCAGAAACGTCTTCGAGCAGGGCCATAAATTTCCTTCCAAATACCTGGTCCTGTATGTACATCCGAATGGTCTTGAGTGCTGCAGGGTAGGCTTTGCCATAAGCAGGAAAGTCGGCAATGCAGTGACAAGAAACAGGGTCAGGCGCCGTCTCAGGGAGATATTTCGGAATCTGCTGAAAGATGAGTCCTTGTGCTTTGATATTGTCGCGGTCGCAAGGAGCGCAGCCCGTGATGCTGATTTCTCAGACCTTGAGAGAAACGTGTTCAGGGTTTTTGCCGGACTGAAGCATGAAAACATTATTCATAGGGATCATCAAGCTCTATAAATACATGATATCGCCGTTGTTCCCTTCCAGTTGCAGGTTTACTCCAACCTGTTCTGCGTATGCGATCGATGCGGTCACCAGGTATGGCGCACTCAAAGGGTCATATCTTGCAGTACGCAGGGTGCTTAGATGCAATCCATTTCATGAAGGCGGTTTTGACCCGGTCAAATAACTTATGGATAACAAAACTATAATAGCAGTTGTCCTTTCGTTCCTTATTATTGTCGGATATCAGTTCCTCTTCCCTTCCGAGCAGCCCAAGGCCCCGGACGTGCAGCCTGTCGGCCAGCTTCAGAAGGTAGAGGCAGGAAAAGGACAGATCCAGACAACTGCAATCCCAAAACCTGCGCAGGAGATTGTCCCAGCTGAGGAAAAAGAGATCACGATTGAAAATGACCTGTATAGGGCTGTTTTCAGTGCCCGTGGCGGCACAATCAAGGCCTGGACAATAAAGCCCTACAAGGACAAGAAGGGCGAGGACGTTGTCCTGCTCAGCAAGCCTGGCCCGGTCCCCGCAATCAGCATTGGCTCAACGAGTTCCTTTGACCTCGCAAACGTGGAATTCTCGGTCACAGGCTCAGACCTGAAGCTGGACAGTTCCAATAAAACAGGAAGCCTTGTCTTTGAATATGCAAAAGACGGCAAGTCAGTGCGCAGAACCTATTCCTTTGCTGCGGGCTCCTACAAGATTGACCTTACTGATGAGGTCTCAGGTCTCCCTGAATACTGGATAACCCTCGGCAGCGACTTTGGCATATTCGAAAAAGACCCATCCGCTTTTTTCGGTCCGACAGTACTCACCGGCACTGATATCAAGGAGTTGACGGCAAAAGATGTGAAAGAGCCCAAATCGTTTAGTGAGAACCTCAAGTGGATTGCCCAGCAGGACAAATACTTCTTTGCCGCCCTTGTGCCCGCATCGCAGGTCGAAGAGGCGCGTGCTTTTACGATCAGCGATTCGGCTGTTATTGCGTTCAGGGCAAAACCCGGCAGGAACATGTTCCATCTCTATGCAGGCCCCAAGGAGCATAGCGGGCTTGAGTCACTCAATATCGGCCTTGAACATGTGATCAATTTCGGGTTCTTTTCCATTCTTGCGCGACCACTCTTCTGGGTCCTGAAGTTTTTTTACAGTTTCTTCGGCAATTACGGATGGGC
>JAGVHR010000111.1 GCA_020056455.1 Thermodesulfovibrionales bacterium
CTTGCCGCCGTCTTTCAGAAGCGCCTTACCTGCGTCTCTTGCCTGGAAGCCGTCGAGGGAGAAGCCGTCGTCGCCCATCTCCCAGATCGGGAGTCCCCATTCCTCGAAGAGCTGAACTGAATCGTCAACGTGCCTTCCGAGGTCATACACAAGGTCCTCCCTTGTGATACCCATAAGGTCATTTCTTACCATTTTAACGTAATCAGCCGGGTCATTCTCTCCAATATAGGTGTTGATTGCAGACAGACCCATTGCAACAGCGCCGCTTCTGTCTGTTGCTGCCTTGTCCACCATGGTGATCTTTATACCCTTCGGGGTTGCCCAGCGTGCTGCTTCAAATGCCGAGCCACAACATGCCATTCCGCCGCCGATGAGAAGGATATCTGTTTCTACCTCCACAACTTCAGGCTTCTGGCAATATGAAAACGTGCAAGTTTCCTTTTCCATATATCCATTCCTCCTTATTTCTTGATGCTGGGCATTGTTTTGCCCGCGCCATGATGTGTAAAGAAACCAGGCTGCTTGAGTTTTGATATATCAGCTTCAGGCTTGCCTGCATACGGATCAATAGAGCCTTCGGCAGTAAGCCTGATGGGGAACTTAAACCTCTTAAGCAACCCGTTCCTGAATTTAATTGTCCACATGATGGAATCCGTGCCCCTCATAGGGACAACATTGCCGCCCAACGGAGCGAAATCCTGGTAAGCCCTGACCTCGATTGCCTGCTGAGGGCAGATCTTGACGCAGTTATAGCATTCCCAGCACTGTTCCGGCTCCTGATTGTATGCCTTCATGAGATCCCTGTTAAGGGCCATGAGGTCATTCGGGCAAATGTACTGACATGCTGTCTTGTCCTGCGCTTTGCAACCGTCGCACTTTTCTGTAATAACAAAACTTGGCATTCCTTAAACCTCCTGCAAAAAATTTTTGAGACTTATATTAAGCCTGAAAAACAGGCTTTGCAAACTGGACCGGATCCACCCCCTCTCACCAGATTGGGGACCGGATGTTGGGGGTAAGGGATTGATATTCAGCCAACCCCATGCCCCTACTACCAAATCCCTGTATATTTCTTAATGCGCCTTCAGAAATTTATATATCCTTAATTGCGATATTTATTTTTCAAGACCCTGATAATATTTAATCAGAATCTCAGCCACTTCAGGCCGTGAGAATTCTTTAGGCGGCGCAATGCCGTTGCCTAACATTTCACGAACTTTTGTGCCTGAAAGAAGAACAAAATCTTCTTTTGTATGATCAGGCGCTTCGCACATCATCATAACCTTATTCAGCTTCTTTGAGTATGCAGTGTGGTCAGCCTTGAAGATCTCAATTTTCAGCGCACCGGCAGGGACCTCATTATCAAAGATGGTTTGCGCATCGAATGGACCGTAGTGATCACCAACACCAGCATGGTCACGGCCGACAATGAAGTGGGTTGCGCCCATGTTCTGGCGGAATATAGCGTGCAGCACACCTTCGCGCGGGCCGGCATAAAGCATATCGAACCCGTAACCGGTAACCATTGCGCTGTTTTTCGGGAAGTACAGTTCGACCATTTTACGGATCGCTGCATCGCGAACAGGCGCCGGGATATCTCCTTTTTTCAATTTGCCGAGCAACATATGAATTACCAGGCCATCGCAGCCTAAACGGTCCATTGCCATGTGACAAAGTTCTTCGTGGGCCAGATGCATCGGGTTACGAGTCTGGAAGGCAACAACCTTCTTCCAGCCGCGCTCAGCGATTTCATTGCGAATTTCAACTGCCGTGCGAAATGTGTCCGGGAATTCATCCTGAAAGTAAGAGAAGTTTAATACCTGAATCGGCCCTGAAATACAAACCTTACCCTGAGCATTGAAGGCTTCAACGCCCGGATGTGCTTCTGGCGGCTTGGGACGGTAAACTTTTTCAGACATCAGCGCCATCTCTGCATCGCTGAATTCTTCAACCGCTTTTACATCCATAACTGCAAGGACCGGGTTGCCTTCAACATTTGGATCTTTAAGCGCAATGCGATCTCCCGCCTTGATTGACCCGGCGTCTTTAACCAGATTTAAAATTGGAGTAGGCCAGAACAAACCGGATGTTGTTTTCATATTATTGGCAACAGACAGGGCATCAGCTTTATTCATGTAGCCGGTTAACGGGTTGAAGTAACCGCCACCCAGCATAACTGCATTAGCTGCAGTAGCTGAACTCACAACAATAGAAGCCAGACCTTCAGCTTCTTTCTGCAGGGCTTCATTTTTAACCGTGTCATATACAAATAACGGATTTAGTTCGTCTGAACCATGTGGTTTAATCATAGACATATTTCTTCCTCCTGTTTGATATTTATTGATTACTCTGAATTTATTTCAGACCAAGCGCACTGCAGACCTTGACGAAGATCTCATCAATAGTACCGCTTGCTCCGTCAACCGCCTTCAGGATATTCTTTTTGCCGTAATAATCTATTAGCGGGGCTGTCTGGGCAGTGTAAACGTCGAGCCTCTTTCTGATAGTCTCTTCCTTGTCATCGTCTCTCTGGAAGAGTTCACCGCCGCACTTATCACATGAGCCTTCTTTTTTCGGCGCGCCGAAAAATATATTAAACATCTGGCCGCAGGCCTTGCAGGTCCTCCTGCCTGTAAGCCTCTTCATGAGATTCTCAAGAGGCACGTCAACACTGAGCGCCGCAGTCAGGGACATCCCAAGCTTGCCCAACATTTCATCAAGCGCCTCTGCCTGCCTGGTATTTCTTGGAAAACCGTCAAGGATATATCCGCTTTTGCAGTCATCGTGCTTCAGCCTCTCCTGCACCATACCAAGCACTACGCTGTCAGGCACAAGTTCTCCCCTGTCCATGACCGCTTTTGCCTCCTTGCCAAGCTCTGTTCCTGCGGCAACCGCAGCTCTAAGCAGATCGCCTGTAGAGATTTGCGGCATAGGGTATTTTTCTATTATTTTTTTTGCCTGTGTTCCTTTACCGGCGCCGGGCGCGCCGAGCAATACTAATCTCATAACAGCCTCCTCATTAATTAACGGTGGTTATCACTGGAAACCTAAACTGCCTTGTTTAGACAAATCACAGAGTCAGTTTGAGCCTTTTGAAACCCTCTAACTATATAGGCAGGCATTTTTTTTAGTCAAATTCATATTTCTGATACATGGATAAAAATTACTTATTTCTCCGCAATTCAACAGCGCCATTGGCAAATAAATTGCTATATAAAAAGCTTCAGACAACCCTTTATGCAAGGGTCTTAAGGTAGGCATATAATTTTCTTATGGCCCTGCCTCTATGGCTTATGGCGTCCTTCTCAGAATCAGCCATTTCAGCAAAGCTTCTGTCATGCCCCACAGGAAAGAAGATGGGATCATATCCGAACCCATTGGCGCCTTTCGGCTTTTCCCCTATAATCCCTTCTACCGAACCGGTAAAGGTTTTCCGCCTGCCGTCCTGAAGGACAAGCGCGATGCAACATTTAAACCTGGCCCTTCTGCTGTCCTTATTATTAATATGTTTCATTTCTCTGAGCACTTTTTTCATATTCCTGTTGTCGTCTGCATTTTCACCGGCATACCGGGCTGAAAATACCCCTGGCGCACCGCCAAGGGCATCAACCTCGAGTCCTGAGTCGTCGGCAAGGGCAGCATATCCTGTGCTGTTTGATACACTGATCGCCTTTTTCAGGGCATTTGCCCTGAAGGTCCTGCCATCTTCAACAACTTCGGGACAACCGGGAAAGGCCTCCAGGGCAAGAAACTCAATGTCGCATCCTGCAAACATCCTCTTCATCTCCCTGACTTTTTTCCTGTTTGTTGTTGCAAGTACTATGACCATGCCAAACCAGCCTCCGGGTCTCATTATCCATAATAGTCAGGAAGCCGCACAGCTTCAGCTTTTCCCCCTCACCGGCGATCAGCCTGCCATGGAATTGTTCTGAGACAGCCTATTGTATGATAATTATTGAAAAATATTAAGGCCTTTTGTTAGTATTTCAGATGCCGGAGGAACCGAGAAGAGCTGGGCTCCTTCTGAGAACAGCCGCAAAAATCATTGATATCATCCTTATTGCTGCAGTGATCGAAGTAATACCGAAAGCAGGATTTTTAGCAGGTCTTGCATATCTCCTGCTGGGCGATGGACTGTTCGACGGCAGAAGCCTCGGTAAAAAGCTGATCAAACTAAGGGTGGTTTCTTA
>JAGVHR010000191.1 GCA_020056455.1 Thermodesulfovibrionales bacterium
AGATTTCGCACCAGATACCTGTATCCTTCGGCAAGCTCCTCAGAACTCATATTAACAGACTTGATGTTTGTATGAATGAGGTTGTCCGCTTTTCCCCTGATGCCTCCTGCCTCATCGTCTCTTAATCGGCCCTCTTGCCTGATGCGCTCGTAAAGGGGCGTCCCGGGGATGGCCTGCAGTATTCCAACCATAGCTACGGGAATCGATGCTGCCTGTATAAACCTGAGTTGCTCATTGAATATATTCGTGTCATCGCTGTCAAAGCCGACAATAAAAGCGCCCCATACGATTATATTGTTTGACTGGATGCGGCGAACCGCATCCAACATGTCCACATTAGTGTTCTGGTTTTTTCTTGCCATTGTCAGGCTGAGTTCCAGTGGAGTCTCGATGCCGACAAATACGCGCCGGAAGTTTGCCTTGTTCATGAGAATTAGAATCTCTTCGTCACGCGAAATATCTATCGTGAACTGGCAGCTGAAATAAACCCTGTAGTCAATGGATTTGACAAAACGCTCGATTTCAGCAAGAAGATCCAACGCCCTTTTACGATTACCGAAGAAGTTGTCATCGATGATGAAGATGGAATCTGCGCCCAGTGCGTAGAGGCTGCGGATCTCTGTCATCACCTGTTCCACTGATTTATTCCGGGGCCGCTTGCCCAGCCGGATCGGTATTTCGCAAAACTCGCACGAGTGCGGACAGCCGCGTGATGTTTCAATGATTGCTGTTGAATATGCCGAAAGCTCAAGCAGCTCGAAGCGGGGCGCAGGAGAAGCGGCTAAATCCACGAACCCATCCTGCACGTATACAGGTTGAGCATTGCCTGATTGAAAATCGCGGATGAATTCCGGCCATGTATATTCAGCCTCTCCCAGAAAAACTATATCCGCATGCTCTGTGCACTCGCCAAGGTTTGATTTTTGGACGAGCGGCCCTCCGATTGCCACAGTTTTTCCCTTGCTGCGGAATGAGTCTGCCAGTTGATAAACCCGCTCCTTCTGGATGTGATAGCCTGTAATGCCGACTATATCGGCGTCCGTGTCAAAAACAGTTTTAATATTTTCATCGCATATCACGACCTCATGCTCGCCGGGGGTTAAAGCAGCTAAAGTAGCAAGGGACAACGGCGGGAAAGGGAATATATTGCCGTCAATGTCCCTGGAATAAGAAAAATCCCACAGCGAAAGAGGGAAACGCGGATTGATAAGACATATTTTCATCTTTTGGATTCACAGATCTCCGCTATTCTGTAGTAGTGTGTCTGTATGTGCTTGTATGCCAGCAAATGAAAAACAGTTTCATCCAGATTCCGCAGCCTGTGAGACACGAGAGCCTTAAGCACATGGAAAAACATTTTTCGCGTTTTCCTGTCAGCCCGGAACAGGTAGAACGAAAACATGCGCATCAGGATCATTGCGGTCTTTAGATTGAGGACAGGCAGTGACGATGTCAAATTCCTGGTGTTAGAGCCGATATACTGAATCATCTTAGCCTTAAAGGATTCCGGCGAGAACATTTTTCTCAGAACGTGTGCGAAGTTTTTCTCAAGCTCCTCCTCGGTCATCTTCTGCGGAATCAGGTTTGTTGCCTTAGAGAGTTCTTCTTCGCTGAGGGCGGTCAGACCGTAAATGGAAGGAAGCCTGAGGATTCTGTTCTCTTCAATTGCGCGGTTGTATAAAGGGGTGCCAGGGACAGCCTGCAGCAGCCCAACCTGGACCGGGATGAAATTGGTTTCCTTGATAAATTCTAACTGCCTGTCAAAGGCTGAAGGGTCATCGTCCTCAAGTCCGAACATTATTCCTGCCCATATCGTAATGCCGTAGGACTTGATCTTTTCGACAGCGTGATGGATGTCCATATCTGTCTGGTGCCTCTTATTAAGTGCGCGCAGCTTGGCTTTGTCTCCGGTCTCAACTCCTATGAACAGCCGGAGAAAGTTTGCTGCCCGGAATAAACCCAGCAGTTCATCATCGTTCGCCACATCAAGGGTCGCCTGAGTATAAAAGTACATCTTAGTCGGAAGAGAAGGGAGCAGGGCGGATATCTCTCTTAGCAGGGTTTTGGCATATGGCTTGTTGCCCGCAAAATTGTCATCCACAATAAACACCGAATCATTGCCGAGTCCGGAAAGAATTCTTATTTCGCTTAGAACCTGCTCTATCTTTTTAGAGCGGGGTTGGCCGCCATACTTTATAGGAATATCACAAAAGTCGCACCGGAAAGGGCATCCCCGCGTTACCTGAATGCATCCGCTTGCGTACTGGTCTGTTTTCATCAGATGAAAATGAGGAACTGGAGAGTCATCAATATTTATAAATTCTTTTTGATGATATATGCTCTTCTGTTTCCCCTGCTTGAAATCATCTATGAATGCAGGCCAAGTATATTCAGCCTCGCCGATAAAAACCGTATCAGCGTGCGCTTTGCATTCTTCAGGCATATCAAATGAGATCGGCCCGCCGATAGCTACAAATTTTCTGCGCTTTCTGTACTCGTCCGCTAATTCAAAAACCCTCTTTCTCTGGGGTACGGAACCGGTCAAGGCAATAATATCAGCATCGGTTTCAAAATTTACAGCCTCAACATTTTCATCAATAAGCCCGACGGCGCAGTCAGGAGGGGTAAGGGCTGCCAGCGTAGGAAGAGACAACGGCATGTGAGAATATTTTACGCCTACAA
>JAGVHR010000130.1 GCA_020056455.1 Thermodesulfovibrionales bacterium
GAAAGGGACCTGGACCATAAACGCAGCCCCTACTCTTGGCGATCTCACACCCCCAAACGGGACCTCATCCTCAGGCAAGGCAATGTCCTTCACAGCGATCTATTCAGACGCCAACGGGGCCGCAAATCTAAAGACCCTCGACTTCCTCGCATCAACAGACGGCAATGTTGCAAACGCAATCTATGCCTCATACGACAGGACTTCAGAAAAATTGAGGCTCTATGACAATGCAGGGACAACACCCCTTGCAACCACCTGTACCCCGGCAACCGCAGGAGCCATTACAAACAGCCAGGGGACCCTCGACTGCCTTCAGACAACCGTAACCACTCTGGGCAACAGCATAACCATTAAATGGACCGTTATACCCAAGGTAGCCTTTGTCTCGGCAACGGCAAAGCAGATCAAGCTGAGGGCAATTGACAACTTTAGTGAGACGACCGGCCTTGTCCAGAAAGGGACCTGGATCATCAACACCAAGCCGACCCTCGGGACCCTGACACCGTCAACCGGCACAACAGAGCAGGGCAAGGCACAGACCTTTGCCGCCATTTATAAAGATGCAGACGGCGCGGCAAACCTCAAGAACCTCGAATTTCTCGTGTCCCCCGACGGCACTATGGCAAACGGCATAAGGGTGAGATACACAAGGGCAACAAACAAACTCTCCATCTTCAACGACGCGGGCACGGCGATACTTCAGACCTGCACACAAGGGGCAGCCGGAACAACCATCCAGAACACACGAGGCATAATTGACTGCGAAGCCACCACAGTCTCCACATCAGGGACCGACATCACAGTCAACTGGAGCATCACCCCAAAGGCAGTCTTTGCCTCTGCAACAGCAAGACAGGTCAAGATGAAGGCAGATGATAAGGCCGGGGCCACCACAGGCTGGGTCAAAAAAGGAGACTGGACCATAAACACCGTGCCCACCCTTGCGGATGTGACACCATCCCCCATGACAACGGAACCGGCAAAGCCGCAGGCGTTTACCGCGACCTATACCGATGCGGATGGAGCGGCAGACCTCAAGACCCTTGAGTTCCTTGTCACAAACGGAACAACTGCAAATGCCTTCTATCTCAAATACGACAGGGCGACGAACAAGCTCACCCTCTTCAATGACGACGGCGCAACCCCGAACCCGACAACCTGCACCCCTGGAGGAGCAGGGACGCCCTCAAACTCCCAGGGGACGCTAAACTGCGCTTCGACGAGCGTTTCCGCAGGGGCAAAGACCATAAGCATAACCTTCACCATCACACCCAAGGCCGGCTTTGCATCCACAGCGCCCAAAGACCTGAGACTTTCAGCAACTGATGCAGCAGACATGACTACAGGGCTCATCAATAAGGGAATCTGGACCATAATCCCGACGAACACGGCCCCTGCAATCGGCACACTGACGCCGGTGCCTCTCACCTCGACTCAGGGAACTGCCCAGACCCTGACAGCCACCTACACAGATCCTGACGGCTTTGCGAATATAAAGACAACGGAGCTGATGGTAAGCCCGGCGGGCGCGGGGCCGAACATCATCTGGGCCACCTATGACAGGGCTACAAATACCGTCTCGTTGAAAAACGATGCCGGCACAGGTTATTTGGCGACAACCTGTAAGGCAGGAGAGTCAGGCAGCACAGCCAACAGCCAGGGCACAATCAACTGCGCAAATATGACGGTGACCGGCAGCGGCAACACTCTGACAGTGAACTGGAACATCACGCCGAAAAACACCTTTACCGGCACAAAGAAGGTATGGCTGATGATGAAGGACAATTCAGACGCACCGGCAGGGCCTCAGAATGAGGCAAGCTGGACGTGGACGATAAATCCGTAAGACTGAACGAAGGCAGGAAATACAGGCGTTCTCTCTCAAAGGGGCAGGCTAACCTGCCCCTTTTGTTTCTGGTGAGGATTTGGCGGCGAAGCTGTGAGGCCGTGTATAATAATAAATGGTGTTTGAAACGGCAATGGAAAAACTCATACCTAAGAAATCCCTGGTCAATGTCCTGGGCGTGGTGTATCTGCATACCAGGACCAGCGACGGGGGCGATCTGTATCTCACCCGGTTTGCGGAATCTTATCTTGAGCATTTCCAGATAGAGAACTGGTACGAAAAAGACTGGTTCGACTCGCACAAAACACGGCTCATCGGCACCAGTTCTGTCTACAAGGTGCCGACAAAAGAGGTCGCAGGCAAAAGCCTTGACCTGGTTGTAAAAAACTGCCGCGTCGGAGAAGACGTTCCTATTGATACGCATACCCTCCAGGAATTCTGCGATGCTGAATTCAACAGCCCCTGGGAGGAGTTTGCCCTTGTGATGGAGCTGATGGACAACCTGTACGGGCCGAAAGATTTAAAGATGCATACCCAACTGCCCATGGCTATCTATGTGCCTCCTGAGAAGATGCAGGCCTGGCAGTCAGGAAGGTCGCGGACCAGGATCAACCGCATCAGGGCAAAGCATCCGGGCATTGACCTTGATATCCTGAAGCAGTACAAGCTGATCTATGCCTGGATATACGGCGAGAACCTTAAAGAGGCCTTTGAACATATTGACCTCAACAACGATGAAATGGTCCGGCATCTCAAGACACTCAACGCGAGAGCTCATGCGGACCTTAACAATAAGGGATACATTATGGCTGACATGAAACCGGAGCATGTCATTCTCAGAGATTCCGATATCAGGCGCATTAAAGAAATCGGCCTGATGCAGGCAAAGAACGCTTCAAAGGAGCAGGTGGACCTTCTGCTTCAACTGGTCCGGGAAGGCCGCTATTCATTGATCGATTATGAGCTGCTCCTGCGAACTCCGGACCATGAAGAAGCTGTGAAGAGTTCGAGGAGATACTCCTATCTTGATGACCAGAGACATCGTTTTGAACCGGCCCCTCTGCCGGGCCATCTGGCGAATGCCGAGGTTTTTGGCGTTCCCTATCTTTACGGCCATGCCGAAAGCACAGGCGGCCGCTTATGGGTTGTGGGACGTAACCCACATCTTTTCGATTATTTTCTCCCTGAACGGTGGAGAAAGACGCCTTCCATAAAATTATCGAAAACCAAAGAGGTTTTTTATACGATCACTAAAGATAACATCCACCTCGTCTGGGAAACGTCCAGGGTCGGCGAAATGCCGGTCGGCGATGAAGAAGGCGCCCGAGACCCCATGGTCCGCGAATACGGTATAAACAGTCCTTTTGAAGAATTTGCCATTGCCCATACCCTGAACAAACTCGGCATGCCGACTGTCTATGCGCGGGCGATCTATATGACAGGAAGCGCCAAGGTCGAGACATCCACTGACCTGAGAAAATACGAGTCTCACGCAGAACTGCAGGACCCTGAAGGGAACCCTGTACTTCAGGAAAACCATAATTATATTACAATACGTGGTTATTATAACGGGCCTGATCAGTGGGTGGCTGAGCACAGCGACGCGCTCTACACGCCTGTAGATCTGGCCAGGGCCCTTGACAGGGGGATGATCGATGAAGCTCAGTGCCGCCTGCGTCTGGATACCGTAAAAAAGAAATTAAAGGAACGCGGGTTTGACGGGTCGTTGTTAAAAGCCGACGATCTCCTTCTGGCGATAAACGATAACGGGCAGATCATGCAAAACAGTTCAGGAGAACCTCATGTCATTGTCTGCAATTTTGAACTGATATGGAAGATATCCTGAGCTGCCAAAAGGCATAAAACAGCCTGATGCAGCCATTCCGGCCTGTCCTTGACAGGCTGGGACAATACATCGATAATAGATGACTTTTTTGATGCGCGGAGGTCTAATGTGGATAGAGTATTAAGCGGAATGCAGTCGAGCGGCAAGCTACATCTCGGCAATCTGGTGGGCGCGCTACAGAACTGGGTAGGGCTGCAGGCCAGGTATGATTGCTACTACTTCATCGCAGATTGGCATGCGCTTACAACAGGATACAACAACCCTGCAGCGCTGCATGATTCCGTCATGGATCTTCTCGTAAATTACATCGCAGCAGGACTTGACCCAGACAAATGCACGATCTTCATACAGTCCGGTATCCTTGAGCATGCTGAACTTCATCTCCTCCTTTCGATGATCACGCCTCTTGGCTGGCTCGAAAGGGTCCCGACCTATAAGGAAAAGCAGCAGGAGCTGAGTGAGCGGGACCTGTCTACCTACGGCTTTTTAGGTTATCCACTTCTGCAGACAGCTGACATAATCATGTACAAGGCAAAGTATGTGCCTGTGGGCGTGGACCAGGTGCCTCATCTTGAAATATCAAGGGAGATAGCGAGGAGGTTTAATAATTTCTACGGTGATGTTTTCCCTGAGCCTGCCGCGCTCCTGACGCAGTTTCCCAAGGTCCCTGGAGTTGACGGCAGGAAGATGTCCAAAAGTTACGGCAATGCCGTATACCTTTCCGATAGTCCAAAGGAAGTTGAGCAGAAGATCAGGACCATGACAACCGACCCGGCCAGAGTAAAGCGTACAGATGTGGGTGATCCTGATTTGTCCCCGGTCTACCAGCTCCATAAGGTCTTTTCCACAACAGAGGAGCAGGCAGAGGTAGTGGAAGGCTGCAGGACCGCTGGCATAGGCTGCATTGACTGCAAAAAGGTGCTGATAAAGAATGTATTCAAGGTACTTGAGCCTATATGGGCAAAACGCGAAGAGCTCCTTGCTGATCCTGAACAACTGCACGCTATTGTTGAAAAGGGAAATGAGAAGGCCAGAAAGGTCGCGCAGGAGACCATGCAGCACGTCCGCAAGGCCATGGGGCTATGGTGAGGTGAGACGCTAAAACACAGGCAGCAGGCTCATCAGTTTCCACTCGGCCTTGCCGCTTTCTTTTATAAAAGCCCATTTTTGCATATCAACCACAGTTCTGATCCGCAGGTCTGCACTGTGATAATAATCCATTTCAACCCTGACTTCCGCTTCTTTTTTAAGCTCGTCATATTTTGTAAACATTAAGCGATAATCAACTATTCTGACATTCTTTGCCGCTTCTTTCCGTGAAATAAAATCATTGATATGCTGTTCAGCAACAAATATAATCGCCTTTTCCATCTCATGCATCCGGAGCATTTTGTTATAGAGGTTAATGCTCAGATCCAGAGTCTCCCTGTCAGCCTTGGATGTGCTGCAACCTGTCAGCATTGCAATAATAAACAGTGATATCAGAATAAATCTCATCTTGTCCTCCTGTTGGAATATATGGACGTTGCGTCAGGACCGTGCCTGTTAAATTCCCTGTACTCAGGCAAGCCTTTCACCTGACGTACTACAGCAAAATCGCTGTGCATATGTTCTCATATTTCCAGCCCTTATTCAGTCCCTGACGCAGACTTTCACAGTATAGCATGAATCTCCCGTGCGTTTCCTTGACAGTAAACGATCGTTCACTTATAATGGGCCAATGAATAGTGAGCAGAAAAAAGCCCGGCTTCAGGACAGAATCAGCGCTATAGCCCGATTTTATCGTGACACAGGCAGGATGCCCAGCTTCTCGGAACTCGGGGAAATAGCAGGTCTCAGCTCTAAAAATGCCGTTTATAAGCTCGTGAACAGACTCGA
>JAGVHR010000156.1 GCA_020056455.1 Thermodesulfovibrionales bacterium
AAAAAACCAAGGACCTGTGAATGTAATATCAGGGGAAAGACCTTCAAACCCTCAGGCATTCCTTTGTCTGAAATTGAAAAGATCGTCCTTTATACTGATGAGCTTGAGTCCTTGAAACTTTGCGACGCAGATGGCCTTTCACAGGAAGAAGCCGGAAAAAGGATGGGGGTTTCTCGAGGAACAGTTCAGAGAATTCTGGCCAATGCCCGGGAAAAAGTCGCGCTTGCTCTTTCCCACTGCAGCGCGCTTGTGCTTGAAAAACCCATATGCAAGGAGGAGGATTGACATGAAAGTATGTTTCCCGGTAGAAGTAGCAGAATCTCTCGAAAATGAGGTCTACGGTCATTTCGGTTCAGCGCCGGCATTTATCATAGCTGACAGTGATACTCGTGCTATCACTGTAATCAACAATTCCGACCAGCATCATAACCATGGTCAATGCAGTCCGATCAGGGCCCTCGGAGGCCATGAAATCGACTGTGTTATCGTGGGAGGCATCGGCGGCGGCGCCCTGATGAAACTCAATCAGGCCGGGATCAGGGTCTTTAAGGCTTCACCTGGAACCATACGAAAAAACCTGGACCTTTTTGCAGCAGGCAGCCTCACGCTTTTTCAGCCCGGCCTTGCCTGCCAGGGGCATTCGCACGGATCAACATGCTCTCATCACTGAGTTATTCGTAAAAGGAGATCAGATGGAGAAAAAGAAATTCGTATTTATCATCACCCATTCCTTTGACAGACCGGACCTTGTAGCCGGCGCCTTCCAACTCGCTGCGAACATGAGGGCCTTTGATACCGAGGTCGATTTTTTCCTTATGGACAACGGCGCGTTACTGGGTAAAAAAGGGTTTGCGGAAAGCCTGACATGGCAAAAAAAGGATGAGTTCTCACCGGTCCATCAGCTGATCAATACGCTGATAGATGATTTCGACTGCAAATTTTATATCTGTGCCTCATGCGTAAAACACTATGACCTGGACAACGCGGAACTGCTGAGAAATACATCAGTCAAGCCGGGCTCCTACCTCGGAGAAATGCTCATGGAACGGCAGGCGCTGACATTTTAGTATTACTGTTTTCTTTCAAACAGCTTTCCTGCAATAAGCACAAAGAAGACCGAAGCGATGACAATAATCAGAATATCGACAGACAGGGAGAAGTCAGCGGCCATCCTCCCTGTCTCGTAAGGGAATAAGATATTTTTAAGCGCATCTACGCCGTAGGTAAGGGGATTCAACTTTGAAACCGCCTTCAGCGCATCCGGCAGGAGCTTCACCGGATACATGGCCCCGGACAGAAAAAACATCGGCATGACAATGAAATTCATGATCACACTGAAACTCTCATAGCTCTCATAAAAAGATGCCAGCAGAATGCCGAAGGATGCCAGAGTAAAGGACAGGGCCGCTGAAATGAGTACCACGCCCACCACTTGCATCACGTCAAGCCTGAGGCCGATAACCGGAAAGAGGCAGAGCACTATCACAGCCTGGATCGTCGAGATTACCATGCCGCTTATTGCCTTGCCCACGACCACAGAGAAGCGCGAGACCGGAGCGACAAGGATCTCCTTCATGAAGCCGAATTCTTTGTCCCATATAATGGAAATGGAAGAGAAAATGGAACTGAACAGGACTGTCATGCCTATGATTCCAGGGAAAATGAACTGTATATAAGACACATTCCCACCTGCGGGAACAAGCCTGGACATGCCTCCACCGATCAGAAAAAGCCAGAGAATGGGTCTGGCCAGCGTGGAGACAAGCCTGCTCCTCTCCCTGATGAACTTCTTGAACTCACGGGCAACGATCACATAGATGGCGTTAGTCTCGATCATGCCTGCTCCTGTACGAACGCACCATGGACTTGATGTCATCATGCCCGGGCCCCTCCACATCCCGTATTTCCTTGCCGGTCAGCCTGAGAAAGACATCATTGAGCGTAGGCCGCTGCATTCTTACTGAAAGAACACTCTCGCCGATCTCGCGTATCAGGGCAGGGATACAGGCATCGCCTCTGACAGTTGAAATAAAGATCTCTCCATCCTTTTCTGAAACATCCAGCTCAAAAAGATTTCTAATGTCCTCCATCGCCTTTTTATTATCATTGGTCCTGAGATAAATCACATCACCGCCGACTGTCTTTTTCAGTTCTGATGGAGTTCCCGAAGCGATGATCTTTCCCTTGTCAATGATCGCAATCTTGTCGCAGACTTCGGCTTCCTCCATGTAATGGGTCGTCATAAATATCGTTACCTTATGCTGTTTCGGAAGCGTGGTAATGAACTCCCAGAGGTTTGCCCTGCTCTGGGGATCAAGCCCCAGTGTCGGCTCATCAAGAAAAAGCACCCTTGGACGGTGAATAAGCCCGCGGGCCACTTCAAGCCTCCGCTTCATGCCGCCGGAAAATTTCCTGACCATATCATCAGCCCTGTCAAAGAGATCGACAAACCTGAGCGCATCGTCAATGCGCTGCTTGCGTACGGACTTTTCAACATTGTACAGATAGGCATGAAATGTAAGATTTTCCCTTGCTGTAAGGTCCTTGTCAAGAGAACTGTCCTGAAACACAATGCCAATCGCCTGCCTTACTCTTGACGACTCGCGGTCGCAATCAAAGCCGTTTATAAAGGCTTTTCCGGACGTGGGAGCAAGCAGGGTACAGAGGATATTGATGATTGTGGTCTTGCCTGCTCCGTTGGGCCCGAGAAATCCGAAGATCGCCCCTTCTTCCACGTCAAAAGAGACTTCATTTACAGCGCTCATATTGCCGAATTTCTTCGTAAGTTTCTCAACGGAAATCATCTTCATGTGGAAGTTTAGCAGAAATCAGACATAAGAGACCATGCAACGGATTTTTATCAGGCGTGACTACACCAATATGGCGGCAATACTGTATAGTATGAGAGCTGCATGAATAGAAGGTATTTACGCTTACATGGATAAAACGTGAAACTCACTCCTGAAAAACGGCTGTTGGCAAGCTTCGCAATAACTTTATTTATTTTTCTGTTTGAAGTTGCAGGCGGGCTACTCTCAAACAGCCTCGCTCTGCTGAGCGATGCAGGACATGTGCTTACAGATGCCTTTGCTCTCGGCCTGAGCATGATCGCAGCGCATATCAGCAGAAGGCCCTCTGACTACAGAGCCACCTATGGCTACCAGCGGTTCGGTCTCCTTGCAGCTATCATTAACGGGTTGAGCCTTATTGCGATAGCGCTGTTTATCTTCATTGAATCGTATCATCGTTTTCTGGCACCTCCGGAGATCAACACTCCGGTCATGCTCACAATCGCAACCGGTGGACTAATAGGCAATATCATCATGGCGCTTATTCTCGGACACGGTCATGAAGACCTCAATATCAAAAGCGCCTGGCTGCATGTGCTTGGAGACACCCTGTCATCTGTCGGCGTCATTATTTCAGGCGTTCTTATATATTTTACCGGCTGGTCGTACGCTGATCCGGCAGCGGGCGTTATTATTGGACTCATCATCGTTACAGGCGGATTGCGAGTGGTCAGGGAGGCTTCAGGAATATTTCTTGAGATGGTGCCAAGGGGGTTCAATGTTGAAGCTATTGCGCATAAACTCTGTGAATTCCAGGAGGTAATGGGTGTTCATGACATCCATGTCTGGTCGTTGACACACAGGCGGGTTGCTTTCACTGCCCACATCTGGGTCCACGATCAGAAGCTCAGCGAATTAGGACCCCTCCGCAAAAAGATCGAGGACATGCTCCAGGATATGAAGATCCATCACATTCTGCTGCAGTTCGAGTGCGGCGAATGCGAAGCCAACGGTCTTTACTGTCAAATGCATTCTGAAGAGGATTTGCACAACCACTAAAAAAGGCGGCCGCTCCGGCCGCCTTTTTCCTTGTTTCTTCTGTCTCTATTTCTTTATCTTCTCGCTGAGCACATCATCGACCCAGCTCAGGGCTGCCGATACAGTCGGAAACCCTATGGTGCTTGTAAGCAAAATGATCGCATGATAAAGCTCTTCAGGCTTTGCTCCGGATTCTATTGCCCTCCTCGTATGAGAATGCACAGAACCCTCTGAGCGGATAGCTGCTGCAGCCGCAAGCTGTATCAGATGAGACGTTTTGTCATTAAGCGGGCCTGCTGACTTCGCCTGTTTTCCGATATTTTCAACAGCCTTGAAATACTTCGAGAAACGCTTTCTGATACTGATAAACTGATCAGGCAGTTGTGCCATATTCTCTGTCCTCCTTATTGGGTTGACTTCATTATATCATTATCCGTTACGGTTCATAGGCATAAAAAACCCGTCCGACCATTTTGGCCGAAGGCTGCAGAGTCTTGTCACCTTTCCTTTGCCATTTTGCAGGGCACCCTTCATTTTGGTGCTCTGCCAGATAGATGTTCGCCTTGACCTTTCTTAGTATCTCCTCAATATTTCTCCCCAGATTAAAGTAGTTCACCTCAGAGTTCATAAGCCTGCCTTCAGGACTAATGATAAACGTTCCCCGGAGATCAAGGCCGGCATCCCTATCATAGACACCAAACATCTTCGATAGACGCGTATTCGAATCAGAACCCATTGTATATCCCACCTTTTCAAGCATCTTTTCGTCCCTCTGCCATGCAAGATGGACGAACTTGGTATCAGTGCTTACTGTGATAATTTCTGCGTTGTTTGCGCTAAAACTCTCATGCTGCTCTGCCAGAGCAGCGAACTCAGTCGCTCAGACAAAGGTGAAGTCAGCCGGGTAAAAAAACAGGACAGTCCATTTATTGTGTGCTTTGAGTTCTGCGAGGCTGATTTCTCCAAAATCTCCTTTTGACGGTTCATAGGTCTCGATCTTGAAATCAGGGACCATGTCTCCTACCCTAATGCCGTAATTTTCGCTCATGCTGTTTCCTCCATAACGATATTATTTGAAATGCTCAGGTCAATGACCCAATTAATCTCACCTGGGTTTGCCGGGTTCCATGACTATATTGCCCTGACAGGGTTTCCCGGTTAAATGTATCGAACGGCTCGTCAGGCAGCCTGTTTTTTTCATCCTACCACATAGAAAGTTATCGGCATGGACTGCACCTGCGCTGATATAAGTGGAATCATTATTACATTATATTAATTCTATGTCAATATAATTAAGATGAAAATTATCTTATTTTATACTTGACAAGTCATTCAATTAGGATTAGATTACTCCTAATAACAATATTACAATTTTTTCGAGCTACTAAAAAGTCAAAAATGATGCTGATTTGTAAAAAATTCCGGAGGCCCCGGCGCATGCCACGAGGCACCTGCCAGTGCAGATAACCCGTGAAACGGATTACGCGATTCGCTGTGTCCTGTATCTTTCCTCTCGGACGGAAAGAGTCGTCATGGTTGATGAAATAGCAAAAGAAATGGCTTGCCCGAAAAGTTTTCTCGCAAAGATCCTTCAGAAGCTTGTAAAAGCCGGTGTGGTCCAATCATTCAGAGGTGTCAGGGGAGGATTTCAGTTAAGAAGAGCGCCTAAGGACATAACGCTCTTTGATATTATTGAAGCAATACAGGGTGTCATTGCCATGAATGCCTGCGCCGTTGACAATACTGTCTGCTCGTTAAGCAACACCTGTTCTGTTCATCCCATATGGATCACACTGCGCGGCGAGGTCAGCGGCCTTCTGAAACGGCATAATTTCGCTGAGATAATCGCATCACGGCCTGCTGCAGGGGAATCATAAAGCTTCTTTGAAGCTTTCAGCATAATTCAGGCAAAGGAGGGTTTCGTATGAGTGACTATCAGTATGACCATCAGACGGTAAAGGGTTTTATCGTCTCCTCAATCTTCTGGGGAGTGGTCGGTATCGTAGTCGGGCTATGGATATCAATCCAGTTGTGGAGACCCGAGCTGAACATACCGCCTTTTTTCACGTATGGAAGACTGAGGGTAGTGCATACCAACGGGCTCGCATTCGGTCTCGGCATTGGAGCGATCTTCGGCCTATCCTATTATATTGTAATGAGGCTTACAAAGAGACCTCTTCTCTTTCCGAAGCTCGCACGGTTTCATCTTTATCTCTTTAATGCTGCTATAGCGCTTGCTGCTGTCAGCCTCTTCATGGGCATGAACCAGTCCCTTGAGTACGCTGAGCTTGAATGGCCGCTCGACATCGGAGTCGTGATCCTCTGGGTCATCTTCGCGATCAATGTCTTCGGCACGATCATCAAGAGGAAGGAAGAGCAGATGTATATCTCGCTCTGGTATATCATAGCAACGGTCATTGCGGTTGCTGTCCTCTACATTGTGAATAATCTCTCAATACCTGCGGGACTCTTCAAGTCCTATCACCTCTATGCAGGAGTAAACAGCGCCAACGTCGAATGGTGGTATGGCCATAATGCTGTGGGTTTCATCTTTACCACACCGATTCTGGCCATGTTCTACTATTTCCTGCCAAAGTCCACTGGGTTGCCGATCTTCAGCCACAGGCTGTCGATCATCGCCTTCTGGTCACTGGTCTTTGCCTATCTCTGGACCGGCGCTCACCACCTCGTGTACACCCCGCTGCCGGACTGGATACAGACCCTCGGCATCGTCTTCACGCTCTTTCTTATTGCCCCGTCATGGGGATCGGTAGTAAACGGTTATTACACAGTCGGCTCTGACTGGTCCAAGATGCAGACGAACTATCTGACCAAGTTCTTCATCATGGGGATCACCTTCTACGGGCTCCAGACCGTGCAGGGTCCTACACAAGCGATCAGGGTCGTGAGTTCTCTCATCCACTACACTGACTGGGTGCCTGGCCATGTGCATATGGGCACTATGGGATGGGTCACCATGACCACAGCAGCGTCGATCTATTACGTCATCCCGAAGATCTATAATACCGAGATCTACAGCATCAAGGTGGCAAACACCCATTTCTGGCTCGTCCTGATCGGCCAGCTGATGTTCTCGATCACCATGTGGATCACCGGGATTCAGCAGGGAGCGCTCTGGAAGGCTGTAAACCCAGACGGAAGCCTTAAATACACATTCATGGAAGGTCTGGCAAAGAACTATCCCTTCTGGCAGCTGAGGACCGTGGCAGGCCTAATATTCACAATCGGCATGCTTTTCTTTATCTATAACATCTACATGACGATGCGCAAGGGCAAAGCTCTTGCGGCGTCACGGGCATAGGGGGTGGACCATGAGTGGTGAAATCTACAGAAAACCGATCATGTTCGCCATAGTCGCAACGGTTGTGATCCTGATCGGCACTATCGTAACCATGTTTTATCCAATGCTCACACCTGAGATGCATCCGAAACTTGAAAACCTGAAGCCCTATACAGCGCTTCAGCTTGCAGGAAAAGACATCTATCAGCGTGAAGGCTGTAACAACTGCCACACACAGACTGTAAGGCCCCTAAAAACAGAAGTCATGCGCTATGGAGAATACTCAAAAGCCGGCGAGTTCACTTATGACCGCCCGTTCCTCTGGGGCTCCAAGAGGACAGGACCTGATCTTGCCAGAATCGGCGGCAAATATCCGGACGCGTGGCATTATCAGCATTTCGACAACCAGCAGGCCTTCTTTCCGGAGTCGAATATGCCGAAATACGGATGGCTCAAGGACACTCGGCTCAACCCCGCTGAAATAGAAGCACATATGAAAGCCAATGGCTTCCCCTACACAAAAGAGGAAACCTCTTCGCTTTCTTCGAAATCAGAGCTCGATGCCCTGGTAGCCTATATGCAGGTCCTCGGTACCGCAGTTGCAAAGAAACCGGCACAGGTCCGTGCCGTTGCAGAGGAAAAGAACCCTCTCGCGGAAGATGCAAAGGCTTATCAACTCGGGGAAGAGATATACAAACAGAACTGTGAAGCATGCCATGGACAAGACGGCAAAGGCGGAATCGGGCCCAGCCTGCAGGACAGGACATGGCTCGGGAAAGAAGGAGATATCAGTGACAGCCAAATCTTTGCCCTTATTGCTGACGGCACACAGGCCGGCATGCCTCCCTATGGGGCACAGCTCGACAAGAACAGGATATGGTCGCTCGTTTCGTATATAAGGCACGAACAGCAGTCCAAATAAGGAGGACGCAATGACAAAGGATTTCGACGATACCAACATAGCTGATTTTGAGGCAAAGGACACAGCAAAAAAGCTTCCTCTTGGCTGGCTTATTTTGTTCTGGGGCCTTATATTCTGGGGCATCTATTATTTTGCAATGTACTCGCCGTCGATCAGCGGGTGGACCCAGGAAAAGGCATATGAAGAATCATTAACAAAATAGGGCAGGAGGTTCATATGGACATATCAATATTTGCAACAGTCATGTTTACCGTTATTCCTTCGCTCGCGATCGTTGTCCTGTACTTCATGATGAGCAGGAGGAAAAAGTAATGATCACACCAGGTATTGCTTATTTTGTCTTCGGCCTCACCCTCGTAATACTCTTTGGCATCATCATCGCTTTCTACTATTCGAGAGAAAGGCATAAGAAAGTGGAAGATCCTAAATTCAAGATGCTCAAGGATGATGAATAGGAGAGTTAGGCCCTGGCGACGTCTTGTTGAAGCGCTTCAGGCACTCTTCATCCTCGGTATCCCTTTTATCAGGGTCCGGGGGGAGAGTGCCCTGCGTTTTGATGTCCCCTCCCTTAGGCTCCATGTCTTTGGTACAAGCCTTTGGATGGATGAGTTTTTCATAGTTCTGATAGCAGTCATCTTTTTCACCTTCCTCATTATATTCATCACTCAGCTATTCGGCCGTATCTGGTGCGGCTGGCTCTGTCCCCAGACCGTACTCGTGGACATTACCTGGTTTCTTGACAAAGCACACACAGGGGGGATTGCCCAGAAGGCGCTCGCCTATGTACTCACCCTGCTTGTCAGCGCCGGTGTTGCAGCCAGCCTCATCTGGTATTTTGTATCGCCGTATGATTTTTTCCCTGATCTGCTCAGTGGACAGCCTGGCCCGGTGATAGTGTGGTCCTGGCTATCCCTGACAGTCGTTATTTTTTCAAACTATGCATTTCTGCGCCACACATGGTGCGCAACCGTATGCCCCTATGCAAAGCTCCAGGGCGCGCTCTTTGACAACAATACCATGGTCATCGCCTTTGATAACCGAAGAACAAATGAATGCATGGACTGCCGGGCCTGCACTAAGGTTTGTCCGGTTGGCATCGACATCCGGCATGGCCTGAACGCCGCCTGCATCAACTGCGCTGAGTGCATTGACGCCTGCTCGGAGAAAATGGAGCGGCAGCAGAAAACCGGGCTGATCGGTTATTTCTTCGGGGAGCCGGGACAAAAGAGGAATTTACTCAGACCAAACGTCATATTTACCGGGACCCTCACACTTCTTTTTTTCACGTTTCTCCTGTACCTCTCTCTTGGCAGAAATCCTATCGATCTGACCATTTTGCCTAACTATGAGA
>JAGVHR010000101.1 GCA_020056455.1 Thermodesulfovibrionales bacterium
TATATGATGTTGTGATCGAAGGAGTTAGTCTTGTCGGCAATTACAGGAGTCAGTTCAGGGACATCCTGAAGACAAAGTCGCCGGAAGACCTGATTGAGGTACTCAGAAAAAAGGTGAACAGGGCATGAGGTTAATGGGTCAGCAATGCAACAACAGGGTCAATGAAAAGTCGGCATCAGTACAGGAGGATGGTATGAAGATCATGGCGTGGCTAATCTGCTTTTTCATTTTATTGTTGTATCCGTTTTTGGCGGTTGCAGCGCAGACATATGAGCCGGAACATCTTCAGCCCGCCGGTACTGAGGAAAAGCTTGCTGAGACCATGACAGTTATGGCTGATAACATATCAGGCGGCGGCTTTATTGTTCAGGATGCTGTGGGCATGGCGCCTGTAACTGGCCTGACTGATAATGTCACAGGATATAAGGAGCAGCCTGCTGACGCCCCGGTTATTGTTGCAGGCTTCTTTAGTCGGCCAGGTGAACCGGTGAAAGAGGATACAGGCAAGCGCAATGGAAATGATGCAGTGGAAGACGGGGAGGCTGACAGTATTGCCGATCCCCTCTACCCATGGAATAAATTGATGTATCATTTTAACGACAGGTTTTATTTCTGGATGCTCAAACCACTGTCACAGGGATATAAGGCAGTTGCCCCTGAAGTTGTCAGGATCGGAGTGAGCAATTTTTTTCAGAACCTCACAACGCCCGTTCGTTTTGTCAGCAATATACTACAGCTCCGGATCGACAGGGCAGGCAGAGAATTCGTTCGCTTTATCGTCAACAGCACTATTGGTGTTGCCGGATTCATGGATATTGCAAAGACGCGGCATGACCTTACAATGCAGGAGGCAGACATAGGTCAGACCCTTGGCAGATACGGTATCGGCCACGGCATCTATCTGGTCTGGCCCTTTATTGGGCCTTCTTCGCTTCGGGATACTGTCGGATTGGCAGGCGATCATCTGCTTAATCCTGTTTCGTATATAAACCCTCTTGAGACTTCGATAGGGATTACAGCATATGATGAGGTCAATGAAACCTCTTTTTATATCGGAGATTATGAAGCCATTAAAAAAGCCGCTATAGATCCGTATGTTTCATTCCGAAATGCCTATATCCAGCATCGTAAAAAGATAGTCAGGGAATAGACAGGCTTTTCGGTCAACAGGCTGCGCCCAACCAGTGAGAGCGCAGGGGAGAGAAATTTACGGATTGTGTTTTCCCGCATGTCTTGCGCTCTGGACCAGCACCTGCACGAATACGACCGTGAATCCCGCCATGATCCCGATAATATCTACAAACCCGGAATAAGCCAGCAAAACGATTATCAGCGCCAGGATAACGAACCTGAACTGGCTGAAAAAGAGGGCTTTTGCATTTGGGTATGCGGTTCCAATAATACCTCTTATGCTCCATGAGAGCGCCCGCAGATTTAATATGCCGAGAATTCCCCCTATGAGTATGCTCAAGGGAAGGTTTTCCCTGTGAAGTAATAAAGAGAGGCCTGCAGCCGGCAGGAGGACGATAACTGAATTCCACGCAATGCCCCTAATCAGATTCATCGGATATCCTCTTGGCAATACGCGCAAGCTCTCTGAATCCTGCTATGATCCCGAGAAGGAGGAAAATAATGGTGAGCCAGGGTGAGGTCCTGAGCCACTTGTCCAGCTGCGAGCCGATAAGGTATCCCACAAAGGTCGAGATCACCATATGAAATCCGATTGTACCGGCTCGTGCAAAGGATTTAACGATTGATTTATCAATAAGTGGCGACATGCATTCAGTCTGTATACTCTTCATATTCTGCTGTCAGAAAGTTTTTTGAAATATTGGCTATTTCCCGGTAAAAAAGAGTTTTTGCCTGCTTAGCAATCATGTCACAGTAATACGGCACCCAGTTCATAAGATGCTGTTCAAGGAATATCTGCTCAACCGCAGTTTTATTGTTTTCGATCAGATAGCTCATAAACAGAAGCTCGAGAGAAAGGTGGTCAGAAGCCATATCAACGTGATCGGCTATTATCAGACCGGCAGAGGCATAGAAATCATTCACATCAGAATATGCAATGCCGAGCAAAGGGGCAAAGAGCGATTCGACGGGTTGAAGGCTTCCGCCCGGATATGCAAAAAGGGCCTCAAAGTCCTCAGTGATTTTTTCAATGGTGTCGGTAAAATCGAGGCTGAAATCCTGTTTGATAGCAGTGAGCGCATCCTTATCAGGGGGCTTGGCATAGAACTGAGACAGGACCCTGTAGGCCTCTGTCCGTTCACTGTTGTCAATGTTGAAGATCATACTTTATATGTTTCAATGAGTCTCTTTCAGGTCGAAAACCGGGAATATCCTGGCAATAAAATAAAAGAGCACAAAAGGCATGACGAAGATCACCGCGGCGCCGAACAGGCCTTCCTTGAAGGTCTCGAAATCATGAGGGATGATCGGAAGATGATAGTGCATGTATCCCGCAAAAGAGAGCGAGAACGCCTGGCCTCCGATGACCACGTTCCAGCGCATCATAAATACACCGAAGAGTACGAGGAGAACACCCACCACAGCGCGCCTTATAGTAAGCCCCGGGGCCAGAAATAAAATTAACGGCAGGAGATTGCCGAGGCCGTATTGCAGTAAAAAGATGCTCGTGAAGTCCTTTCCATAGATCACGCTCCTTAGAACGTCCCATGATTTTACCGCAGTATATCCACGAAAGATGAGATCAAGAAGTTCAAGGCTGATAGCAAAGATCAGGAAGAAAAGCAGATACCTGGCAGTCATGCTGATCTCATTGATCTGGACGCTCCTGATTTCATCATGTGACCGGTGTACAGGGGAAGGTCTCCGCCTGTTTTTTGACAGCAGCTTTCTTGCCTCCATGGTCAGAATATATGTGAGCATGCAGAGCGCAATTCCCGATACAATTGCAGACATGATAAAGATGACAGGCATGAGCGGAGTCATCCAGAGAGCATTGGCCTTGACGGAACCAAAAATAAAGCCTGCATAGCCGTGCAGGAAGCAGGCGACCGGGATTCCGGCCCCTGCAAGAATCTTAATCGCTTTCTCATCCTTTCTGAGAGCTTCTTCGCTTACATCATAAACGCCGAGAGTCAGGGAGCAGAAGACGATAAATTTGGACCACTCAGCAAGGGTTTTGTTCTTTTTTTCTTTCAAGGGTTTTGCGATGTCCACGAAATGTTTTCTGTAAAGAAACCAGAGTTCTGATGCGACAATGGCGCCGTATGTTGAAAAGACTATGCCGAAGGCTGCAATCGCCGAGGTAAAGTGAGGAGTCATGAAAACATGCATACCTCTGAGTGGCTTAAGCAGGTGAAACATAAGGGGCAAGGGCGCGGCGAAAAGAAGAGCGAAGGAAAAAACAAGCGCGAACCTCGCCATATTGCGAAGCTGTTTGATGCCGAATACATGATACAGGGAAGAAAGAACGAATGCGCCGGCGACCAAACCCGTCATGAACGGATACATGACGATCTGTATGCTCCAGTAAATATACTCATTCGGATAAACAAACAGCTCTTTCGCAGTCCAGATTTCGCCGTGTACCATCATTTATTTTACCTCCCGGTCAAGACCGATGTAAAAGACCTGCGGTTTGGTTCCATACTCTTCTTTAAGGATTCCGACTCTTTCAGTCATAATTATCCTTGTTACGGGATCAGCCGGGTCCTTGATATTGCCGATATCTCTTGCGCCGAATGGGCAAGCCAGTACACATGCAGGCTTAAGGCCTCTGGTAATCCGGTGGTAGCAGAAATTGCATTTTTCAGCTACATGGTGCACCGGGTGGAAGAACCGCACTCCATATGGGCAACCCATGATACAGTAGCCGCAGCCGATACACCATGACCTGTCAACCAGGACAACCCCATCAGGCGCCTGGTAGGTAGCTCCAACCGGGCAGACCTGTACACAGGGTGGGTTTTCGCATTGGTTGCAGAGTTTCGGCACGAAAAAAGCCTTTTCGATCTCTTCATTTCTGATCTCCTGGAATTTGTCGCCGCCAAGTTCGATCCTGGACGTTGTAAATCCATCGCGAGCGCCTTTTGGAGTGTCTGCGAAGCGACGGCCATCCCTCGTGATGACATAGCGCTCTACCCAGGTCCGGGTAACATTAGCGTCATAGGGGACCTCGTTTTCGTTTTTGCATGCCTTAACGCAGAGGCCGCACCCCACGCATTTATAAGTGTCAACAAGAAAAACCCATCTTATTGCCAAATTGTCCTTTGTTGCAAAGAGTTCAGAAGGGCGCACGAACTCGAATGCCGCAAGAGGCAACGCTATTGCCGCAATCCCCGTAGCCGCACTTTTCAAGAAATCTCTTCTGTTCATTTCATATCCTCCAGACCGGGCTTGTGAGGATTGTGGCACATTACGCATTCAATGCCGGGTTGATGACTGTTCGGGTCAATTCCCCTGATCTTTGCCCTCCCACTGGTGGGATAGGGCAGGGGAGTATGACATCGGAGGCATTGTGACCGAGATCTGTCAATTGTAAGCCTTTGAGGTGAAGTAGGATGATCGATTGCAGGACCGTGACAGTTCTCACACTGAATGGCGGCATGAGGGGTCTTGTCTATATTTTCAATATTATCAGCATGGCAGCCTGAGCAGTAGTCCCTGCCTCTGTACTTGACTGTAATCTTTTTCCAGTCCTCGATATTATCTTCCCTGTACCACCCGTACATATATCCTCTTTCATGTATTCCGAAGCCACCTGGGACATAGAAAAACCTGATGATCAGGACGATGACAACAAGGCCGATGA
>JAGVHR010000054.1 GCA_020056455.1 Thermodesulfovibrionales bacterium
CCAAAAGGCATCTTTTCACTGAACATCGGATGATGAATTTCATCTTGTTTCCTTTTTTGATATGCAACCACAACCTCTTTCCGCCCCTTCTCATTCAGATAAACAGCGCCGCCAGGTCGCTGCTCAAAATCATCACCAGTGACCTGCTTTCTGTTTATCAAAGTGAGCGCAAGCCTGTCAGCAAGTACCGCCCTCAGTTCCTCCATAAGATCAAGTGCAAGAGACGGCCTTCCGGGACGCAAGACATGAAGAAACCCCATCTGGGAATCCAGCCCTACGCCCTCCACAGCCGACACGCAGTCATGCAACAGCAGAGTATAAAGAAATGACAAAAGCGCATTGATCGGATCAAGCGGCGGGCGACGGTTCCGCTCCCTGAGAGTGAAGATAGTTCGCGCCTCCTCAGCCATAAGCAGATCAAACACTTCATAGTATAAACTTGCCGCTTCCCCCTCAAGCCCACGTATCTCATCCACCATCGAAGCCTTTTCCAACCGCCCTAATATATTTGCCAGGCGCTCAGTTGCTTTCCTCAGGCTTTGCTCCTCTTCACTGTTCGCCGTCTCCCGTGCGCTCCTAAGCAGTGAGTTGCGGGCATTCTTAATCTTGCCCGCGACAACATTGCGCGCGACCGAAGCCGTCTTCTCGCTGTCGCGCACTATCTCATATTGCTCCTTCCTGAGTAAGACATTCCCCGTTGTCTTGCCGACCATCCTGCACTGGAACCGGCCATTACGGTCGAGCATCACCACTGATCTGCCATCTTCAGCGCATTTACCAAGGAGAAAAGGGCTGATCATCACATTGCCCATAGTGCAGATTCCGCCAAGATGATGCAGCGGCACCTGCATCTTTATTTCCTTTTCAACCTCCACCTTCACCGTCTCATGATCAAGGGTGAGATAAGCGCCCTGGGTCATAATATAGAGTGTGTTCAGAAGATGCTTCATCTCTCTATTTTCTCTCCAACCTTTTCCTGCCTTCTGGTTCGATCAGATAATTCTCAGAGGACACCACTTTTTTACCCGTCTTTTTCTCCAGGTCTTTTCGTGCTGTCCCAGCCACTTCACCGCCTCTTCTGGCTGCATGCTTGCTTTCATCGAATCCTTTTGCATCATGGACTTTCGTTATCTCAGTGGTCGCCGCTTCGCCTAACATTGAAAAGATCAGTTCAAGATCGGTCATGTGATCACGAAGATTCTCCCGCTTCAAGCCCTTAATCTTCTTGTGCGTGCCAGGGGTTATACCGAAGGCCGCCTTAGCGATCTCGGCTGTGAGAATTTCATATTCCTTTTTTTCTTTTACTTCCCTCTTCTTCCACTCGTCCGTGAGTTCTTCCCTGATCGCAATACCCCGCATCCGCTTCTCTATCCAGTCATCAGAATAGCCCTTTGCTTTATAGAGAGCCTTTGTCCTTTTTGTAGCAAGCTCAGGGTCTTCAATTTCCTGAACACGTTCGTAGCCAACTTTAGCCAGCCAGCGTTTGAAGGGTTCTGCCTTTGGGGAAGGAATAGACTGAATAATGCGAAAAATGCCCTCAGTGTTAGAGCAGATCATTTGCTGAGCGCCGCCAGGTGTCTCTATGGAAAGGGTATGTACAATTTGTACCCACCCTTTTCCGAGTTCAGGATCGCGCTGTTTCATTCTCTGAATATACTGTTTGGGATCTCTCGAATCAATCAGAGCCATTACCGCATCCTCAACGACAAACCACCACTCGTTTTTATAAAGAGTCCTTCTTATCTGTTTGCCCTTAAAAACCGCCAAATGTGCTCCCATTATGATCCCTCCCATTTACAGAGCATTATAATTCTCCGCCCACTGGGCGGAGTTTCTGTTTTTTTAAATTGGTCACCACTTGGGCGACCTTTTCATGTGTGCTCAATGGGCTTCCCGACGGGTAGCTTATCTCAGTCACCCAATCGCTAAGAGATACTCCGCGATCGAACAACCCGTCAGAGCCTGATTTTCCAACAGCCGTTTTCCAGGATTTATTATCCTTGATCTTATCATTGCCGGAACAAGCACTTTCTTCTTCATTGACACACCTCTTCCCTGTAAGTGTCCGACATTTTCAGTCCGTGACAAAATGTCACGACCTCGATTCCTTCTTCACCAAGTCAGAGTTCTCCTGATTCCCTTTCCCCTAAAGACCGCTATATTTGATTCCACGCTCAAACCTCCTTACCGCCTGATATTACGAACATTTCTCTTGCTGATCTCCGATTTCTCTCCTTGTCACCGACGACAGCAGGCATGCACGATTCGTTTAATGAGCAGTCCCTGCACCGCTTGTCATTTACAGGCGGCGGGACATAGTGATTTGCAATCATGTCATGAACAGCCGCAACCACTACCTCAACATGCTCTCGCATAGAAGAAGCAAAGATTATCTCCTTCCGTTCCCTTGAAGCATGCCAATAGATTGCGCCTTTTTCGACATTGACGTTCAGCATCTCTTCCAGACATATCGCTTGAGCGCATAGCTGGAGGGTTTCATGCTGCCCCTTCCGATGCTTGCCTGATTTATACTCAACGGGGTAAGGGATATTGTCACAGAATTCTACCAGATCTGCCTTGCCGACAAGCTTCAGTCTTTTCGACCAAATCGGAAGAGCACGCTCACGCCGCGCTCCTCCCTCAGCATGAGTTGACTCAATGTCCACTGTTTCGTGAACATGTCTGCCCCTCATGGTATATATGTTCTCGTCCCAAGCCTGCTCCACATGGATTAGCGCACACTGCCGGGGACAGTAACTGTAGTGCTCAAGAGCAGAAAGCATGATCGGGTCAATTTCTGAATAGGTCTTATAAGTCATATTGGACTTATTGCCTTTTCTTTCTTTCCTGCGACCGCACCCGATAGAGACGTTCCGTGAAGCCGCCCTCGGTTAAAAAGGCTTTCTCCAAGGCCCGCAACTGCTGGTCAAGCAGGTAGTTTGTCTGGTGGATCAGGCAGGCCATGGTGTTTGCAGCAACTTCATTAGAGCTTTGCTCAATATAAGTCTTATAAGTCAAATAGGACCTATTTTTCTCATAAGCAAGCGCTCTTATCTCCCGCGCTTGCTTATGGTCCTTTCCCCAAAGGGGCAATTCCTTCTGCCTCAGATAATCCTTAAAGTCCAACAGAAGCTCTTCAAGGCTCGCCCGCGCCACGCCGACCAGCTTCAGCTCGAACTTTTTGGAGGTGCCTGAGGCCATGCTCCCTTCAGCGATGTTCTGCTTGCCGCTCCGCGCCGCCTGCACCATCTGGTCATGCGTGCGTGAGCGCTTGTCTATGAACCGGTCGCAGAATACCACAGTGGCGTCATACACAATCTCCGACATCTTGTAAGATTGCAGCTCCGCGTATCCGCCATGCGGCGGGATGAGTTTGGGCAGGTCTTTGGGGGCGGTCATTATGCGGCCTCTCTTGACTGCTTCCATCTTGTATTGTACAATAACATGTACAAGGAGTAGCCAATGAACACAATTACATATTCCGCAGCCAGGACCAGCCTTGCAACAACCATGAAAGAAGTCTGTGACAGCCATGAGCCGGTCATCATCACCAGACAAAAGGAAGAATCAGTGGTAATGCTTTCTCTGGAGGATTTCAGGGCGCTTGAGGAAACCGCGTATCTGCTTCGTGTGCCCAATAATGCAAAGAGGCTCCTTGAGTCCATCGCCGAGCTTGAACACGGCGGCGGTAAGGCCCGCAAACTCTCAGAGTGAAACTCATCTTTTCGGAACACGCCTGGGAAGACTATCTCTATTGCCAGAAGACCGACAAAAAGATGCTCAAACGCATAAACCGGCTTATTCACGAAATCATGCATGATCCGTTCACTGGCTCCGGCAAACCCGAACCCCTCAAGCATGGGCTTTCCGGCTACTGGTCGCGCCGTATCAACGACGAACACCGGCTTGTCTACCGGCCTGCCGAAGACGCTGTTTTTATAGCACAGTTGCGATATCATTACTAAGGCTATGCTGCCCTCTGCGATGTTCTGCTTGCCGCTCCGTGCAGCCTGAACCATCTGGTCATGCGTGCGTGAGCGGATATTGATAAAGCGGTCGCAGAATACCACCGTGGCGTCATACACAATCTCCGACATCTTGTAAGATTGCAGCTCCGCGTACCCGCCATGCGGCGGGATGAGCTTTGGAATATCAGTTTTGTCGGTCATACCGCAAGTCTTGTAAGTGTAACCCCTTCCGGCAGTTTTGTTTCGTCGAGGCCAGCAACATCATAATCAGCAAAACTGCGGGGTGATACAATGCTTGTCTTCTTTTTAATAGTGACTCTTTCAAGCAAAGTATGCGCTGGCGCATTGCCTGTTGCTTTATCATGGCTGAAAATATAAATGCCGCGACAGGCCATCATTCCCCGACTGGCAGAACGATCAATATCCCACATATTCTGAATCGCCTCCCAGAAAAGCTCCAAATCTTTGTCGGTCACTCCTGTATCATTAGCAAAGCTTGGCGTAACAAAACCATATCCTTTGTAAAGTCCGTAAGGCAAAAGGGTCTTACGGCCCATTTCGGTTTCTTTTTTCTTTTCATCTTCCTCTCTGGTGATGGCCACACGGGTAATGGATAAATCTAACGGCACAACCTGATCAATTGAACGGGCAAATGTAAATTGAATCGGCCCTCTCACCTGGCCGCAGTTGACATTTGTGGTCATAACAGCGCCAAACATTCTGATGTCAAAGAAGTTTTCACACATCCAGCTTCTTAACTTTTTAATGTCATCGCGCCCCGGTTTGGCAGCTTTTTTTACCTTCCCTGCTAAAGTCTTTGCAAATTTAGCAGCTTCTTTGCCAAGTGAATCTTCGATGCTTTTAATCGCATCCTTTAACTCGTCCTTAGAAAGTTCTCCGCTGTATTTGAGGTCAACTTTCGTGTCGTCTTCTTCATTATCTTGCACAGTAAATCCTTCAGGCAATGCGACTTCATCCGCCGTAAACTTACTCAGCAACATTTTATCCTCAATCACTGCGGCTATCGGTTCTGCTAAGTTTATATTTAATGCCGTGTATGCTCTTTTGTGCTGACGATTGAGGATTCCATGATGCTCAACGTAGATCTTCAGGCGTTTCTTCAGGGCTTCATCAGTTAAATCACCACTAATGCCCTCAATATAATTCCGCACCTTCCTTTTAAGGCAAACATCTGTAACGAGTCCCTGCATAGTTTCGGGATCAACACGCGGAAGATTCCCTGCATCGGGATCGCCATTAGGATTGCCGTCGGTTACATCAAAAAGAAGAACAAAATCGTGTCGCTTTGTTACATCGTTAATAATACTCATGGTTATCTCTCCTTTTCCTCTGATTTATTTTTATCCTTGTCCTGCTGCGCCTGTTTGTAAGCAATAGCTCCTGCCCGGTTTGCAGCTTTTTGATGATAGTAGCCCAGTGCAAATAGGCCTTGTTCTTCCAAGGTCAGTGTCTTCGGATAGCAAGTCAGACCGCACTGAACTTCTTCCAGTAGTTTTGACATGGCGTCAAAAGTGCCGCGCTTTTCCTTTCGAAGCTTTGTGAGATGAGGCTGTGTCCCGCGCAAGAGCCTTCCAAAAACTGACGCCGGCGCCGATGAAGCCGTGCCGTAGAATCGATCCACAATAGTGGAATTAACAGTGCTCGGCTTGAAGGCTTCCACTTGCACAATCTCCAGAACCCCGAGCAAACGGCCGCAAAGATACGCAAAATTACGGTTTTCCAGATCAAGACATTCCATATTATCCTCCTTATAAGTTTGACTACTCCGTGAGAGTAAAACCATTTTGATAATAGCCGCACGTGAACGGGTGACAGCCTGTTCAGCACGGTTTCTGTTTATTGCCTGATACATAAGCCATTCAGGCAGCACCCCCCCTTTAAGTGAATAGTGGAGCAAAACTTTAGGGACATTCGCCGAAAGGCTTTCTATATCACGTCTTTTCTTTACAAGTGGCGCCAAATCATCGATGACCCCTCCGATCCACTTACCGTCTCTTCCCAGGTAACCTTTTAGAGGAAATGGCAGCCCTTCCACGCCGGTATAGGCATCGACAATCTTTTGGAGCTTGAACCACCTGGCCAGATTCTTTTTTGCGCTATTTACTGTCGTTTCAAGCCAGTCCCTTACTGCAACGCGCGAACCACTTGCAGAAAATGCCGTAGCGTAAAAAGGCATCTCTTCTATTCTTGCGGCAGCCTCTCGCCCACTGAAAGCAGATTGCATAAGAACCTTCACCTCTTCGGGTTGGGGCTTGGACACGAGTGAGGCAAATGAAAACATTGTCTCTTCCTTTGTCCAGAAGATGTAAGCAAGCGGCCCAATTGTAATGTGAGTAGCATCTTCAGCCAAAAGGGCATTGGCGGCTTTAGCGTAAGCCTCAACGCAATGGTTACAGGTCGGTGCTATTAAAGAAGCCTTCAATCCATAAGACGTGAATGCGCTGTTATTGGCCGAGATAATTGCATTGCCCTTTTTCTGGCCATTAGGAATACGCTTTATCTTAAAGGGATGACGTTGCACCGGCATGCACATATTCCCGCAAATATGACATCCCATTTCTGAGACATTAAGACTCCCTTCCTCATCATTTGAAGTGACTTCATCTTTTTCTTCCAATACAAATTCCCAGAATTTCTTGGACCAAAAAAGTTTTATTTCAGGTCTGTCAATCAAGAGCTGTCCGTCCACTCGAAATGTAAAGTTCATATCTGCAACAAAATCACTTGGAAACCATGCTTCATCCCATTTCCTGAGATATGCGCTTACTACCTTCACAGAAAGAGCATTCGCCTCTTCAGCACACATATCCAGCAGATCAAGATATGCCTCATGGCATTTTTTTGCATGAGATTCACGGTCGCCTTTTTTTCCTTCTTTAGCTTTTCCAAATGTATACTCTCCATCGTCGGCAAAAAGCTTTGGACGTATAGCTGTGCCTGTACGCTCTCTAAAGGGAGCTAATCTGTCTGCACCGCGGTCGTTTGCCCTCCCGGTGCTGAAGGTAGACACGAACTTAGGATCAGCTTTTTGTTGTGAGTCAATATCTACAATCCACCTGATGGGAGTCCTGTCATAACCTGTTGGCGGTAGCTCTTTACGCTTGGAATATTCTACAAGTCTTTGTAAAAGCATCTACACGCCTCCTTTCTCATAGAGTTCTGAAGGAACTTTCAAGACCCCGTTGCATAGGCGAGACTTAAAGAATCTCGGCTTTCCACGCCCCATTGCGCCCTCCTCGTAATCGATATCAAATAACATAAGCCCGAGATCGTCGGTAAGGTTAATTGGTTTTTCGCTGCCGTCAGGTTCTCCAAAAAAGGCAGCAAACTCGCGACAGCCCAAATAAGGAGTATGATGACATTTACCTTTGGATACATGGCGGCGGAATTGGTCTCGGTACTTCGCATCGGGATCAGTTGCATGACTTTTCAGCGCAACATCAGCCTTAATTATGTATGCGACATCCCGCAAAGCCAGGGTATGCCGCTGTGCCCGGTTCTTTTCATCATCGGCAAAGTAGCCTCCGCCTTTTTCCGCCCATCCCATTGCAGTTGATACAACCGCTTTGTCATTTACTTCGTTCCTCAGTATTGAAAAATGCCTGATAGGATTTAATACATGAATCTCTCGCACTTGCCATGAAAACTCAGGTTTCCAGAAAATCGCCTCCAATACGCCGCGAGCTGCCGATGGCGTCATTACCGAATAGCTTATCCTTTCAGCCTTCATCTCCGGTCTTGTAAAACAGGCGAAATCGCCCCAAACTTTTACTTCTAATGGCGGTCCTTTTTGCATACTTCCTCCTCTCCTCCAATATAGTTCAAGAATCGAGCCCTCTATGCCGAGACTACCAAATGATCAGGGTTAATCCCGGACGCAATCAAGCCCTTTCTGTCATCATACGTTCCAATCCATTCCCATAGGTCAGGCATAAGCTCCGCTATCAGTCCGTCATCCTGATATTCTTTCAGATAATAGCTGTTAACATTAACCACA
>JAGVHR010000039.1 GCA_020056455.1 Thermodesulfovibrionales bacterium
CTTCTTCAACACAGGATGTATTTTTTCCGGCGCTATTTCCGCAAGCGGCTTCAGGACAAATTCCCTCTCGCTGATTCCCGGATGGGGTATTTCCAAGTCAGGAGTTTCCATAATTACATCATCGTAAAGCAGAATATCGAGATCGATGATCCGCGGGCCCCAGTGTGAAGTCGGCAATCTTCCGACATCGACCTCTATATTTTTTAGAAGACTCAATAGTTCTTCAGGTGTTAAAACGGTCCTGATTTCAACAGCCAAATTGATAAAATCCGGCTGTTCCTTAACTCCCCACGGCTCGGTCTCGGTCATGGTCGAACGTTTCGTGACCGTTATCCCATTGGCAATGAGAAGCCTGATCGCCCTCTCGCAATTTTCTTCCCTGTCACCAAGATTGGAGCCGATGCCGATGTATGCTGTAGACATATATAAGCAGTCAGCAGTCAGCAGTCAGCAGTCAGTTGAAAAGGGATTCCAATCAAACCTTTTCACATAACTCAAACTCCTAACATGCTTTTCTTAAATTATCTTCCTGATCCTCTCAACCGCCTCTTTCATCCTCTTGGACGGGACTGTCAGCGCGAATCTTATGTAACCTTCACCCGGAGCGCCGAAGCCGTTGCCCGGGGTCCCGAGTACCCCTGTATTTTCAAGAAGGTGTGTAACAAAACCGGATGATGTAAAACCTTCCGGCACTTTTGTCCAGAGGTAAAATGTTGCCCCTGGTTTTCGAAGCTCAAAGCCCAGGGCCTTTAATCCATTGTATAAAACATCTCTTCTTTCCTGATAGATATCTCTTATATTTTCAAGAACAGGCTCTTCAGTTTTCAGCGCTTCAATTGATGCTTCCTGAATGGCCTGAAACACTCCGGAATCAAGGTTTGTCTTGATCTTTCCGAGCCCGTACAGTGCGTTAGCGTTTCCAACGGCAAAACCAATCCTCCAGCCGGTCATATTGTATGTTTTTGAGAGTGAGTGAAATTCTATTCCCACGTCTTTTGCTCCCGGTATCTGGAGAAAGCTCAAAGGCTTTTTGTTGTCATAATAAATTTCTGAATAGGCCGCATCATGACATATGAGAATATTGTTTTTGGCGGCAAAATCAATTACCTCTTTATAAAAGTTTCTGCCTGCAACAGCAGACGTGGGGTTGTTGGGATAATTAACAAACATGAGCTTTGCCTTTTTCAGAACATTCTTAGGGATCGCCCCAAGGTCAGGAAGGTAATTGTTTTTATCAAGCAGGGGCATGATATGACTTTTACCGCCGGCAAAAAGTGTTGCGACAGGATAGACAGGATATCCCGGAGAAGGCACAAGAACAACATCTCCCGGGTTTATAAATGCAAGAGGGATATGCCCGATACCTTCTTTAGAGCCTATGAGCGAGAGGACTTCTGTTTTTGCGTCCAGTGATACATTGAATCTTCTTTTGTACCAGTCCGCTACTGCCTGTCTGAAAGAAAGCAATCCTTCATATGATGGATAACGGTGATGCGCCGGGTTCTCAACAGCTTTTTTCATTTTTTGGACAATGTGTTTTGGTGTCGGGATATCCGGATCGCCGACACTTAAATCTATCAGGTCCACGCCTTTCCCGAGAGCTTCCCGCTTCATCTTGTCAATAGCCGCAAAAAGATAAGGTGGAAGATCTTTCACCCTGTGGGACAGGTCTATGGAAACTTTCTTTCGCAATTTATTCCTCCTTGATTTCTGTCATTCCGGCTGGTCCGGAATCATTCTTTTCACCTCTGTAATAAAAAGAGATTCCCGACAAGCGGGAATGACAATAAAAAGATTCAATTATAATATAAAAAGTTCTCTATTATACGGAGTTTAATGAATTTATTTCAAAATGCCGATATATTAATTAATATGACGGAAAAACATCAGACCATACTCTTTGTAGATGATGAAGAGAATGTCCTTAATTCCCTGCGTCGTTTACTATATGATAAACCCTGGAATCTGTTTTTTGCAGAAAGCGGCAGCAAAGGGCTGGAAATTCTTAAAAAAGAAAATGTCGATCTTGTTATCTCCGATGTGCGCATGCCCGTTATGGACGGATTGGCCTTTCTGAAACAGGTGAAGGAACTATATCCCCATATCGTTCGTATTTTCCTGAGCGGGTATGCAGACCGGACCGCAATTGTAACGGCGCTGTCCGAAGGATGCGCCCAGCAGCTCCTCCCAAAGCCCTGGGATGATGAAAATCTGAAAGGGGTTATTTGTGACGCGCTCCTGCAGGCAGAGGAGCTGAAAAAGAAAAACATCGGGCTTCAGAAAATCATCAACTCCCTGACTTCACTGAGCGCCACTCCACAGACCTACCTTGAAATAAAAAAATGTTTTTCACATAAAAATACTTTGTCCATAGAAAGCCTTGCGGAAATCATTGAGCAGGACGCCGCGGTCTCTGCAGAACTCCTGCGCTGGTCTAATTCTGCGCTTTTCGGGCAAATGTATAAGGTTGACACCGTCGAGCGGTCACTGATGATCCTTGGAATTGATATTGTCGAAGGGCTGGTGCTTTCACATTCTATCTTAAGTTCCATATCCTCAGGTCCCCCGGTTGTTACAGGTTTCAATTTGAAGGATTTTCAGACTCACTCTCTTGCATGCGGAATCCTGGCAAAACTGCTTATCGGCAGGATATCGCACGAGGAACCGAAAAATGTTGACCGGGCCTTTACCGCAGGTTTACTGCATGACATAGGAAAACTTGTTGAGCAGGGATGTCTCTTTGATAATTTCAGAAAAATTATTGACACGGCCCGTCAGAAGAAATCATTATTGTTGGAAGCAGAGTATGATGTATTAGAGACGACTCACGAAGAGATCGGCAGACACCTTGCAGAGTGGTGGAGCATGCCTTCGTTTCTGGTTAATGCCATACGCTGGCACCATAACCCGCATTTGTGTAAAATTGACAGCGATATTGTCTCGGCAGTGCATGTTGCCGACGTGCTGGTGCAGCGGTTTGAGCTGGGAGCAAGCGGTAATTTCCGCATCCCTGAAGTTAACAAGGAAAGTTTCGAGTTATTTGAACTCTCAGAAGAAGAGCTGCCTGCGCTTAAAGAATCAGTCGTCTATTACCTGTCCTGAAAGATGACTTCCCTACTCTCAAAGACCCTGTGCTGTATTATTTGTCTTAAAAAAATTGCACAGGACCGTTTTTCACTATATAATTTAAATCATCATGAATAAAAAAGCATTAAATATTCTCCTGATTGAAGACAACCCCGGAGACGCCAGGCTTATCCGGGAAATGCTTGAAGAAGTAAAGGTCCTGCGGTTTTCACTTGTGCACTCCGGGACTTTTTCAGGGGGATGTGAAGAACTGGGCCGTCATGAGTTTGACGTTATCCTTCTTGACCTCGGGCTCCCCGACAGCAGCGGCCTTGAGGTAATTTATGAGGTAAAAAAAACCGCTCCTGATTCTGCGATCGTAATATTAACAGGTCTTGATGATGAAGAGTCCGCGCTCTTGTCCCTCCAGATGGGGGCACAGGACTATCTTGTCAAGGGAAGGCTGGACAGCAGCCTGCTGGTGCGCTCGCTTCGGTATGCCATAGAGCGTAAACAGGCTGAGGTACTGTTGACAAAAGCAAAAGACGATCTGGAGGTCCGGGTCCGGCAAAGGACGGCTGACCTTCTCATCGCCAACGAGACGATCAGCGCCAGCAATGCCCTGCTGAAGCTGTACTCACGGACATTTTCAAGAGAAGAATATCTTGACTCGGTGCTCGAACTGGTCGGAAAATGGAGCGCATGCAGATCTTTCGGGATAAGCGGGATAAGGATACTGGACGACAAAGGCAACATGCCTTACGCATCATACAAGGGGTTCAGCAGCGAATTTTGTAAGCAGGAAGCTGCCGTGTCAGTTAATAACGACATATGCATATGCGCCAGGGTCATAAAGGAAAAGCCTGAACAGCAGGAATTATCTTTTATATCCCCGGGCGGCTCTTTTTACTGCAATAACTTCGTTGAATTTGTAACCTCGCTGAAGAAAGAAGAGAAGAACAGCTACCGCAGCGGATGCATTCAGAGCGGTTTTATATCAATGGCCATAATCCCCATCCGTTATCAGAACAGGGTGGTCGGGGTCTTCCATCTTGCCGACAAAATAGGGGGGAAAGCGTCTCTGAAATGTATCGAGTTCATGGACTCTATGATGCTCCTTGTGGGAGAGGCTGTTCACAGGTACAGGGTAGAAGAAGACCGCGCGCGCCTTACGGCCGCAGCCGAGTCTGCAATTGATGCAATTGTAATAACCGATACGGAAGGTAAGGTTCAATATATGAATCCGGCTTTTGAACACATCACCTGTTATTCCAGAGAAGAGGTTATAGGACGTGACTTGCACTTCCTCGACAGCGGGAGGCATGACGAAGCTTTTTATATGTCGATCAGGGAAACAGTCAGACAGGGGAAAGTCTGGACAGGGCTTATGGTCAGCAAAAAGAAAGACGGCGCCCTGTATCAGGAGGATCTTACCATCGCCCCTGTTAAAGATTATGCGGGAAGGATTTCAAACTACACTATGATCAGACGTGATGTGACGGATAAACTCAGGTTTGAGTCTATTGCGGAAGCGGTGAACACAATGAATAATATCGGCTATGTTTTCTCCGGGATCAGGCACGAGATCGGCAATCCCATCAATTCAATAAAGATAACGCTGACTTTACTGAAGTCAAACATGGACTATTATTCAAAAGAAACCATTCAGACATACATTGGGCGCATACTGGATGAGGTGTTAAGGATCGAATACCTCCTGAAAAACCTGAAGACTTTTAACATGTATGAAACACCGGAATTGCGGGATATAAGTATCCAGGATTTCCTGGAGAAATTTCTTTTGTTGAGTAAAACCGATTACGAAAAAAAAGGCATCGCCATAACAACATCCATGGAACCGGGTGCGGAGTTTTGCCATACCGATCCACGGGCGCTGCAGCAGGTGCTTTTAAATCTCTTTACCAATTCAGTTGACGCCTGCGAAGCGAGACCGGGTCCCAGGATATCCATCGCCGTGTCAAAGGCTTCAGGCATGATACGGATGCGAATATCCGACAACGGATGCGGGATGACAGAGGAGCAGCACAGGAATATGTTCAAACCCTTCTATACCACTAAATCAGACGGTACCGGACTCGGTCTTGTCATCGCAAAAAAAATGCTGGCAAAGATGGACTCTTCAATAGAGGTTACAAGCCGGGTAAATGAAGGCACGGAAGTAAGCATATTTATGCCGGAGGGCAAAAGTGAAAACAGATAAAGATAAAAAAGTATTATTGATCATTGAAGACGACAGGCTGCTTTGCGATGTGATCAGGGATAGTATGGAAAGAAATAGCCTGAAAGTGCTTACGGCGCATACATTGGCTGACGGGACTGCTATCAGCTCACAGAACAGGGTCGATATAGTCCTGCTGGACCAGAACCTGCCTGATGGGGAAGGACATACTATCTGCTCTTCGATCCTGAAATACAACGAACACGCCAAGATAATCTTTATAACCGCTTACCCCAGTTTTGAGAACGCGGTACAGGCCATCAAGAACGGCGCGTACGACTATCTTTCAAAGCCTTTTGAAATGGAGGAACTGTCCCTCACTCTCAAGAATGCGTTAAAGACACTCAACCTCGAGAAGGTCGCCAGTATCGAAAACTACAGGAACATTAAAGACAGCGAGGAAGCCGTGCTGATAGGAAGCAGCAGCGAATTTGCGGAAATCCTGAAGGCGGTGGACCTTGCCGCTTCAACCGAGGCTCCGGTGCTGATCACAGGGGCGACAGGCACCGGCAAAAATGTTGCAGCTAAGGCGATTCATTATAAGAGCAATTCAGGCGGAAATGCGTTCATAAGCATCAACTGCGCGGCGCTTCCGGAGAACCTCATTGAGTCCGAGCTCTTCGGCTATGAAAAAGGCGCCTTCACGGGCGCGGCGTCTTCAAAACGCGGGCTTTTTGAAATGGCGGAAGGCGGCACTCTGTTTTTGGACGAAATCGGGGAGATGCCCGTGCACCTTCAGACAAAGCTTCTGAGCGTGCTTGAGGATAAAAAGATCAAGAGGCTCGGAGGAGATATTATCCTGCCGGTCAACGTCCGGATTATCGCCGCCACTTCCTCCGAACTCGAAAACACCATTGGTAAAAATTTCAGGAGCGATCTTTACTATCGTCTGAACGTAATAAGGATACACATCCCCCCGTTGCGGGAAAGGCGGCAGGATATACCCGAAATCTGCGCTTATCTCCTGAAAAAGATCGCTCAATGCCGGGATGTCAGAATAGACGAATCCGATCTTCAGAGGCTGATGGAATATGACTGGCCCGGCAATGTGCGCGAGCTGAGAAACATCCTTGAAAGGGCGTGCCTGCTTCAGAACGGCCCGGTAATAACCCCTTCTGTATTTTTAGGCAAAACGTCCCCGGCCAAACCGGATAATCTTAACAGCCTGACAACAGAGGGAATCATACCGCTTATTGAGCTGGAAAAAAGGTACATCAGCTCAGCTCTCGAAAAACTTTCAAACAACTACACCAGGACCGCTCAGGCCCTGAAGATATCTCTCTCTACACTGAAGAGAAAAGTCAAAGAATACGGCCTGAAATGAACCACCGGTCCATAATGAACCGTCCAGAATAATACGGTCCCGGCCTTCCTCACCACTACAAAATTTAAAACCGATTGATTTTGCTCAATACTGAAATGTGGCATCATCTGTGCAATAAGAGCCTTAATGAAAGACTTACTTCTTGTAGATGATGAGAAACTGATTTTATCAAGCCTCTCTGAGGCATTAAGGCTTCATAACGCAAACTTTAATATTATTACAGCGGGAAACGGAGAAGAAGCTATGAGAATTCTTGAATCCTCACATATAGACCTTTTAATAACGGATTTAAATATGCCGGTAAAAAACGGGTATGAGCTTATAGCTGACATGTTTAAAAATCATTCTGACATCCCGGTCATTGTTATGACGGCTTCCAATTGTGATTCAGGCTGCAAAATGCTGCAGGCGCTCAATGTCAAAAATTTCATTAACAAACCATTTAAATTCGAGAAACTCGTTGAGATAATACATGAGTCGCTGGATCATGAATCAAAAAACAAACAGAAGAACTTTATAACAGATCAATAAACATGACTAAAAACATTAACTGATTTCCAGAAAGGCGCGGTTAAGGTGGAACAGCGTTGTCTGGTTCCGGTTTAAAGTTATGGGTAAGCGCAAAGGCAAGCCCGATCGTTTTATGAATTTCTAAAAGGAGGTATTTTCATGAAAAGATTATGTGGTATTCAAAGAGTTTTCAGACTTATCGGATTTATTCTTGCGGCCACGGGTTTGCTTGCTGTTGGTGCAAATGTCTCGGAGGCCTTTATTTTAAACGTCGAAGGATGCAGCGCGAATAACATATGCACTCCTCTGCCGGGCGGTTTCCGATACCTGGTGGAGGAGGATAACACCACCCTGACTATCCCTCAGACAGTGCAGGTCAACCCGCCGAGCGCTACCCTCGCCATCCACAAGAGCCATGCGCCGGTTGTAATATCAGGGGCATCGGCAGGACCCTCCGCAACTGTTGATGTGCCGAATAACAAGCGGTACTTCATCACGATCCTCCCGGACTCAGGTTATGCCTTGAGCGGCTCTTCTAACTCTGCTATCGGGGCCGGAGGAATTCTTGTTTTCAAGGACCCGGTGACAGTAAGGGTGAACCAGCATCCTCTGCCGACTGCCCAGATCACCATCTTTGCTCATGTCGATCACAACCCGATTAACAATACCTGGGATGAATACGACGGCGGCCTGAGCGGCGAAGCCATCCCCAACCCGCCGCCGATTAACGGCGGTCTCGGACGGGCTACAGTCACGATATCCGATGCCGCGGGACAGGTCATGTATGATGCCTTCGGCAATCCACTTGGGACCATGTATGACGCATCAGGCAATGTGACCTCCATGGGGACAGGCATAATAACCACTATGACGGCTGCAGATGTCAATAATCCGGCCAGAAACCCGTACAATCTCAAGATCGGTGAGGCGATTATCAAGAACATCGCTCCCGGAAAATACGGCGTTCTGGTTGTCCCTCCGCAGTTTGATGACAACGGCAATCCGATATCCTGGATACAAACTTCCACCATTGAGGGGACGCAGGTCATAGATGCCTGGGTCAAGGCAAACGAGCCCAGGATGTTCATCGAAGGTTTCGGCCAGGGCTTCAACCACGTTGCCTTCGGCTTCGTCAAGATAAGCCCCGGCGGTGAATCGGTAATTTCGGGGCAGAGCGTTAAGGCGCTTCCGTGGAACATCCCCTCGGGGGACCCCGATTATGTCAACCGTGCTGGCTTCACAGGGTCTATCCAGGGAACCGTGCGCCTGAACCACTTTTCCAGGCCCCCGAGCCTGCAAGGATACTTCCCCGGTCCTCCGGTCGCGGAGTGCTGGGTAGGATTGAACAATCCCGTGGCAACACCCGGTCTGCAGCCTTCCGGCCTGTATGCAGCGCCCTGCGATGCTAATGGTAATTTCATAATTAACAATGTGCCGCCCGGCACATATCAACTTGTATACTGGGACAAACCCCTCGATTTTCTCTTTGGCTTCCGCACTGTCACCGTTCCACCCGGAGCGGGAGGGTCAGGGTCAACAGTGAACCTTGGCAATGTGCTGGCCTTCCGCTGGTTTGGAACATTAGAGGGAAGTGTCTTCAATGACGTAAATCAAAACGGCTTCCGTGACGCCGGCGAGGCCGGCATCATGGGTCAGAACATTAACCTCCGGTTCCGCGACGGTTCGATGTACCAGACTACGCCGACGGATCTGATGGGCGAATATGAGCTTGGCGAGGTCTTCCCCTTCTTCAACTGGCTTGTGGCGGAAGTGGATTTTGCCCGCTTCAAGACAACCGGGATGACTACTGCAATCGACTACGGGGGACAGATAACCTCGCAGGCGTGGCCGGCTAACGGCAACAAGGCCCTGCAGCCGCAGAATCCGGCTGACCCGTCCAATGTTTACCAAACCAACAGTTACCGGACTGAAACCGGTCCGGTACTACTTGAAGCTACGCAGCTCTTCCTCGGCCAGACAAATCTTATCGACTGGGGCAAGACTATCTATGCATCCGGAGAAAACGGTGGCATCTCCGGCATCGTCTTTAATTCTGTGACCCGAGCCGAAAATGAGCCCCGCTATGGCGCTGCTGAAACTTGGGAGCCCGGTATTCCCCGTGTGCAGGTCTGCCTGTACCAGGACAACCTGAATAATATATCCGGCCTTTCCGGAGCGGACGGTATCATCGATGATATAGACGGCATTCCGGGGGTGCAACTCTGCGACGCGGACAACTATCCCTTCGGCTGGGCGGAAGGTTCCGCACCAATGGGACCCGAGGACGTGGTCCGCAGCGGCGACAGCATCACCTTCAGCTTTGGCGATGCATTACAGGTAGCCTCTACCGATAGCTGGGATGACAACAACCCAAGCCGCTGCATCCAGGATCTTCCGGTGATCCACGGCATTACTGCACCCGAGTGCGCCGACGGCTTTGGCACCTGGAATCAGGTGCGGCCCGGTGTTTTTGACGGCGGCTACGCCTTCGGATCTCCCGCAGGCGATCCGCAGTTACCCGATGGAACGTACATCGTTGAATCAGTGATGCCATCCTACTACGGGATCGTAAAAGAAGAAGACAAGAACGTTGATTTCGGTGAGGTCTGGACCCCCAGCCCGCTGCTTCTTCCTCCGCCATGTGTCGGTACGGTCGACAACGGCCAACCGCTGCACATCGTACCGGACGAACTTACACTTTTCCCCGGTGTTGCGATTGATCCGCCTTTGGCAGGCTCAACCACACCGCTTTGCAACATGAAACAGGTAACCGTTAAGCAAGGGCAGAACACAGCCGCGGATTTCCAGTTCCTGACTGAGGTCCCCAAAGCTGCCCGGGTAGTCGGCTTTGTGCTCAACGACTTGACAGCGGAGTTCAATGCGGGAAGCCCCGTTTTTGGCGAGAAGCTGGCCGCTGCCTGGATACCGGTCTCCTTCAAAGACTGGACTGGCAGGGAGATCACGAGGGTCTACGCTGACGAGTTCGGTACTTACAACGCCCTTCTTCCGTCGACCTTTTCTATCAACATACCATGTCCGACAGGAGTTTCTCCCAGCATGATCACTCTGGTTCTCAACGATCCGATTCGGCCGGATGGAACCCAGGATCCTTATTATGATCCGACCTATGCTGTGAGCCCATGGACCTTCCAGTACATGCCGGGGACTACAACCTATGTGGATACTCCGATTGTTCCGATACGGGCTTTTGCAGCTGCCGGCACGGGATTTTCCACCGCTCCGGCTGACGGCACCCCGGTGATCAAATCCGTCACGGGTCCTGGCGGCAGACCGCTGCTCTGCAGCGATCTCAGCCAGACTGCCGTCACCATCACCTCGCTTGGGCCGACTGTGGTCATTGATCCTGCTACCGGCACCAATGTCACACGGGACTACGGCTTTGGTACGACTCAGGGGAGCGTGACCTTGAATGGCGTGCCCCTTACGATTACAGGCTGGAACGATGGTACTATCAACGCCACAGTCGCCGGAGGCGCCACAACGGGAACCCTCATGGTTACCAGAGGCGGCGGCGGGCTGACCACCGAGATCGGTGTGACCCTGACCATCGCAAACTGTGCGGCTACCACTGTACGAAATGTCCCGGCGGATTACCCGACTATCCAGTCGGCCATTAATGCAGCTTCCGCCGGCGACCTGATCCTTGTCGCGCCGGGAATCTATAATGAAAACGTGGTCATGCACAAACCGGTGCGTCTCCAGGGCTCTGGGGCGGGCTCCACGTTTATCAATGCCAACCCAAACCCGCTCGACCGGCTGCAGGCCTTCCACACATTTGTAGACAGCCTGGGCGCCAGGGATTTCGCAAGCTACCTGCTGAAGGATCCCTTCACCGCTGCGGAAGCTCCGGGCATCTTCGTCATCGGAGAGCTGACCTATCCCAACGGCAATCTCCAGAACGAACTGCCGGGGACAAAAACTCTGAACCCGGGCAACCCATTCAACACTGCCGGTATGATCGACGGCTTTACCATCTTCGGCAGTAAGGCAGGCGGTGGGATATTCGCGGTCGCAGGTGTGCGCAACATAGTCATCAGCAACAACAACATTACCAATAACCAGGGCAACTTCGCCGGCGGCATTGGCGTCGGCACGCCGGATGCAGGATTCGACTCCCAAAACGACAATGTAATCCTTCGAAACAACAAAGTCCACACCAACGGCGGCGTTGACGGGAGTGGCGGCATCGCCATGAACGAAGGTTCGGAAAATTACCTGGTAGAAAACAATATAGTCACGGGCAATTTCAGCCGCTTTAATGGCGGCGGTATTGCACACAACGGCTTCAGTGCCGGCAACAATATAATCCGCAAGAACAAGATCCTCTTCAACGAGGTGTTCTTCGGCGCCATATTAAACACGGCCGGAGACGGCGGCGGTATCTTCGTGGGCGACACTGTGGCAGGAGTTGAAGGGACCGGAAACGTCACCATAGAGGCCAACTTGATCCAGGGGAACCTGACTGGCGCCGGCTCCGGGGCTGGCATCCGGGCCTTTGCAGTCAACGCCCAGGATGTAGCGGCATCTCCAGCCAATGATGCGAGCTGGTACCGGCTGAACATCGTCAACAACATCATCGTAAACAATGTGGCCGCGGTTTCCGGCGCAGGGATATCCCTGCAGGATGTCTTGCGGGCGAATATTGTAAACAATACCATTGCCAACAACGACAGCACGGCCACGGGCAGCCTTGCCTTCGCCGCAGGCGCAGTTAATTCGACACCACAACCGGCAGGGGTCGCCTCCGGGACCCACAGCGCTGCCCTGCAGGCACTGATCACGCTACCCGGCGAGTCGAACTACTCCAACCCGGTACTGGTGAACAACATCATCTGGCACAACCGCTCGTTCTTCAATGACGCCAGCCTCAACGGCGGCGCGGGCGGCCTGGCTCCCAACCCTGCCGGACCATACTGGGATCTGGCGGTCATCAATGCAGTCGGCACCCCTCCGGCGCTTAATCCCGACGATTGCATCCTTTCGGCACTGACAGGAGGCCCGGGCGGAAAGAATTACAACGACGGCACCAACATCGCCGCCAACCCCGGTTTTGTCCTTACCTACTCCAACGTCCTGCAAACAGCGACGGTCATTGACGAGGGGGGCAACAACATTAATATTCTTTTTACACCGCTAAATCCTGCTGCGGGCAACTATCACATCACACCAGCGTCTCCAGCGGTGAATCAGGGGAGAACCATAGGCGCTCCAGCAACGGATTATGATGGCGAGATGCGTCCTAATCCTGCAGGCACGATGCCTGACATCGGAGCAGACGAAATCTCTGCCAGCGATACGATACCATTGACCTCCGGTGTTCCCCAAAATGGTTCTGTTGCATTAGGGGCATGGGTTTATTATCAAATAACAACCTCTGCTGCAGCCACTCAGATTATTGTCAACCTGACGAACCTGTCTGCCGATGTTGACCTGTATGTGCGGGCAGGGGCAAAACCGACGTTGACTTCTTATGCCTGC
>JAGVHR010000091.1 GCA_020056455.1 Thermodesulfovibrionales bacterium
CAGGGCAGCCATTGACAAGATGTATATGCCGGAGATTATGGTTTCCCTGAAACTCAGCACCACCATGGAAAAAACATCAGGCTGCCCCATTGCCTCGGGGTTGAGGCTTGCCGAAGTTTCAGGATTAATGACCTGCAGTGTGAAATGCAGCAGATGATATGCAAGATATGAGGCTATCAGCAGCCCTGTCCAGATCATGCTCCTGCCTGCTGAGGTTGTGCTGAGGTTTTTTCTTCCAACAGCGTATTTCAGGGGCTTTGCTGCGCGATTCTCAAGCGTAAGGGTTATGCCGAAAAAAACATGCAGGACAAAGACTGCAAACATGATAAGGCGTATCAGCCAGAGTAAAGGGCCAAGACCCTGTAATATGTCTGCGTAGGCATTGATGCTGTCAGGGCCTTTGAACAGGGAGTAATTGCCCAGCAGGTGCAGCAGGACAAACGCGACCATCACAAGTCCTGTTATGGACATTATGATTTTCCTGCCTATCATGTTTGTGGTCAGATGCATTTTTCTTTCTGAAAATATAATCTCGCCCTTTGGGTGAGAGGGTTACGCAATATCAACCTTGGTCAAAGAGAGACTGCCAAAAAGCCTGCATCACCTCCTTTTGCGCAAGGATGCCTACATAATGACTCCGGCTGCTGTTTCACTGCTGAAGGTGAGCTGCCCCTCGTCAACATCCACTTCAATAATGTCGCCTTCCCGGAAGGCGCCTTCAAGGATTTTTTTTGCGAGATCATTCAGTATTTTCTTCTGAAGCACCCTCTTGAGAGGCCGCGCTCCATAAATGGGATCGAACCCTGCCTCGGCAAAATACTCCCTGGCCCGCTCTGTGAGCTTCAGGTCGATGTGCTGCTCTTTGATGTACCGCTTCATCTTCGCGACCTGTATATCCACAATCCTGATCAGGAGGTCCCTGGTAAGGGGATTGAAGATGACAGTCTCATCCACCCTGTTTAGAAACTCGGGTTTGAAGAACTTTTTCAGATCTTCCATGACCTTTTCTTTAAACTCCTGGTCTGAGCTGTCAATCCAGTGGGCAGCCGGCTCCTTCTCTTTTTTCAATAACATTTCCTGAATATGCACACTACCGATATTAGAGGTCATTATCACCACAGTGTTTCTGAAATCAACTGTCTTGCCGTGACTGTCAGTGAGCCTGCCGTCATCAAGGAGCTGCAGAAGCAGATTAAAGACCTCCGGATGGGCCTTCTCGACTTCGTCGAAAAGCACTACTGAATAGGGTCTTCTCCGTACGGCCTCTGTAAGCTGGCCCCCTTCCTCATAGCCGACATAGCCTGGAGGCGCTCCTATCAGTCTTGACACCGTATGCCGCTCCTGATATTCGGACATATCAATCCTGATCATCGCGTTTTCGTCATCAAAGAGGAACTCTGCAAGGGCCTTTGCCAGCTCTGTTTTTCCGACACCTGTGGGCCCAAGGAATATGAACGAACCTATCGGCCTGTCAGGGTCCTGAATGCCGGCACGAGCGCGCCTGACGGCATTCGATACAGCTTCAATGGCCTCCTGCTGGCCGACAACCCTCATGCCGAGCCTTTCATCCATCTGGAGCAGCTTCTGGACCTCAGCTTCAAGCATCTTCGATACAGGGATGCCGGTCCATTTTGACACAACCTCTGCAATATCTTCTTCGTCAACCTCCTCCTTGAGCATCTTCTTTTTATCTCCGCCCTCGATCAGCTTTGCGTTTATCGCATCAAGGGCTTTCTGCAGTTCAGGAAGTTTGCCGTATTTAAGTTCTGCCGCTTTACTGAGGTCACCTTCGCGTTCAGCCTTGTCTGCTTCCATCTTTGTCTTTTCGGTCTTTTCCTTGAGCGCACGGATGTTGAAGATGACCTCTTTTTCGCTGGTCCACTGGGCCCTGAGCTCATCCCTTTGCGTATTGAGGTCTGCCATGTCCTTTTGTATCTTGTCGAGCTTGAGCTTCGAGTCCTTTGTATCTTCCCTCATCACAGCCTGTCTTTCGATCTCAAGCTGACGGAATTTGCGTTCGACCTCATCAAGCTCTACAGGCATGCTGTCGATTTCCATTCTAAGCTTTGATGCGCTCTCGTCAATCAGGTCGATCGCCTTGTCAGGCAGAAATCTGTCAGTTATATACCGGTGAGACAGGACTGCCGCAGATATAAGCGCAGCGTCCTTGATCTTCACGCCGTGATGCACTTCATACCTGCCCTTAAGACCTCGAAGTATGGAGATCGTGTCCTCCACGGACGGCTCCTTTATGACAATGGGCTGAAACCGTCTTTCAAGCGCCGGATCTTTTTCAATATGCTTCCTGTATTCTCCAAGGGTCGTAGCCCCGACACAGCGCAGTTCGCCTCTTGCAAGGGCCGGCTTGAGCATATTCGAGGCGTCAATGGCCCCTTCCGCGGCCCCTGCGCCCACAAGGGTGTGGAGTTCATCGATGAAAAGAATAATCTTCCCTTCTGATGCTTCTATCTCCTTGATTACGGCCTTCAGCCTGTCCTCAAACTCTCCCCTAAACTTTGACCCTGCTATCAACGCGCCCATGTCCAGAGCAACAACCTTCTTGTCCTTTAGGGTCTCAGGCACATCGCCTGCCACAATCCTTTGCGCCAGGCCTTCGGCTATGGCGGTCTTTCCCACACCCGGGTCACCGATCAGCACAGGGTTATTTTTTGTCCTCCTTGAAAGGACTTGTATGATCCTCCTGATCTCTTCGTCACGCCCTATTACAGGGTCAAGTTTTCCCTTGGCGGCAAGCTCTGTCAGGTCCTTGCTGAACTTTTTCAGGGCCTGATATTTCTCCTCAGGGTTCTGGTCAGTTACCCGCTGGGTCCCGCGAATCTCCCGCAGCGCCCCCAGCACCTTTGCCGAATCCACGCCGTATTTCTTCATGGTCTCTGATGCAGGACATGCTATGGAGAGAATTGCCGTGAGCAGATGCTCAACACTGACATAATCATCTTTCAGATGTTCAGCCTCTTTGTTGGCAGCTTCAAACACCTCTTTTAATTTCGGGGTTACATAAACCTGGCCTACCGGCGAAGGTCCGATTATCTTGGGCAGCCTGTCAAGGATTGTTTCTATGTCCTTCCTTAGCAGCCCTGTATTTACCCCGATTTTTTTTATGATTTGGGCTGCAACCCCTTCATCGTCCTCGAGCAGGGCCCACAGCAGGTGCTCAACATCGATCTGCTGATGCCCCTTTCTCTCTGCGAGCCTCTGCGCACCCTGTACCGCTTCCTGACTCTTTATTGTAAATTTATCCATCCCTATGTCCTCCTATTCGTCTCTCAAAGCCTTGCGCAATTTGTCCCTGAAATCCTTCCTTAGCTGATCTTCAAGACTGTTCATCATCTCTTCCATCTCCTGCTGAAGCACGCCCATGCGGCGTCTCATCCTGAGGATTATATCTACGCCGGCCCTGTTCACTCCGAGTTCCCGCGTAAGCTGCAGTATGAGGTTAAGCCTCTCAATGTCGCTCTCTGAGTATACCCTCTGTTTGTTTGTCCTCCGGGGCTGAATAAAACCCTCTTTTTCATAGAGCCTGAGAGTCTGCGGATGTACGTTCAGCAGTTTAGAGACGATGCTGATCAGATAGACCGGTTCATTCTTGTCTCTGCTTCTCATTTTCTTATCATCCCTTTCCTCGGGGATTCTTTGTAGAGGGCCTCTATTTGGTTTATCGCTTCCTTATCTTTATCAGAAATATTTTTCGGAACAGCGATCTTCAGGACCACGAACTGATCGCCCCTTTTCCCGCTCCTTGTTGAAGGAAATCCCTTGCCTGAGAGCTTGAATTTTTGTCCGCTTTGCGCCCCTGGAGGCAAGGTCATTACAGTGAGGCCTTCCATCGCGGGGATCTCTATCTTGGCTCCGAGGGTAGCCTCCCCAAAGGTAATAGGCAACTCGAGATAGATGTCATCGCCTTTTCTGGTAAACAGGGGATGCGGCCGTACTGTAATCTCAATCTGGAGGTCGCCGTTGCCCCCTCTGCCCTGACCAGCGCCTCCCATTCCCCTGAGCCTTACCCTGGAGCCGGAATCCGCGCCTGCCGGGATCTTGACCTTTATGGATTCAGCCTGAAGAGTTTTTCCTCTACCATTACAGGTCCGGCACGCCTTTGTTGTTCTCTTCCCTGTTCCGTTGCACGCCGGACAGGGCTGCGCCATCTTGAAGAAGCCCTTGGCTGCTGAAAGCCTGCCTGTGCCCTTGCATCTGTCGCACTGCTGAAAGGTTTCTGCTCCCGTACCGCCGCAGTCCTTGCAGTTGACCTCCCGGTTGAATGATATGGGCTTCGCAACTCCGGAAAACGCCTCTTCCAGTGTAAGCTCAAGGCCCATGACAAGATCAGACCCTCGAAAATCAGCCTGCCCATGGCCCCCGGCTCCGCCTAATATGTCTGAAAACATATCTCCGAAATCGAAGCTGTCCCCTGAGGTATATGCCCTGTAGTCGAACCCTGCCCCACCGCCTTCAAAGGGAGATTTTCCGAACTGATCATAATCAGCCCTTTTTTTCTCATCTCCCAGGACCTCATATGCCTCGTTGACCTCCTTGAACTTGTGCTCAGAAGTCTTGTCTCCGGAATTGAGGTCAGGATGATATTTGCGTGCCAGTTTTCTGAACGCCTTCTTGACCTCGTCCTGCGAGGCGCTTTTGCCGACCCCTAATGTTTTATAGTAATCCTTCGCTGTATTGGCCATTGGCTCTCCTTATGTTCACATGATATAACCTTAGTCGATTCATGTCAAGTCAGATTCCATGATCAATAAAAACCCTCTGGTTTTTCCAAAAAAGGCCTGCCGGGCAGTACTTTAATCCATGCAGTCTGATAAAATTACTTTATGCCCCTGCAACGACAGGGATGACCATAAAGTTGAAATGGACCCATTAAGCATCATTAAGAAATATTTTGACCCTGCTTCTCCTGCGTTTGATATTCTGGTGCGGCACAGCGCTGCTGTCACTGTCAAGGCGCTTGCCATTGCACAGCGGCTTGAGCATTTCAGGCCGGACCTTGAATTCATAAGCCAGGCCGCAATGCTCCATGACATAGGCATTGTTTTTGTCAATGAGCCCCG
>JAGVHR010000168.1 GCA_020056455.1 Thermodesulfovibrionales bacterium
ACGAGCATGTCCCATAAAGGGCCTTTCCTGCCCAGTTTCCTCAGGCTTGCGAGCATATTCGAATCACTTCTTATGGAGAGGCCCGGCACTACCCAGTTATCCTGTTTCCCCGCATGCTCCGCTACTTTCATGAAAAGTTTTTCGGAATCAATCAGGGGCGAAATATAAAAAACCGGGCTGAGGAGATCTCTGCCTTTTTCCAGTACGCCGTCCATCAAGGCCCTTTCCCGTAGCCTGGTGTTGGGGTAAATCCTCACTCCCACCATTGCTATGACCGCAGTCTGTCCGGTCTTTTCGAAAAGTCCGAAGGTCTCACGGAGGGTTGACTCTTCTTCATCAGGCCCGCCGATTATAATATAATGGGCGTTCGGCAAGTCAACCTTTTTGCAGCAATCAGCGGCGTGCGCGATGTCCGCAGGGGTAAAATTCTTGCCGAGTCCTTTCAAGGTTCTTTCAGAACCGGCATCGGAACCGAACTCGACTCCAAGGCAGCCGGCCTTCTTCATCAGGGCTGCAATCTCCCGCGTCATGCCTTTTGGGGTCGCAAAACATGACCAGGATACTCCGGGGCTTTTTCTGAGCATCTGCTCGCAGAGCGAGACAGCATGGTCCGCCGGGAAATTGAAGATATCGTCCACAAAGAAGGCGTGGTCAAGGCTATACTCACGATGCATTTCCACAAGTTCTTCCACCACTTCTCCGACCTCCCTCAGCCTCAGCTGACTCCCTTCGATAGACGGATAGGTGCAATAAGTGCATGCAAAAGGGCATCCCCTTTTTGACTGAATATTTGCCATTCCTCCGGCTTTCATGTAAAGCCCGTTGTCCAGAATAGACCTGTCGGGCCTGAGCGGCATATCCTCATGACGCACGGCATTGGTCCTGAAAACGCCGTTGTCGCGGCAGCATAGATTGGGGATTGCTCTGAAATTCTCTCCTGCGCTCAAGGCGTCGACGAGCGAGGCAAACGCATTTTCGCCTTCTCCGACAATGCCGAGCTCCAGTTCAAGATATTGCAACACCTCTTCCGGAAAGAGCGAAAAGCCTGAGCCTCCGACTACTACCGGAACGTCTGTCAGGTCCTTTATGAGGTCTGAAATCACCCTGATCCTGGGCATGTAATAGACGCTTCTGTTGCACGTGAGGTTATCGACGTTCCTGATGGAAATGCCGATGATGTCAGGTCGAAATTCCTTTAACGAAGCTCTGACAGGCTCAGCTGCATCTTCGGCAAAGCACTGATCGAGAAGCCTGACATTGTGACCGCTTTTTTTTAGCGCTCCGGCAACATAAGCCGCGCCGAGCGGCGCCACCGGATAAGGGTCTTTCTCGTTATTTACGGAGATCAGCAGAATCTTCATATAGCAGACACGCGCGCCAGCAGGTGGGGTCAGAGGCCAGGTAATTGCCGGTAATCTGATACGCGTTCCCCCGGCAGCCGTAACAATCGCAGCGATATTCGCAGGCGCCACAGCTTCCTTCTATCTTTTCGTAGATGTTCCTTAAATCCTTTATTACCGGACTCTCCTTAAGTATTTTGTCCAGCGGCGTCTCCCGTATATTGCCGATGGCCATGTCCACCCCTGTGCAGGGCTGCACAAACCCCTGAGAATTAATAAGGCAACTGTAAAGGTGCCGTTTGCACGAAAATGCCGCTATTGTCGGACGGGCAGGCCAGGAGGGGATGCCTGATATTTCCCTGTCGATTTCCTCCAGGCGCTCGAAGATCGCCCTGACCTCAGGCTTTGACACTTCCAGTCCCGGGTTTTCCTTTGCCCTTCCCTGTAAAGTGAGCATCTCAAAATAAGGCACAATCCCATTCTCCCTGGCCCACGTCCACATCAGCGGCAGTTCGTCGATGTTTTGCCGGCAGATTACGGTTTGTATGCCCAAAAAAGCCTTCTCGCCGGGATAACCGGCAGACATGAGGTGCCCCAACCCTTCCCTGATATGGCCGAAGGCTCCGCTCACACCGGCAAGCATATCCTGGACCTCGGGCTTCATACTGTTGCTCTTTATGACCACAGAGACCTCCCGCGCAAAGAGGAATTGGGCCATGCTTTTGCTGAGGAGGACACCATTGGTAAAAAGGGCCTGCTGCATTCCAAGGGAAGAGATGTAGTCGATTATATCGGTCAGCCCGCTGTAAAGGAGCGGCTCTCCGCCGCCGAGAAGTACGACTTTTTTTGCCCCCAGGTTCTCCGCTTGAGTTATCACGGATTTCAGTTCGCTGCGGTCCAGCTCGTTTTCCGAGGCGTTCCCGGCGCCGGAGTAGCAATAGAGGCATTTGAGGTTGCATCTTTTCGTAAATTCGAGCTCTATGGAAAGAAGGCCCCTGCTCTTCAGACACTCCTCGATCTCTTGATCGGTAAACCCAAGTCTGTCTGTTATGTCCAGAGTCTTACCCATATCTTTTCACCCGCCTGTCCATGAAAGTCATCGCCTTGCGGCTGCCTCCTTCATAGAGCCTCTTGTCGACCTGTTCAGGGTGTTCGACTTCGACTTTCGGTGTGACCCTGGCCTTGGCCTTGATCATTTCGCATAATTCAGCCCGAAAATCCTCGCCGTTTCCATGATAGCCGACCCGAAGGATAATATTGTCAGTTTCGTCATCGCCTGTGAAGGCCTCGATTTGGTAATTGATCACACCCTTTACGCACAGCAGGGCGTTTTCGATGTTCTTCGGATATAGGGTGACCCCTTTAAACTTTAATTTCTGGTTCCTCCGCCCAAGGATTGGGCCGAGGCGGACCGAATTCCTGCCGCAGGCGCAAGGTCCCGATATCTTGAAAGTCATGTCGCCGGTCCTGTAACGAAGCAGCGGCATCCCCTCTATGCCGAAAGGGGTCAGTACAAGCTCCCCCATTTCGCCGTCAGGCAGAGGAAAACCCTCTTCATCTATTATTTCCGCAAAGGCAAAATCAGGGTGACTGTGAAGTCCCTGACGTATGCTGCACTCGCAGAACGACTGCTGCGCCTCGGTGATCCCGTATGTTGAGAAACAGACATTGCCAAAGGCGTTTTCTATCAGGGTGCCGAGGGCATTTGTCCTGAAATCCTCATCGCGTATGCTGTCCCCTATCAGAACTATCTTTCTGATGCCCAGTTCAGCAGCGCTCACGCCATTGCTGCTTACGCGCCTGGCCAGTTGGACCATAAATGACGGCACAGCAACAATCCCTGTTGGTCTCAGCTTCCTGATCAGGTCGAGATGCCTTATGATATTTTGTGGGCCAATTCTGACAACAGAGGCACCGAGCTTTATCAATCCACGATAGTATGCTATCCCTGCGATGAAAAGGTTGTCGCAAGTCACGCTGATATGGAAGAGGTCTTCAGGGACTGCGCATGCGTAGCCGAAGCTCCTCTCCTCATTGCAGGCAAGACGTTCCAGATCACCGGCTGTCAGGGCAACAAACGTCGGGTCTCCGGTAGTCCCTGTTGTCGAGACGATCTCCGCGATCTCTTCTCTTGGCACAGATAGAAAGGCCCAGTTGTCCTCCTGGATGTTCTCTTTTTGTGTAAGCGGGAGTATGGAGATATTGTCCACTCCACGGATATCAGAAGGGGTGATACCGCGCTCCCTAAAGACTCTCATATAATAGGGAGAGTGCTTCCAGGCATAGGTCACAGCCTCCTCCAGGAGCCTGTCCTGGATCCTTTTAATTTCTTCCACGGGAAGCCCTTCTATGAAGTCGGAATATTTCATGCTGTTCTGAAAAACTGCAATAGTTTACCGCAGAGACACATCGGAGCTATTATAGGCAATCGTATATCACGGCGTTGCGCTCTCGGGCGCTCTTGTCATCTTCAAGGAAATAAAACTCAGCCTCATAACGTCCTTCTTCAGCGGAAAGCGCCATGTGCTTCATTGTAATTAGCCCTGCGACCGCCATTTTTATGTATTTTCCCTCTATACAATCAGTTGCATATTTTATCACATCGGCTCCGGAATGGTTAATAGGAATTGTAATGCTCTCCCCTCTTATGTCATAGACAATGGATACCCTGGCAGCAAGGGAATTTGGAGAGGTGAAAGGGAAGACCATAGGACTCGCTCCCAGCATTCCCTGATCCAATATGGCGCTGAAGAACTGGTCCTTGAGGTCCTCGATGGAGTTGTCGATGCCGATGAAAATCCCGATATCGGATTTCCCGCAAGGGCCTCTTAACCCTGCGGAATCCAGGACCAGGCCTGCAGCAGCCACGGTCAATTTCTCCAGGCTGTGGACAAAGCGCACCTGCCGGAAGCCGGCCGCGAGCCTGGTCAAGGCAGCCTCAACGTCCCTGCTGCTCAGCTTGCATCTCCCTGTTATTACGGCCTTCACCCTTTGCCTACGATCAGGGCAGCGTTTTGTCCTCCGAACCCTGCGGATAGCGACATGGCGGTTCTGATTTCATGATTTCTCGCCTCGTTCGGTACGTAATCGAGGTCGCACTCCGGGTCTTTTTCAGTAAAATTGATGGTTGGGGGGATAATACCGTCTCTGACTGCTAAAAGACAGCAGACAGCCTCTATAACTCCAGCTGCGCCGAAGGAATGGCCGAGCATCGATTTTGTCGAGCTTACGGGGATTTCGTACGCGCCTTTCCGGAAGACGTTCTTTATCGCCTTCGTCTCCATCAGATCATTGTAGCCGGTCCCTGTTCCATGGGCGTTTATGTACCCGACGTCAGCAGATGCAAGGCCTGCATCGGAGATAGCAGCGGTCATCGCTTCGGAGAGTCCGCGGCCTTCACGGTGAGGGCCGGTCAGGTGGTTTGCGTCGGCCCGCGAGGCGTAGCCCAACACACTCCCGTAGATCCCGGCCCCACGGGCTGAGGCATGGCTGAGAGACTCAAGCACAACAAAGGCCGCTCCTTCGCCGAGAGCCAGGCCGGTCCTTTTCCTGTCAAAAGGTCTGACCTTGTCGTCCGTGAGGGCCTGGAGCACGGAAAAACCGAGCAGGGCAAAGTCGCTTAGCACGTCGGCCCCTCCGGCCACCATAACATCGCATTTCCCGGCGGCAATCATTCTCGCGGCGATTCCTACGGCATCTGTGCCTGAGGCGCAGGCTGTTGACACGGTAAACCCTGCTCCGGAGAGCTCGAATTTCGAAGCAAGATATGAACGCAGGGAAGAAAGAGACTCCATGTTGTCATCGCCTGGGTTCCCCTTTCCCGTATCCATCAGCCTGCTTTCTTTGAGGAGCACGTTTCCGAGTACTGTCCCTGTAACAAGGCCTACATTCAATAGACTGCTATAGGTAAGGGGTGCAGGACGAGTGGCGTTGCGCAGCCCCGCGTTATGCAGCGCCATGGAAAGCGCGGCTTCGGCGATTACGAAGAGCTTGTTTCCCGGATCAGCATCCTTCGGGGGCCGCAGGGATAGATCAATACCAGCCATAAGCCAGTTCTTTTTTGTATCGAGCAGCGGGGCCGGGGCCCTCTTAATGGCGTCTTCGCCGGAACAGAGCGCTTCCCAAAAAGCCTGAAGTCCATCAAAGGGTCTGAGGGGAGTTACAAGACCGATGCCTGTGATCACTACCGGGTTTCTCATGGATGTTCCTGGCTTAGGGTAATTCGGCAATTCATGTCTTTGACAGCACAACTGCGGCACCGACTCCGTCAGACTCTGAAGCGCATACCATAATATGACGAAGATCGCCGGTCTGTCTTCCGGCCACAATAACGGACAGAGGCAGCGCGCCTCCCTGCAATGACATGGAGGCCAATATTATATGCCACATTGCGTTGACAGAAAAAGCGGACCCTGTCAAATGCGCCAAAGTTACAATAGGTGTTGCGTTACTGAATCTTGTGAGAGCCTGTGGCAGGGTGTCAGTCATCACCGCGTCGATGTCCCTTGTCGTAAGCCCGGCCTCATCCAGTGACTGCTGAATTGCTCCCTGCAATGCCTCAGCCGGGTCCGAAGGGCAGCACCTGGAGGCTGCGCCCGAAAGGTAACAGTACCTCGAAGTTGTTTCCGGACCATCTTTTTCGATGAAAACCGCTCCAGCGCCCTCGGATATGGCTGTCATGCCCAACCGGGAATAGCAGGAAAAGGAAAGCTCGTTTAACTCCTCCGAAGAGACTGCTATCGCACCTGCAACTTCGCCGGAGTTCGCCATCCGCATGGAAAGCATCAACGCCTTCAGAGATGTTGCTGGGCCGCCCACAAGCGTATGCACAGGGCCTCTGATTCCATAACATATTGAGACGTTTCCCGCCGGAGCATTCAGGACCGAATCCGAAAAAAACAGTGGACTCGCAGAGCCTCTTTCTTCCCGGAGCAAAGAACCGTGGAATGCCTCAGTATAGGTAAGCGCCCCGTGGGTCAGCCCCATTACGAGCGCGGTCTCGTTCCCCCCTGGAAAGGGAAGACCCCTGTCTTTTATTGCCATGTCCACAGCCGAAAGGGCGTATTTTGAAACAGCAGCGACCCGTCTGAAGCGTGCAGCCATATTTTTGTCAAGACCCGGATCTCTTATTTCCCCGCTTGGTGTTTTCAGAGGGCTCGGGAATTTTCTGATTCGCGCAAGTCCTGAAGCCCCCTCATCCAGAGACTGCCGGAGTTCCTCTTTACCTATACCGATAGGTGTTACGGACCCAATCCCTGTTATCGTTAGCCTTGACATGACGCCTCTTTGATAATGAGTGAGGCATTTGAACCGCCGAAACCGAAAGAGTTTGAGAGGACCGTTCTTATCTCCGAGGCCCTGGGCCGGAGTACTATATTCAGGCTGCATTTGGGATCAGGAGTCACATAGTTCAGAGAAGGAGGAAGGGTTTTGTGGATTATCGAAAGCAGCGAGATGATGGCCTCCACAGCCCCGGCGCCCCCAAGGAGGTGACCGATCATCGGCTTTATCGAGCTTACAGGTATCTCTATCGCTTTTTCCCCGAGGGCGATCAGAATAGCCATGGTCTCCATGTCGTCATTGTACTTTGTGCCGGTCCCATGGGCGTTGATATAATCAATAGCCGGGTTCGAGGCGTCCCTCAGCGCCTTTGTGAGCGCAGCTGCCGCGCTGAGGCCTGAGAGATCCGGACTTGTCATGTGATGAGCATCAGTCGACTCGCCATAACCCGATAGCTCGCCCAGTATCCGGGCGCTCCTTCTACCGGCATGCTCAAGTTCTTCCAAAACAAGGATGCCTGCACCCTCTCCAAGTACAAGACCGTCCCTGTCTTTGTCAAAAGGCCTGCAAAGGGTTCCGGTCATGGCCATAAGAGAGCTGAAGCCGGCAAAGGTGAACTCGCTCATGGTGTCGTATCCCCCGCAGATGGCGGCATTGTATTTGCCTTGCCGGATGGAGTTAAAGGCATGGCCGATAGCGTTAGTACCAGAGGCGCAGGCGTTTGAGAAGATGAGAAAGTCTCCTTTTAGCTTCATCTCCCTGAAGAGGTTGATTGCCTGAGCATGGGCCAGATAATCGGAGAGCAGAGAGAGCCTTGCCCTCTGAATGCCCCTCTCCACGACATCCCTGTGAAAGGCCTCCCCGGAGAGCATACCCCCGAGGGTAGTGCCCAGCGACAGAAGTAGTGGAATATTTTTAATGTCTGAGGTGAGCCCTGCCTCCGCGAGGGCCTCGCCGGCCGCATGAATCAGCAGATGCGACGCTCTGTCAAGCCTCCTGCTGTCCAGATTGCGCAGAGGCGCGGCTGCAAAGTCAGTAGCCTCGCCGCCTGTCCTGCACCTGTATCCCGAGGTGTCGAAGGACACAATCTCCCTGATGCCGGATTTACCTGCACTGATTTTCTCCCAGTTCGCTTCTTTACCGACACCATGGGACGTGATAATGCCCATTCCCGTTACAACAACACGCTTGTTCAAAGTATGCCTAATAAACCTCTAAGGCCAAATTTCCTGAATCCTCCGTAAAAGTATGTCAGCAGGAAAACGCCTATACCGGTCAGAATTACGAGTACAATTGCTCCGCTGATCAGGGTCAGGGCCATGAGACCGCCCAAAAAAGAAAAATATACCGTCAGCGTCAACAGGAGAGATCTGTAATAATATCCGTCTTTCATGGCACGAGCCCCAGCACTTCCCGCACTGGCGCGAACCTGAAATGGCGGAGCAGACCCTCGACTTTGTGCGGAGTAGCTTCTATATTGAGATAATGCATGGACCTCCTGCACATGGATAGATTTATGGCCGGCTTTTCGGTATCGAACTCCCAGGGGTGAATGTAAACAATAGCGGGATGTCCCTTCCTGTTCAATTGCATGATGGATGAAATAACGTAGAAATATGGCGAAAGCCTTAGCGGCAATCCTCCGCTGAAGGGGAGCCTTTCCCAAAAGCATCTTACCGTCGAGAGTGGGAATTCCCATAATTTTCCGTGCAGCGTATCGAGTTTTATCGGATAAACGGGGAATTCCCTGCTGCCCATCCTGGTAAGAGGGACCATGCTTGAATCGTAGAGAATGCCGAGTTTCCTGAGTATGTCCAAGGCCCAGAACGTCTCTTTTCGTATAGACCATTCGGGCGCGCGGAAACCTAAAACTCTTTTCCCTGTGATTGATGATATTACCGAAACGGAATGGCCTACGTCTTCTTCAAACTCTTCTTCATCCATTTCGAATATCCTTCTATGGCAGAAACCGTGTGTCGCAATCTCATGGCCTTCTTTTTCAACACACCTGATAAGGTCAGGTTCCTTAAAAGCTATATATCCAAGGACGAAGAAGGTGGCCTTTACATTGTATCTTCTTAACAAGCCGAGGATCTTGTCTGTATTTTTCGTTATACGGTCTTCATATAAGCTCCACCGCGAAGGGTCTGCATAGTCTGTAGCGCCGCAAATATGGTACCAGTCTTCCATGTCAACGGTAAGAGCGTTGATCATACCGTTGAGGCCTCCGACGACTATTTCCCCATACGCATCTTTGCAAGGCGGCCTGTTTTGCTGTCAGGCCACAGGGCTGCCGACTTTTCCCAGTAAGTCCTCGCATCAGCCTTATTCCCCATGAGCTGGTCTTCAAGCTCACCCAGCCTGAAATAGACATATGCTTTTTTCCTGCTGCTTATGTCTACTGCGGAAAGCGCCGACAGATAAGCCTCCCTGGCTGTCATGGCCATTAAGTGCCTTGTCGCATAACTGGAGCCTCCGGTCATGGTAGTTGTGTCCTGCGGCGCCTCAGTGGGAGCGGTCCTGGCAAGGTCCGAGTGTATATCTCCCTTGAGAATAAAGGCCTCAACGTATCCCGGCTTAAAATGGAATGCTCTTTCAAGTGCCTTATGAATGTGGGCGTCCCTTTTTGTCTCGACAAGCCATGAATATTTGGCATATACAAGGTAGAAATCAGCATTACTCGCATTGGCTGGCTGCAATATCTTGATCTTGTAGCCAGCCTCTTTGGCTTTTGTCTTCCAATCAGGATTCCCGGTTTCTTTCATGGTCCTGCTCTGTTCCAGGAGTGCGTCAATATAACCTATCTGATATGCGTTGTTGCCGGAATTCTCATCCGCAAGTTTTTTCAAAATGGCATAGGCCGCATCGTAGTTGCCGTCCTCTTTCAATGACCCCGCCTTCCTGAATAAATCCTCAGACGATGCCTGGGCCGCAAGATCATCCGCTGACGTTACAGAGGACACGCCGAGCATAACGACTGTTGATAAAAATACCATAAAGAAATACCATAAAAAACTACCTTTAATTCTGTTCATACATCCCTCCGAAATAAAAATTTTCTCATCTCGCTGTCAAACAAAAGGCCGACCCCTGAAAGTATCCTGCCTACAGCAGGCAGCGGGTCACGGATTGATAATATGTCGTCCTTCGTCCTAAAATCAAGGAAATCTTTCAGGATTTTTGATCTCGCTGGATTGGCGGCAAAATGAAGCAGGTCCCCTGGAATAAGCCATCTGCGTCTTATACCTGCCTTGTAGTCTTCTACGGCTGCGACATCGTCTTCCATTGCAATTTTATACAAAAGATAGGGAAAATCCACACCCGCGGCTATAGCCAGTTCGAGCGAGCCCCAGAAACGCGGGTTTATCTCGAGGAGTTTCGGACGTCCGTCACGGGGGTCGATTTTGAATTCAACATGGGCGACGCCCTTCCATCCGAGGGAAGTGAGCAGGGCAGAAGCGATTTTACTGATATCGTCTCGCTTTACGCTTTCCCTCAGTGTGCTGGGGCCGCCGCTCACCGGATAAGATCTGAGGCGTCTGTAGACAAAAGAGGCCCGCACCCTGGAGCTGAAGTTCAGGAGGAGACCGACACCGTATGAATCTCCTCCAGGAGGGATGTAGTCCTGGATAATCGGAAACTCATAGCGCTTGTGGACCATTCTGTAGGCGGCCAGCAGTTCGTTTTTTCCGTTGGCAAGCATGATCCCCCTGGACCCCGAACTGTTTCGCGGCTTGATCATCACCGGATAGCGGACTTTATCCGATATATCATTGAGTTCTTCGGGACAACGGATAAACCAGGTCATGGGGATGTCGAATCCGTTATTGGCTGCATATTGCATAAGGAACGCCTTGTCGTGGACCTTTTCGGTGATGTCGGGCCCGGCAAAAGGGATCCGGGCGTATTTTTCGAATTTATCCCTTTGCCCTGTGATCAACAACTGGGTGGAAAGCTCCATAGGAAATACGGCATCGTACCGGCCTCTTATGAGTTCGTCCTCCAGGCAGGCAAAAAATTCCTCCCGGCTCCTTAGTGGGGAAGGATAGACAAACCGTTTATTGCAGTATTTTGAGAAAAGGGCTGTGGAAAGTATCGTACTCTCGCCTGCTGTAACGTAGAATCCCTTTCTGCCGAAGGAACGAACGGCGGAAAGGGACTTGTTCCACATGCCGTCAAGGATGAGTATCCGGCCCATATGAAAAATTCTGCCTGTGCTGCACTGTCTTTTTCAGGGTCTGCCTGAAACCGAAATTCATGGGATAGAAGAAATTCTTGTAAGTGCCGTTTCCCCACAGTCTGCTTATAATCGATGAATATGAAAAACACTGCTTCAGGGTTTCGTGAAAACCTTCAAGCAGTCTCTCCGGCGTCATCAGTTTCGGTCTGAAGACAACGTTGTTCGTATTATAGCTCGACCAGTCCCTGTCTATAATCCGGCCTTCCTCCATCATATGCGAGTATAATGCCGTGCCGGGATAGGGGGTCAGGATAGAGAAGTAGCATACATCCAGCTTGGCCTTGATTATGAATTCTGCGGTCCGTTCGAAAACTCCTTCATCGTCATGGTCGAACCCAAGGACAAAGGAACCATTGACTCCGATACCATAATCATGAAGTTTTTTTACCACGTCTATATAATCCTGGGGCTTATTAAAGGACTTGCCGACTCCCGAGAGGTTATCGGTAGAGAGGGTCTCAAACCCTATCAGGAGCCCCATGCAGCCGCTTTTTCGGCAGAGGGCGAGCATCTCGTCATCCCCGGCTATTTTTACCGAGGCCTGCCCCAGCCATTTGAGGTTGTAAGGGGCTATCCTGGTTAGCAGCTCTTTGGCGTGCTTTCTGCTGCTTATGATATTGTCGTCGACGAAAAAGACCACATTCTTCAAAGTAAATCTGCCTTCAAAGGGCTTCAGGTTCTGTATCTCCCGCTCCACCTCGTCTACAGGTCTGTTCCTGAATTTGCCGCCGAAGGAACTGGTAACGGAACAGTACTCGCAGTTGTGGGGGCAGCCGCGCGTGGTTTCTATGAAATGGACGGGCAGGTATCCCTTGCCCCTGTAAATGTCCCAGTCCGGGGCTGGACGGTTTGAAAGGGATGGATACCCGTTATCATGCCTGTAGATGCGCTTGAGATTCTCCGTATCAAAATCACGGAGCATATTTGCCCACAGGTCTTCGGCCTCTCCGACCAGAATGCTGTCGCAGTGCTGGAGCGCTTCTTCAGGCATCTTGGATATATGCATTCCCCCCATGACCACCTTGATGCCGCGCTGTCTGAAGGCGTCGGCAATTTCATAGCCCCTGTTTGCGGCCGGGGTCATGGCGGTGATTGCCACAAGATCAGCGTCCTGCGTGAGATCTAGAGGTTCGACCTTCTCGTCTACTATCTCGACCTGCCAGTCGGATGGTGTGAGAGACGCTACCTTCAGCAGCCCCAAATAGGGAAGTCTGAAATAGAAGTCCCCGCCAAGAAAGCTCTTCCTGGCCAGGGGGGAGAGGAGCAGGAGTTTTTTCACGATGAGGTCGCCGTAGATGCTGCGGCTTTCATCCTGCCCATTACTTCGGGATCCTTTAAAATCTTTTCAATCGTGTGATAGATCACGCTTCCAAAGGCCCTTCCCATACTCCAACCAGATGTGTCTGTTTCTTCATAAGTCTTGGACCAACTGCCATCCCCTGCTTCGAGATGCACGGTCATATTCACCCTCACTTTTGCAAAACCCTGAAAGAAGGCAAAGTTGCTTAATTTTACCTTTATCTTATTGGGACTCTCTTTGGAAACTGCAACCCCTCTTTTGGTGAGTTCCTGAGAAAAGTCTTTGATAAAAAACTCCGTCCATTCATTATAGTTTGCATAATGGGTATGCCCGCCGATTCCTGCGAAAAGCTGCGGAGTCGTATTTGGTTGATTATTTATTAAATCGACCGACAAGTGGTCGCTGTAAAGACCTACAGCGTCAAGTCCGAGTTCTGGGACTTCTCCTGGGCGCCAGGTATGAGCGCAACCGGTCATGAGACCAACAATCAAAATTAAAAATAAGATCTTAAGTTTCATTACATTTATCTCCTCTAATGCTTTCTTCTAATCCATTTAAAATAAACGATCGAACCCACCTGCTTTACAACGCTGTTCAGAATGTTCCGGTCCCCAAGGCATTGTCTGCAATGAGGATGGACCACCCTGAACCTCCTGAACCCCCTGACGACTGCCTGCACCACCTCCTTTTTCAGGTAGTCCTGAATAGGCGTAACGTTATAATTGTCCGTTGATGTTTTTCCGTCAAAGTCCGTGCAGCAAAATGTATAATCGCCGTTCCACGATATCCCGAAATTCTCCTGGAGGCCGGGACAGTATCCAAACAGTGCGTTCAGGTTTTTCCCGTCGAAATGGACCGGCCAATCCCCAAGTATGCGTGTGGTAAAGGACAACTTGTTGGTGATGACTATTTTATTCTCCCTGAATGACCCGGATTTGTGTATCTGTTTTAACACATTTTCGCGCATGCCATTAATAGGAAATCCACAGCATATTTTATCTAACCACGTATAAAGGCTCTTCTTCAAGTCAGCAGATGTGTCTGCGATGCTGACTTCGGGGTAAATCGGTATTATGAGCCTTCTAAGGGGTGATGAGAGAAAACTAATGCTCAGTTTCGTCCTGCCTTTATCCGACAGGAAGGCCCGTGCAATGGAGACAACTCTTTCGGCATAGTCGTCAAACCTTATGGCTTCAGCTCCTCTTAGGGAAAAAGTCTTTTCATCCGGCGTCTGCAGGGAGATGATCATTTCTCCCAATCCGGAGCCAAGAAGCTCATTCAAGAGGTCCCTGTCCAAAAGGCTTCCGTTGGTTGTGAGACATGTATCAAGCCCATTTTCACTTGCGTACCGCACGATTTCCGCTACCTTTGGATGCAAGGTGGGTTCTCCCATTATGTGGAAAAGAATAGTTTTAGCGACACCAATCCTCTTGACGTCGTCGATGATGGACCTGGCCATTTCAATTGACATCATCCCCCTGGTTCTCTTCATTTTGGAATCGGGACAGAACTCGCAGGAGAAGTTGCAGGCATTGGTGAGCTCCATGTGAAGCCTGTTTATCGGGAGTTTCAGAAGACCGATGCTGTCAGTCATTTTTCTTATTTCGTCTTTCAAGCACAAAGGGCAGGGCGCTCATTGTGATCATGGCAGCGCCGGAAATAATAAACCCCGGACTCGTGGGAGCAAAAATCCTGCTGCCGAAGTAGGTGTACAGGAAGCTTATCGGGACCAGGGGTATAAGACTGTAGATATAGAAGTCCCTGAATCCGATGCCTGACAGGCCCGCCCAGTAGCTGACAAGGTCCCAGGGGATATTGAAAAGCCGCATGTACAGAATCGCATAGCCTCCGCGCTTTTTCGACTGCATTTCGATTTCGCTGAGGAACCGGTTCTTTCTTATGAGTTTATATGCAGTATCCCTGCCGAGCCACCTGGCGAAATAGAACCCGAGTATTGTGGACAACATCCCTCCGATGGCTACATAGAGCGTGCCCCAGAGGGAGCCGAACAGCAATCCTGCTATAACCGTCAGGCCCATGGATGGCAAAAAAAAGAGAACAGGTCTTAGGGCGCAGGTGATTATGAATAGAAGCGGCGCCCATCCGCTGTTTTGGGCCAAAAGGGTCTTGATACCCTGCGGATCGAGATTCTGCCGGTAGATTATGAATAAGACAATCAGAGAGGCAACCAGAGCGAATTTTACGACTGCTATCATCGATTTCTACTGCTCTGCGTCGAATTTGTTGGTTATCCAGGCATCAGGCGGGAGTTTCATCCTGAAAGTTTCCGCATCAATGGGAGGGTTTATCGTTATGTTTTCCAGTTTCGTAAGAGTGCTGTCACCTTTCGGGGTAAGGACTTCAAAGGCCCGGGGCAGGCCTTTTGCTTTATCGTAATAAATCGTGACGGACGAAAGATAGCGGCCTGCGATCCTGGAAATGGGGACCAGTCTTAATACAATCTCGTTTTCCCAGGAGGAGACTTCCACCTTAAACTTTTTTTCGAGTTCCTCGATAGCCCCGCTCATGGCGGAGGCGAAAAGACTTAAGCTGTTGCGGGCCATAATATTTTCCGAAAGCTTATAGGTCTGCGCCTCTTTCAGGTCCGGATGATATACGGTCATCGTCTCTCCGTCTATGACGGTGACAGATCTGTCGGGTTTCGATACCTCCCATCTCAAGCGGTTCGGCTTCGCTATGGTAACGGCTCCGCTGACGTATACCTTTTTCCTGAGAATCGCCAACTGCTTTTCCTGGCTTACATCAGCACGGATTGAATGCAGGTCCTTTCTGAGCGCTGAAAGCCTTTCCAGTATAATCTTATTTTCAGAGGAACCTTCGGAGCCTGAGGCTGCCGGGAAGTTAATTGCAATGAAGACCGCAAGAACCGAAATCCGGCAGACCCATTTACTAATTTCTTTTGCTCTCGATATATCTTTTTTCAACGAGGTTCCTGAAGGTGTGCCCGGAATTATAGGTGCAGAACGGATAGAGCCTGCCGTCCACCGCAGAATAGTGGACCGCGCATCTTCTTATTCTTTGCAGATCATAATTGTAATTGTCCATAAAGTGCATGCCGAAGATAAAGAAGGTCTTATAGGTATGGCCCTTATATTTATCGGTCCAGGTATATTTTTTGTCGGCATAACCGTCGAGAGTTTTTAAAAATTTTGTAAACGTCAGATCGTTCGGCGCGCATTCCGGTTTGAAATGTCTGCGGAGTACATCGAGTATCCTGAGCTTCGAAAATATCCTGAATCTTCTCTTCTTTTCGCCCTCGGCAAGACCCTCGATATCTTTCAGCGCCGGGAAAAGATCAAAAAACCTCGTGACCGGCACAGCCTTTCTCTTCTTGTCGACAAAAAGTAGTGACATCGCGCCGCAGTGGGGATGACAGGCATGGTTCGATATGGAAGCGCCTGTCAAGGCTTCGGCCAATCTCACAAAAGGCGTGGCTGAGTTCAGCGAAAACCAGTCCCTGTAAGGATCGGTGATGCCGGTCTGCCTGCTCATGTCGAGTATCATATCAGCAAGAGTATATCTTTCCTTCATCCGGTGTTCCTCGGGGAATCTTCCGGTGAAAACAATAGGTTGTACTGATATCCCGGTCAGGACGTCAAGATTGTCAAAGGCCAGACGAACCAGGTCTCCGAGCTCGTGGTCGTTAACTCCCCTGATTACCGTCGGGACGAATATAATCCTCAGACCAGCTTTTCTCGCCGATTCAATAACTTTCAGCTTGATTTCGAGGAGCCTCCGGCCCCTTATCCTTTCAAAGACCTCGTCTGTGACCCCGTCCATCTGCAGATAGACATACTGAAGCCCGGCATCCCTCGCCTTCATCGCAAATTCGGGATCAGCCAGTTTCAGGCCATTAGAAGCCACTTGTATATGGGTGAACCCCAGATCTCTGGAAGCCCTCAGAATATCCAAAAAATCAGGATGTATTGTGGGTTCTCCCCCTGTAAACTGGACTGTTGTGCAGGGGGCGGGCTTCTCCTGGCGCAGCCTCTTCAACATGCCGAAGATTTCTTCGAAGGACGGTTCATATAAATGGGTGTTCGAGTCTGCAAAACAGATGTTGCAATTCAGATTGCACTTCCCGGTAATGTCGACATTCGCAACAGCAGTATGGGTCATGTGCATGTTGCAGATGCCGCACTCTGAGGGGCAATTGGTCGCGCCTGTCACCTGTGGATTGGAAAAACCGCGGCCGTCCCTGAAATGCCACCTTTCGAGATCCAGAAATATTCCGGCATCAGAAGAGATGATATCATTGAAAACCCCGTGCTTTGAACACTCCTTGGTCATCAATACTTTTCCATCGCTTTCGTACTCGGTTGCCTGGATGACAGCAAGGCATTCGGGACAGAGCGAACTGGTTGTCCTGGGGAGTCCTCTAATGAGCGGTGAAATCGGACTGCCCGTCAATGTGCTCTTGTTTTCAATGTCTTCCAGAACTTTATTTTTTTGTTTCTGAGGAGCGCTATACTTGCCTTCAAACATGGCCCTTCCTAAATCGGAACAAAATTATACCATTGATCAGGGTACATTATAATATACTTTTCAAGAGTTTTTACAATTCCCTTAAGTGCTTCTCCCTCGTCTTTTTCATCTTTGATCATGAGGGGTTTTTCCACGATTCCTCTGTATCCATTTTTCCCCTTTACAACGAAGGCAGCTACGATAGGTGCGCCTGTTATCCTGCTTAAAATAAAAGGTCCCCTTGGGAATTGTACACTCTTATTAAAGAAGTCAACGGCAACGCAATCGACCAGCTCATTCGGTCTGTCGACCAACATTGCGATAATCTCCTGCTTATTCAAAGCCCTGACCATGTCGATCATGGAGAAGGGAGAATCGCCAATGGTGATGGTATTGACTCCGTGCTTGTCTCTGTACCATCTCCGGATATCGTCAATCCTGGGGTCTTTATCTGGAAGGGTCACAACATTTGACCTTATGCCGTAAGTCCCGAAAAATATTCCGCCCAGTTCCCAGTTCCCGAGATGCGCAGTGAGCAGGATCAGACCCTTGCCGATTCCAAGGGCCAGATCAAGATTATCTTTCCCTTCAAAATCAATGATCTTTCCGAGGACTTGCCGGCTGTTCAAATTGGTAAAACGTCCGTAATCCACAAGATATTCAGCGTAATTCCGGAACAGCCTCTTTGCAATTACCGAAATCTCCTCTTCTGTAAGCTCAGGAAGAGCAAGGGAAAGGTTTCTCCTGACATGCTTCGCTGCGCTCTTATAAAAAAGGTAGCTCAGGTCTGCAATTACCCGCGAAAGGGCGTACGACAGGGATGCAGGGACATAACTCGCCCCCTTTGTTCCCCATCTGTAAATCGATGGTATATTTAAAAAATGATTAGTAAGGGCCATCGTGAACTACAAAGGTTAACACAATATTTTCCGGCAAAGGAAGGCTTTTGTCCCGTGGCCTCATGTAACAAGCGATTCGAAATGAATGCAAGTTTACCATTGAAAGCCTTATAGTTGCCGGGTCCGGTATGCTGAAAATCCTCAATCTGCGAGAGGTTTTCTACAGACAAGTTGTGCAACAGCTTCCCTGTCCGGCTCTTTTATGCCTTCAAAATAACTGATGATTTCCCAATCATGAAACCATGCAAGCAGTTCTCCATGTCTCAGCAGGTGGTCAGGGTTTTTCGGCTTGCCGTACAGGGCCTGGTCTGTTGTGAATGTTTCGTATACAAGTATTCCGCCTTTCCGGAGGGCCCTCCTTATGCAGGGAATCAGGGGCCTGTGCAGGTAGCGGAAAACAAGGATTGCGCTGAAGGCCCTGCCGGCGAGAGGATCAAGGCCTTCTATCTCAAGATCAATCTGCTGCAGTTGTACAGCGAGGCCGGAAGATTCGGCTGATAGTCCTGCTTTTTCCAGTGCGTCCTGCGATTTATCCGCAAGAATCACAGACAAGCCCTTCGATGCAAGAAAAAGGCCGTTATGCCCGTCTCCGCAGGCCAGATCGATGACCGGGCTGTCTTTAATACCGCCGGCAAAAAGATGCAGATGCTTCATAAGCAACTTATCTGGCTGAGGCAGCGCCACGTCAGCGCTCCGGATTAACCGAGCGCCACATCGAGGACCATCATGACGGTAAAGCCTATAAGCGAGCCGAAGGTCGCTATATCGGAATTTTTTTCATGCTGGGACTCCGGGATAAGCTCTTCGACAACAACAAAGATCATGGCCCCTGCTGCAAAGGCAAGGGCATAGGGAAGGATGGGTTTGAAAAGCACAACTGCATAGGCCCCGAGAAACCCCGCAATGGGTTCGACTATACCCGAAAGCTGACCGTACCAGAAGCTTTTGAACCTCGAAAGTCCCTCGCGTCTGAGCGGTACTGACACGGCAGCGCCTTCCGGGAAATTCTGGATGCCTATGCCTATGGCAAGGGCAATAGCGCCTGTCAGCGATGCTGATGAAAAATCTGTTGTGAGGGCTCCGAAGGCAACGCCTACTGCAAGACCTTCAGGGATGTTGTGCAGTGTAATTGCAAGTACGAGCAGCACGCTTCTGTGCCAGCTGGTCTTGATTCCTTCAGCCTCGTTCAGCGGAAAGCCCGGGTGAAGGTGGGGAACGATCTTGTCGATGATATAGAGGAAAATGCCTCCTGCCATAAACCCCGCAGCAGCAGGCATCCAGGGAGAAACGCCGGAGGCTTCCGACATGCGGATCGCAGGGGCGAGCAAAGACCAGAAACTCGCGGCAATCATTACTCCCGCGGCAAAGCCCAACATGCCGTCAAGGAGTTTTCTGTTGAAGGACCTGAAGGGAAACACCATTGCCGCGCCCAGAGCTGTCAGCAGCCAGGTGAAGCAGGTGGCTGTGACCGCCTGAGCAACAGGGCTGAGTGCAAGGAACCAGTTCATTCAGGGCGCTTGCACATTTATGATGAGCGCATGCTCGTCGCACTCCGGGAATTTGGGGCAGCGAATGCAGTCGCCCCAGATCTTCTGCGGCAGCGATGCCTTATCCGTGTCTTTAAACCCCAGTTTTTTAAAAAAAACAGGCTGGTATGTCAGCACAAAGACCCGGTTGATACCGAGCTCCCCTGCCTCTTTCAGACAGCTTGAAACCATTTTGCGGCCGATACCCTTTTTCTGGAATTCCTTGATTACCGCGAGAGATCTTATCTCTGCGAGGTCTTCCCACAGGATGTGAAGAGCACAGGCGCCGACGACCTTCTTCTTTTCCTCAGCTACGACAAAGTCCCTGAGATTTTCATAAAGTTCATTTACCGACCTCGGAATCATCTGTTCCTTGCGGGCAAATTCATTTACCAGTTTCTGGATTTCCTTAATATCGGTGATATGCGCCTTGCGAATTCTCAATGAAGTCTATTCCTTTCTGAACAAGGTCCTTATTGGCCCTGAATATTGCGTTACCGTTATCTGCGCTGCCCCCGAATAAGCCGGCAATGGTTTTCGGCTCGATCAGTTTTGTTTTTGACAGGAAAGCGCCGAGCATCACCATATTGGCTGACTTGGTATTTCCACTTGTGCTTGCCATTTCTGTTGCAGGCACAGGGATGGCGATGATGTCTTTTTTTGTTATCCTTTCAGGAATAAAGGAAGAGTCGTAAAAGAGTAGGCCTTTCTTTCCGAGCCTGGGAGAGAAGCGGTCGAGCGATGCCCTGTTCATGACTATCAGGATATCAGGTGACATTACAACAGGAGAGCCTATCATCTCGTCGGAAATAATAACAGTGCAGTTGGCTGTACCACCTCGAATCTCTGCCCCGTATGAAGGGAACCACGTTACATCCTTACCCTCGATCATGCTTGCGGAAGTGATTATTTTGCCGAGGAAGAGAATCCCCTGTCCGCCTGAGCCCGCTATGATTATGCTCTTTTCCAAGTCAGACTGTCTCCGCGTATTTATCCTTGATCAGGCCGAGAGGGTAAACCTGCACAAGAGCTGCCCTGACCCATTCCGCTGCTGCTTTCGGGCTTAAACCCCAATCCGTCGGGCAGGGAGAGAGGATTTCCACAAAGCTGAAGCCTTTCCCCTCCATCTGGTATCTGAATGCCTTTTCAATGGCCTTTCGGGCAGTGACGAGGTTTCCATATGAATCGACTGAAACGCGCTGGATATAAGAAACGCCCTCAATTGTTGCGAGGAGTTCCGAGACCCGAAGCGGATACCCGCTCGTCTTGACATCCCGCCCCAGTGGAGTTGTAGTTGTCCGCTGACCTGTAAGAGTTGTTGGAGCCATCTGACCGCCGGTCATACCGTAGGTGGCGTTGTTGATGAAGAAGACAGAGATATTTTCTCCTCTGTTGGCAGCGTGGATAATCTCTGCTGTGCCGATTGCGGCAAGATCACCGTCTCCCTGATAGGAGAAGATGATCCTGTCAGGCATGACCCGCTTCAGAGCTGTTGCAACAGCAGGCGGTCTTCCATGCGCAGCCTCGAGGATATCGAAGTTGAAATAATCATAGGCAAAGACCGCGCAACCTACCGGAGCCATCCCGATTGTCCGGTCTCTGATGTCGAGTGAATCGACGCATTCGGCAATGAGACGGTGCGCGAGACTGTGTCCGCAACCCGGACAGTACCTGAAAGGGACTTTTTTAAGGCTGTGCGGTCTGTCAAATACTTTTATCATGTCTTTTTCCCCTGAAAACAGATTATGGTATTTTTCCCCGCTGACTTTGCAGCATACATCGCATTGTCTGCAGCATTAAGCAAGGCCTTGGCTGAAACGGCATTCAGAGGATAGGAAGCAATGCCTCCGCTCAGGGTAATATTCACCTTTGCTGCTGCGCTGATCTTTATCTTTGTCTTCTGCACAGACTGTAAAATTCTGTTTGCAAGGGCGATGGCTTCTTCTTCCGACGTATTGGGGAGTATTATAATAAATTCTTCGCCTCCGTATCTCACTACAGTGTCCGACTCTCTTGAAACAGACTGGAGGACCCTCGCCAGAGCCTGAAGCGCTTCGTCCCCGGCCTGGTGGCCATAAGTGTCGTTGAACCGCTTGAAATCATCAATGTCAAACAGTATGAGCGAGAATGATCTGCCGTATCTCCTGGTCCTGGCGATTTCAAGTTCGAGATACCTGTAGAAATATCTGCTGTTGTAAAGGCCGGTGAGTCCGTCTGTTATAGATAGTCTTTTTGTCTCTTCGAAGAGCCGTATTTTGTCAATGATGTGGGATACATGGTTGCCTACAAGTGACAGAAGGGCTGCAAGATCAGAGTCTACCTCCCTGCTCACCCTGCCGGCAAGAAAAAGCAGGCCCGTGGGCTTGTGATTGGAAATCAGCGGCAGCGCAACCAGAAAGTCAATGCCTTCATCCCGGAGCAGTTGCATTTTTGAGAGCACAGGAGGCCCGAATATATAAAGCGGTTCATTGACCTTGAGCGCGTCGGGACAGAGCAGATCAAGATCTCCTTTTATTATATGCTTTTGAAAATCAGTGGATATGCCCCTGCTTGTCTTCAGGCGGAACTGATGGGCCTCCCTGAATACAATCCAACCTGTCTGAAAATCAGTAATGAGCAGGACTTTATCGATCAGGTCCTCCATTATCAGGTCCATGTTCTCAGACGAGATGAAGGCATTTGAAAGTGTATTAAT
>JAGVHR010000112.1 GCA_020056455.1 Thermodesulfovibrionales bacterium
ATATTATGGAACTTCTGCTTATGGTTGATGCGCTGAAGCGTTCCTCAGCAGGCAGGATAACGGCTGTCATCCCTTATTACGGCTATGCGCGGCAGGACAGGAAAGTCCAGCCAAGGGTCCCGATTTCCGCCAAGATGGTGGCTGATCTTATTACAGCTGTCGGCACGAGCAGGGTACTGACGGTCGATCTGCATGCCGGACAGATTCAGGGTTTTTTTAATATTCCTGTCGATAACCTGTATGCAGCTCCGGTTCTGCTGAATTATCTGAAGGAGAAGTTTGATTCCGACAATCTCGTCATTGTTTCGCCTGATGCTGGCGGGGTCGAGCGGGCGCGCGCGTTTGCGAAGAGACTGAACTGTACAATAGCAATTGTCGACAAGAGGAGGGAGAAGGCCAACGAGTGCGAGATCATGAATGTGATTGGTGATGTCAGAGGGAAAGATACCCTGCTTCTCGATGATATGGTCGATACTGCGGGAACAATGGCGCAGGCTGCCGAGGCGCTTATGTCCAAAGGCGCAAAAAGGGTTTCAGCCGCCTGTACTCATGCAGTGCTCTCGGGGCCGGCTGTCGGGAGGATTAACTCCTCGCCGATAGAAGAACTTATAGTCACAAATACGATCGCCCTTGACAGCAAGAAGGAGCAGTGCGGAAAGCTCAGGGTGCTGAGCATTGCAGAGCTGCTTGGCGAGGCGATCAAGAGAATACATGAAGAAACAACACTGAGTTCATTATTCGTATAAGAACCGAAGGAGGAAGAGATGGAAAGAATCAGCATACAGGCGGAAAAAAGAGAAGGGCAGGGTAAGGGCGCTGCCCGTTCATTGAGACGTGACGGCAAAGTTCCTGCAACGCTTTACAGGGCAGGAAAAGCGCAGTCGATCCAGCTGTCGCGGAAAGAGCTTTCAAAGTTCATTAATAGTGTTGCAGGCGAACAGGTCATGGTAGACCTCCAGTTTGCCGATGGCGACAAGAAACTTGCCCTCCTGAAGAGCTTCCAGGTTGATCCGATCAGGAGCGAGTTGCTTCACACCGACTTTTTTGAGGTCTCCCTTACTGAGGTGATCAAGATTACGGTCCACGTTGCGACTCATGGTGAGCCAGTCGGCGTTAAGAGAGATGCCGGCATTCTTCAGCATCCGCTCAGGGAAATTCTGATCGAATGCTTACCTGACAGGATACCCGGCAAGATCGATATTGATATTTCAAAACTTGAGATCGGTCAGGCAATCCATGTGAGCGACCTGAAGCTTGAGGAAGGGATCAAGATCCTCACGGATTTGCATGAGGTTATTGTGAATATTGTTGAATCTGTTGAGGAGGTTGCGCCTGTTGCAGAGGTCGCACCGGTAGTGGCTGAGCCTGAGATTGCCAAGAAGGGCAAGAAAGAGGAAGCGGCTGCAGCTCCGGAGAAGAAGGGGAAATAATTTTTGTGGCTTATTGCCGGCCTCGGCAATCCGGGAGCCGGATACTCAAAGACGCGGCATAACGCAGGATTTATGGTCCTTGACCATCTTGCAGATGACCTGGGTCTGAGTTTCAGGGAAAAGACCGGTTATAGGATGTGCAACGGCTCCATTAGCGGCCATACGGTGACGCTGGTGGAGCCGTTGTCGTTTATGAACAGGAGCGGCAGCGCTGTGAAGAAAGTGGCTGACAGATATGCGGTGCCTCCGGAACAGATCATTGTCGTTCATGACGACCTTGATCTTGAGACAGGAAGGCTCAAGATACGGGATAAGGGCTCAGCAGGCGGACATAAAGGGGTCGATTCCATTATTCAGAGTCTGGGGAGCCGCGCTTTCATCAGGATAAAGATCGGCATCGGCCGGGACCCCTTTGTTGCGACTGAAACATTTGTGCTCTCAAGATTCAAAAAAGATGAATTGCCGCTGATAAAGGAGGCGGTTTCACGGGCAGTTGCTTCAATTTGCTGTGTCGTTACCGATGGCGTTGACAAGGCGATGAACAGATTTAACTCATAGATTTATAAGAAAATATTATATCGTGCCTGCATTGACAAATCACCATTGCTGTGATAATTTAACAAACCAAAAATGACGGGTTTGTAAAAAGCTGCTGAGCCTGTTCTGAACGAGTCGAAGGGAATTTTGAAGTGCGCTACAGCATCCGGATTTTTGCGAAACCGTCAAAAAAAATAAATGGGGGTTAACATGGAAGGCGTTGTGGAAAGCTTGCCTCAGGTAACATTGATTTTCATCATTTCCGGTCTGCTTGTTGGAGGGTTGTTCGGCTTCATCCTGCAAAAGGGCAGGTTCTGCATGAACAGCGCATTCAGGGACACCATCTTCATCAAGGATTTTACCCTGTTTCATGCGTATCTTGTTGCACTGGTTGTCATGATTGTCGGTTCCAACCTGCTTGCCGATACGGGTATCATACATATGAAGGCCCAGTCCTTTTACCCGGTTGCAAATATCGTGGGCGGATATATCTTCGGACTCGGTATTGTTCTTGCCGGAGGATGCGGCAGCGGCATTGTCTACAGGGTCGGCGAGGGCCAGCTTGCCTCCTGGTTTGCTGTCTTCGGTTTTTTCCTGGGTATCGGGTCGACAACCAACGGCGTTCTGAAGCCTGTCTATGATTTGATGAGAAGCGTTAAGGTTGGAGAGGGCGCCCTGACTCTCCATGGTTTTTTCGGCGACTCACTTGCGGCAAAGTGGATTGTGATTGCCGTAATAAGCGTGATATGTCTTTTCTTTGCTTCAAAGAGCAAGCCTTTTACGATAAGGAAGTCAAAGGGTTTCTACTGGTCTGTTACTGCGCTGCTGGTAGGTCTTGCAGGCGTTTTGACCTTCTGGGCTTCAGAGTATTTCGGCTCGCCTGGTTTTGCCCGCGGGCTTAATTTCACCACTCCGACAGGAGAGGTATTTTACACGTTTCTCACAGGTGACGCGCGGTCCAGGTTTTTCCCCATGTATGGCATCGGTGAAAATATCAAGGTGACATGGGCTGTCTTCTTTATAGTGGGAGTGCCGCTGGGCTCTTTTCTCAGCGCAAAGCTTCTGAAGGAATTCATATGGAAAACGCCGCGTGACGCAAAAGAACTTCTTACAGTACTTGGCGGCAGTTTTATTATGGGCTTCGGAGCGTCCTGTGCCGGAGGATGTAATGTAGGTCAGGCGCTGACCGGCGCATCAACACTTTCGATCGGAAGCATTGCGGCAACTATTGCCATTATTCTCGGCAACTGGACCATGGTTTACTATAAATTTATCAAACCGATGAACGATATGGATTAGAGATCCATGCCATAAGCATAGATCAGGCTGTTTTTGCATTACCCTGGACAAGCGTAACACCTTCTCCAGGGTAAATGTGTTTTATGGGCAGGATGCACCGTATTGCTGCGGCTGGAATAATTTCAGGGACAGGCGGTAAACTATACAAATGAAACTGGATGCGAGAAACATTGCGCTGGTTGATTCACTGACAATACTCAGGGAACATTTCGATTCATGCTGCTATCAGGAAAGTCTTATCGAGGTGCTGGCCGGCAGCAGGCGGGATTCGATGCGGGTTCAGGCCTTTGCAGCCATGTCAGGGTTCGGTGCGGATGTGGCTGACGAAGGGGACCATTATAAAGTGACTATAATCGGTATCTCCTGCGGCTGCTGAAGATAAGATCGTGGAAGCCTTATTCCCCAATAATAAATGCGCGGTCATACTCGGAGGGGGCCTTACCGGACTTTCTGCCGGCTATGTGCTGAGTCGTTCCGGATATGGAGTAAAGGTAATTGAGCGTGATGACGTGGTCGGCGGCCTTTCAAAGACTATTGTTTATAACGGGTTCAGGTTTGATCTGGGAGGCCACAGGTTTTTTACCACGGACGCGCGGCTTAACGACTTTGTGCTTGAACTCATGGTAGGTGAACTCATTACGGTTTCCCGTGCGAGCAAGATCCTTCTACGGAACAGGTTTTTCGACTATCCTCTCAGGCCTGCCAATGCCTTCTTTGGCTTTGGTACATTGACAAGCCTCAGGATCCTTGCAGATTTCTGCCTTGAAAAATGCAGAGGTGTTTTTAATAAGGCGTCCGCTGTTTCTCTTGAAGACTGGGTGATAAAGAATTTTGGCCGTACCATGTTTGATATATATTTTAAGGTTTACAGTGAGAAGGTCTGGGGAATTGACTGCAGTCGCATCAGTTCCGAGTGGGTTGACCGCAGGATCAACGGTCTGTCGCTTGCAAAGACTGTTAAAAATGCCTTTTTCCGCATGAGCGTTAAAAATATCCCTACCCTTGTCGACGAGTTTCTCTATCCTGAACTCGGTATCGGTCGCATATCGGACCGACTTCATGAGGAGATCTCGCTTTGCAATTCAGTTCTTACAGGCACAATGGTCGAGGCCATCCATCATTCGAACTCGCTGATCGAGGGCATTGTTGTGAGTACCCCTGGGCATGCAGACGTGGTTACCGGAGCTCAGTTCATATCAAGCCTGCCGCTGACCCATATAATACGGATGCTGCGCCCGGCGCCACCCGCGCATATTCTGGATGCAGCATCCAGGTTGAGATTCAGGGACCTTGTGGTAGTCGGCATAATGGTTGATAGAAAGCGTGTGACAGACCAGACCTGGATTTATATCCCGGAGAAAAATATCCCTTTCGGCAGACTACATGAACCTACAAACTGGTCGGAGAAAATGGCCCCTGAAGGGAAAACCATGCTCGTTACCGAATATTTCAGTTTTAAGGGTGACAGCATCTGGGCTGCTTCTGATGAGGAGCTTGTAAAAACAACAGTCAGGCATCTTGAGAGACTCGGCTTTATCAGTGGCCATGAGGTCTGTGACAGAATTGTTGTGCGTGTTCCCAAGGCGTATCCGCTTTTTGAGGTAGGATATGAGGGGCTATGCAATCAGCTTTACGCCTATCTTGAGCGGTTTGCGAACCTCCACATTGCCGGAAGATCGGGCATGTTCAGATATTACAACATGGACCATGCGATCGACTCTGGTATTACTGCTGCTGAGGCGGTTATGGGGAAGAAGATGGATACGGAAGAGAAGGTCACGGAGGCTGGTGTATTGGTTGGATGTGAAGGATGAGATGTGCTCTGGTAATACCGTCCTGGGTGCCTGAAGACATCTTTTCATCGAAGACAGCCGCTTCCCAGATCAACTACTGGCAGCCCCTTGGCACCCTGTACGTTGCGGCAGCGCTGAGGCAGGCAGGACATGAGGTACTCTTTGTTAACGGCGCATTCATCAGGCATGAACAGCTCCTGTACGACATACGGAAATTCGCTCCCAGGTTTATCGGCATATATTCAACAACCTTCGGATGGGACAAGGCAAAAAAGACAGCGGCAGACCTCAGAGAGACTTTGACTGATGTCTTTATCTGTGCAGGAGGTCCTTATCCGGTTGCTTTGCAGGAGAAATGCCTTGAGGATGCCGGCACACTCTTTGACGCGGTTGTTACCGGTGAGGGTGAGTATACGTGTCCTGAGATGATCGAAAAGATAGAATCAGGCCAGGGACTTCGGGGTGTGTCCGGCGTTGCCTGCTATGAAGGAGGACATATTGTCAGGAATCCTTCCAGACCGCTCATTGACGATCTTGATGCCCTGCCGTTTCCTGCCAGGGACCTGCTGGGCGATGCCATGATGTATATACCACCCCCTGCTACATACAGGAGAAAGCCCGTTGCGGTCCTCATGACCTCTCGTGGCTGCAACAGGAGATGCATCTACTGTTTCCAGATAGACAGGAACAGGGAAAAGGGCATTCGATTCCGCAGTGTGGATAATGTCATGAAAGAGATTGAGCATTGTCTTGCCTTGGGATACAGGGAAATCAAATTTATTGATGATACTCTGGCAGCTGACTATGACCGGGCAATGCAGCTTGCGCAGGAGATCAGCAAAAGAAAGCTCGACTTCACATGGTTCGCTTCTGCCTGCGTAAACCAGGTTGACAAACCTTTGCTTCAGGCCTTTAAGGATGCGGGCTGCTGGGCGATCCTCTTCGGCGCTGAGAGCGGAGTGCAAAAAAACCTCAACACCATACGTAAGGGCATAACCCTTGATCAGATCCAAAAGGCCGTAAAGACAGCCCAGGAGGTCGGCATCAGGGTAAGCACACCCTTCATGTTCGGTATTCCCGGCGAGACATTTGAGGAGGGGCTTCAAACAATTGAGTTTGCCCTGAATTTGGAGCCTGATATCGCAAATTTCCATGCTATAACACCCTTCCCCGGCACTCATCTGTATGATCATCTTGAACGGTATGGTACGATCTCTGATGAGCTTTCGGATTTTACTTACCAGGGAGCGGCTTTTGTTCCTCATACCATGACGAGGGAGCAAATTCTGCAACTGAGACAGTTGGCCTTCAAACGGTTCTATTCGAGGCCTTCTTTTCTGTTGAAAAGGCTGTTTGAACTGAGAAGCCCCCATGAGTTTCTATCAGCCATCAAGGGTTTGCGGAGCCTTTTTAATCTTTGGAATTCAAAGGACCTGTTCAACAGGAAAAAGCAGGCTTCCCCAGGGCAGGCTGCAAAGATTTGAGCGCTGTACTAATAAAAACCATAAAAGACTGCTTGAAGACGAGGCGGCAGGACAAAAGGAGGAGAGAACAATGAAACGCCTGAGGGTAACAGGGCCTGTGATTATGATAATGCTGTTTCTGCTGCCACTGCATGTAGTCTATGCTGAAGGGCTTGGCAATGCGAGGCTCAGTCTTGTAGAGGGAGATGTTCAGATAAAAACTGAGGACTCATCTGATTGGATTCCAGCATCAGTAAACATGCCCCTGCGCGAAGGGGACAACATATGGGTGCCTGATGACGGAAAAGCCGAGGTGCAGACGCTTGGCGGCTCACAGGTGAGGCTCGATGAGCAAACCTCCCTTGAGATACTGGACCTCGACAAGAATTCATCGCGTTTTTTTCTGACATCGGGAAGAGCATATGTGAACTTTATGGGAGACATAAGGAGGATTATCCAGATCGATACACCTGTCTCCTCAGTTCGTGCGTATGACAGGGCTGTCTTTGCCATAGAGGTAGCGGGAGCAGGCGACACTGATATATTGGTATTCAGAGGTTCAGTCAATGCTGAGGACCAAAGCGGAGCGACTTCTGTTAAAGCCGGCTGGATGCTTTCGATTGGGGGCAGCTATGCTGACCTTGCCCCGCTTGGCAGTGTTGATGAGTGGGAGCGCTGGAATATGGACAGAGACAGGAGATTCGAGGGCCGGAGATTTGTTTCGTCCGGATATCTGCCTGAAGAGCTTGACTCCTATGCATCCGATTTTGATGACAACGGCAAGTGGGTCAATGTCAGGGATTACGGTTATGTCTGGACTCCTACTGTTGCGGTTTCAGTGGGGTGGACCCCGTACCGGCATGGCAAATGGAGTTGGATAGGTGGAGATTATGTATGGGTCGGTTATGAACCATGGGGCTGGGCCCCCTATCATTATGGGCGATGGGCTTTTTCTTCCTCCATAGGATGGTTTTGGGTGCCTCCTGCGAGGGGCGCAGTGTACTGGGGGCCTGGATTTGTCGGATGGATATCAACGCCTGCTTATGTGGCTTGGGTGCCCCTTGCTCCTGGAGAGATCTATTACGGCCATGGCTATTATGGGCCTCACAGCGTAAATATTATTAACATCAGCATTACAAAGATAGTTGTGAAGAAGATATACAGGAACGTATATGTCAATAACGGAGTCACGGTTGTTCATCATGATACTTTCTTGAGAGGAAGACGTGTTGAATTCAAACACCGGGAAAACCCTTTCTTGAAAGACAGAATACATATTGGGAGGCCTAACATTAAACCTGAAAGAGAGACCAGGATGCCGGTAATCAGGGATATACCGCGCGGCAAGGAACCCCCTCAAAGGATAATGGATGTCAGGGCCAGGGAGATAAAGAAGCAACGGTCCTTTGTAAGGGAGAAGGAAAAATCAGTCTTTGCGCCGAATATGCCGGGCAGGGAACTGAAGGTCAAGACCCTTGATGCCCCGAAGGAGCGGAAGAGGAAGAGGCCTGAATTGCCCGTACAACAACAGGATATAAAGAGAAGACCGGCCATGATACCGCAGGTGCCGGAGGAAAAAGAAAAGAAGGCGCTCCCTGCTGAAAAACAGCAGTTGGAAGATAAGGGCGCGCTGACACGTGACCGAAGGGAGATAAAGCAGAAACAGGGCAGGACAATCCAGGCCCCTGATACCCTGCCTGCGGACGGTACTGAAAAGAAGGGAAAGCGTCAGCCCGGACCGCAGGACAATCAGCGATCAGAGAAGCTGCAGAAGCCTGAAGAAAAGAACAGATCCGGTCGTACGGGAAAAATAGAATTTAATGCGCCTGCTGAAGGCGAGTCTTCAGGGAAGGATGTAAAGCAGCGGAAAAAAGAAGAGAGACCTGTGGAGGACCGTCAGATGAAGCGGGACAAGAGTCGCGATACTTCAGATAAAGGCGCTCCTCTGAGACCAGTGCAACAACAGCTGCCTGAAAAAATGGAGAAACAGGAAAAGAGAAAAATGGTCAGGGAACCAAACGAAGAGCCGAAGGATGAAGGACCAGGCAGGCCGGGCCCGGTGACCCCTGCGGAGGGAAGCAGATAATCAGAGACAAAACCAGAGGTCAACAGCATATCATGTGCTGTTGACCTCTGCATTATTCAGCGCACGCCGGCATCAAAAGACACCCCAAAAGCACCAAAATAGAAAAATACGTTTTTTTGTACTATAATAAAGCCTCTTAATCATCAGAAAACTTCAAATAGAATTTCAAGGAGGAAAGTATGATAAAGGTCTATTACGACAAGGATGCAAATCAGGCGGTGCTGAAGAAAAAAAAGATTGTGATCATGGGATACGGCAGTCAGGGCCATGCCCATGCCAACAACCTTAAGGAAAGCGGTATGGATGTTACGATTGGCGTAAGGAAGGGCTCAAGCTGGGATAAGGCAAAGGCCGCGGGATTCAAGGTCATGGAGCCTTCTGCCGCTGCGAAGATCGCAGATGTCATTATGATCCTGCTGCCGGATGAGTACCAGGGAGATATCTATAACTGCGAGATAGCTTCGAATATGAAAAAGGGCGTTTACCTTGCGTTTGCGCATGGCTTCAATATCCACTTCGGCCAGATCGTTCCGCCGGCGGATGCAAACGTGTTTATGGCTGCGCCCAAGGGCCCGGGTCATCTCGTCCGCGCTGAATATTCCAGGGGCAGCGGTGTCCCCTGTCTTATAGCCATCAACCAGGACCCTTCTAAAAACACAAAGGCGATCGCTCTTGCGTATGCGTCTGCGATTGGTGGCGGAAGGGCAGGCATCATCGAGACCTCTTTCAAGGAAGAGACGGAGACAGACCTTTTCGGTGAGCAGGCAGTACTCTGCGGGGGTATTACCTCACTTATCCAGGCAGGTTTCGAGACACTGGTCGAGGCCGGTTATGCGCCTGAAATGGCGTACTTCGAATGCCTCCACGAGGTCAAGCTTATCGTTGACCTTATCTACGAGGGAGGCATATCAAATATGCGCTATTCCATAAGTAATACCGCGCAGTACGGAGACCTCACGCGGGGCCCCAGGGTCGTCACCGGAGAGACGAAGCAGGAGATGAAAAAGATCCTTTCAGAGATTCAGGACGGCGTATTTGCAAAGGAATGGATGCTTGAATGCAAGGCAAATAAGCCTGTATTTAACGCTCTCACAAGAAAAGGCGAAGAACACTCCATAGAAGAAGTAGGCGCAAAACTCAGAGCCATGATGCCGTGGCTCAAAAAAGGCAAACTCGTAGATAAA
>JAGVHR010000109.1 GCA_020056455.1 Thermodesulfovibrionales bacterium
ATCTTCAGAGTTATTCTATCAGTCTAATGGTCTTTCCCTCCAATTCCTCTACATACATCGGATCCTGCGGCAGAGACCGCAGGGTGTATCAGTTATCAATTTTATAAGATATTAAGCGTTTTTATTTACTATTCTTGCAACAATCCTGTTGAAATGTTTGGTCCACCAGAATATGTGTCCAAAAAGATTGACAGCATCATACTTCAGTATGTTCCTTAAAACATTAAATATGTTTCCAGCCAGATTGTCATGTTCATCCATAAAAGCAAAATAGTTTTTACACTTGATATTGGCTTCATAATAGGCCCTCAATCTGTCGCTGTAAGAAAACTCCTCTGTCTCAAAAACTATCTTCGGATTTTTCCCCTGGGTAAATCCGTCCTTCCAGTCCATAAGCATTTTCCCGTTGGTCCGCACCCAGTCCCAGACCTCTGTTCCGGGGAAAGGCACGAAAAGGTTGAAAATACATGACTCGAGTTTCAGTCTCCTGGCAAAATTCACGGACTTTCGGGTCGATTCCAAAGTAGAATGGGGCAGCCCGATGATAAAATTGCCAAAGACGTCTATCCTGTTGCGGTTTGCCAGTTCTACCGCGTTAACAATGTCAGAGAGCTCTTCGCCTTTCTTAATAGCCTTGAACTCCTTTTCAACACCGCTTTCTATGCCGAGAGCAACAGCAAAACATCCGGCCTTTTTCATCTTTCCCATGAGTTCGTCGTCTACCTTGTCCGCCCTGATGCCATTGGGACATGACCACTTCATCTCCAGGCCTTCATTGACAATGGCGTCACAGATGGCCTTTGCACGTTTCATGTTCAGAGAGAAATTATCATCCTGGACATTGAAACTGCTTACCCCGTAAAAATCTCTGGCATGTTTGAGCTCAGCGATAACGTTCTCAACAGACCTCGCTATCCATTGCCTCCCCATTACGCCCTTAACGCAGCAATAGACGCAGAGATAGGGGCATCCCCTGCTCGTAACAAGGGGGTAGTTGCTGATCTTTCCGTCTGTGATACTGTCAAAGGCGCTGTAGTCAGGAAAGGGGATTGAATCAAGATCGGTGATCCGGTCACTCCGGCCCGCAGTCAGGACCTCGTCACCCTTTCTGTAGATGATCCCCCTGATCGTCTCAAGGTCAGAGGGAGACCCGATAGACTTCAGAAAGGCCGCAAGTGCCATTTCTCCTTCTCCTGCAAAGCCCGCATCCAATATGCGGTGCTCCTTCAGGAAATTGACACCGTCAAGTGTTACGTGCGGGCCCCCGGCAAACAGGATATTAGAGTCTGTTTTGACTTTATATGCGATATTCAGGGCATAGTCCCTGGTAAAGGACTTGATAGAAAAACCGATGGCATCATATCCTCTTATCTCTTCTATCCTCGCTTCTATATCACTACTGTTATTATTGAAATCAAAGACCTTGATGTTATTAAATCCTTCTACATTCTTCAAATAAGACGCAAGATATCCTATGCCTGTGTTGAGACCGAAATGCATGCCCTTGGGATCAACAAAACATACCTTCATGCCATAACACCGTTATAAATATCAAGGTACTTATTGCCCGTGCGTTCCCAGTCAAGGTTGTCCATTATGAATTTTCTGCCTTTCCTGACCTTTTCCAAGGCTTCATCTTTGTTGCAGATGACCTTGCCGATCAAATCCGTGAGAGCTGATATGTCATTATATTTGACCAGATAGCCAATGTCTTGGCTGCCGATGATCTCCCCGCATCCGCAATCATCTGTTACTATCACAGGGGTACCGCACATTATAGCCTCAAAAGGCACCAGTCCGAATATCTCATGTATAGCAGGATAAACTACGACGTCAGCGTCCTGGTATGCCGCAAGTTTCTCATTGTCAGTAAGGAGCCCGGTAAAAAGCACACGGTCCTGCAGAGATTTTTCCCTGATGATCATTTCGACCTTTCCCCTGAAACCCATGTCATTTCCGGCGATCACAAGAAATACATTTTCAGTCTGCAATCCGGCGAACGCCCGCACAAGAAAATCGACTCCCTTTCTTGGAGTGATCTTGCCTATAAACAGTACGATCTTTTTGCCTGACAATCCGTATTTAAGCCTGAAGCTGTCTTTCTCAGGCAATATACTGTAAGCATCTATGTCAATGCCATTATAAATTACAGAAACCTTCTTTCTGTCAATTCCCATTGCTGTGTATTGCCCGACCTCATGCCCTGAAACCGCAATAAAATGTTCCGCGTCCCTCAGGACCCGGTCCCCGAAAAAAATATCAAAGATCACTTTGGTGCCGGTCCTTCTCTCGATCCTGGGTACTGTGCCATGGCCTGAAAGGAGATATTTTTTATTAAACTTTCCGGCATAATAATGCACAATATTATTCAGGATGTTCCTGTGTCCATGGAGATGAATAATATCAAATCCTGAGATATTATTTCTAATGGCTTCACTGAAACCTTTTGGCAGAAAAACCTGGTGAGCATAGGCCATAGTGTTGCTGAGATTCCTGAAATAACGCACCTTGATCCCATCGACAACAGCCTCTTTGCCGCTCATATTGCATCTGGAAACCTGGTCCAGCACATCGGTTGTGTATACAGTTACCTCATGCCCTCTCCTGACCAGTTCCTTTGACAGCTCATATACCACCCTCGGTATGCCGCCATAAGCCCAGGCAGGATAAAAATACGGGACTATCTGCAGGATCTTGAGCCGTCTATTGTCCATGGCTGGATCATCTGCTTACTTTCTGCAGAAGAACAGATATCTGTCACTCTCTGTATGCGGTGATCTCACCGCCCTGTCAATATAGTCGCCCGGCACATCTTCAAAGGTCACCACCTCAACAGAAAACCCGGCACTGGCCAGCCTCCCTGTAAAATCAAGCCCGTTCATCCGCATATGTTCCCCTGTCCCGTACATCTTCTCTCTCCCCTCATACGTCAGATCTTTAATATCAAGGGTTGTTTCTCCATAAACAGGCACTGCGATCAGGGCCCAGCCCCCTGGTTTGAGTATCCTGTATATTTCCCGAATGCCCTTTTCGTCATCAATGATATGTTCCAGAACATGGATGCATATCACCGCATCGAAAGAAGCATCACCAAACGGGATATCTGTAACATCTACCTTCACAGCTCCCGGGAATGCAGCTGCATCAATATCGCAGCCGACATAGTTGATCCCCCTGTTTTTCAGGTAGGAAGAAAGTGCTGTCTCTGGTGCGAAATGAAGCATTCTGATGCCCGGGATCAGCCTGTCCTCTTTCCCTTTCAGAAACGTCAGAATGAATCTGTGCCTTATATCATTTCTGCACCTGGGACATAGCGCATTAGGGGTATAATGGTCCACCAGCTCCCCTTTGACATAAAAAGATCCCCTAAAAGGCATCATCTTCCGGAAACTCTGTTCGCAGATAGGGCAAAAAAGAGCAGACCCCCTGTAAAAAAGAGCATTGCAGAACAATACTGCATTTAATCCCTTTATATAGATCTGTTTTGCAAACGACCTTAGTGCAGAAGTCATCTTTTCCCTCTACCGTATTTTTTCATTTTTCCAAATCCAAGTTTATTATAGAGGTGATCAAGTGTATATATATCAAACATCCTGAGCAGGCCCAGCCCTGTTGCAGTCATATAGTGATAAAGCAGTGTCATGAATGCAGAAAGGAACACCACACCGTTGGCACGCTGGGCGCAGAAAATCTCCTTGTTCACTGCCAGCTTATCGGTATCGCTGATGCCTCCCAGCCTCATCGCTGCCAGCAGCTCGTCAATAAATAAAGGCGTCTCTGTCTCTGTTACCCTCAGGAGATGCTCATAGTCCATGGCATAACGATACTCCAGACTGTAATAACCATAACGCTCAAAAATGTCCCTTTTCATAAAGGTTGACTGATGAGGCATGATATTGCGTTTTCTCATGCCATCTCTGGTAAAAGGCATGCCCATGATGCCGACGATCTCAGAAGAATCAACAGGCACATAACAGGTCTTGCCATAGACGATAGAGGCATGCGGATGTTCGGCAAAGTTCTGCACGACCCTCCTGACAACGTCGTTGTCCGTGTAGTAGTCCTGGGAATTCATAAAGCCGACAATCTGGCCGGTAGAAGCAAGTACGCCCTTGTTGAAGGCGTCTGATATGCCTTTATCCGGTTCACTCACCCAGTAGTCTATGAGCTCTTCGTTTTGTTTCAGTATCCCGGCCGTCCCGTCAGTGGACCCGCCGTCGATCACGATGTATTCAATGTTCGGATAAGTCTGGGAGCGGACATTCTTTATCGTACCTTCGATAAATTCAGCGCTGTTCAGGGAAACAGTGATGATGCTGATCTTTGGCTCAAATATGTTCACGTGATGAAAATTCTCTCAGTTCTTTTTCCTGAGTATTATCATGGGATACTGGAAGTGCCTGGCAAAAAAAGCAGGGAACCGTTCTTCCAGACTGAAGAGGGTCTTAAACATCTTTTTGCCAAATTTATTGTTTGGTATGAGCGCTTTCTGGATGTCTGAATGAAAAGAACGCCAGGGCATGATTTTTATATCAGCTGCGTCATGAAACCTGTCCCACCATATTAACGGATGAGCAAAGAAATACAAAACAGGTTCTTCTGCCTTACCGTTATCTGCTTTTCTTAATTGCCGGACCATCCTTCCTAAAAAAAGGAACGGTAATACCAAAGTCCTCACAATTGTGCGGGGGTTGCTGTACACAATGATCACCGGCCTTCCCGGTTTGGTAACTGCGATGAGCTTTCTCACTGCCTCTTCCTGTTTGTCCCTGTCTATATGGTAAATGGTATGAAGACTGATCGAGCAGTCAAAAAAATTATCTTCAAGGGGAACATCAAAAAAACTGCCGCATAAAAACACTCCATGATCTTTGATCCTGTTTTTTGCAGCCTCGAGGGCACCAGAAGACAGGTCAACGCAATATCTTTTCCTGTAACCTCCTGAATATTCCAGATACTCTCTGTACTGGATCGGACCTGAGGCCATGTCGAGCATAAATTCTCCATCAGCAGGAATATGCCTTAATACTCTAAGCCTGCATTTACTGATATATTCCCTGGCGCATGCCCTCAAGTCCTCCCATCTTGCAGCGTCTTCGGTAACATCTCCCTCTGTTTTCCAGCCGTCTGTATTATAGAATTCTGATACTTTTTCTTCTGCATCATTTTTCATGTTATCAATCTTTCAGACGATGAGTCTGTTAAAGGTGTCCGGAGGGTCTCTGTCACTATCTCTTCATAAGTAGATACAAAATCCTTCAGCCGTGCTTTAAGGTTGCTCTCCGCTTCATGGGCAAGCCTTATATCCGCCTCCGGATCACGACCGGCCCATATTGCCCAAATAGCTTCAGCAAGAGCATTAGAGTCTTTTGGGTCGAAATACACCCCCCCGGGCGGGGCCTGCTCGCGATGGACCTCTATATCCGAGAGTATAACGCGCTTTCCCAGCGACTTAGACTCTTCAACTGTTGTACTCCAGCCCTCGAATAAAGATGGATTTATTACAGCTACAGCATTCTTCATCAGCGCCAAAATATCTCCATAAGGGATTACCCCGAGAATACGAAAACAATCAAGTACTCCTACCTGCTCCGCATATGCCATAAGTGAATCAAAATAGCCTGCTTGCCGATTGTCCCGGGCATTGCCTGTAGCAAGCACAAGTACTCTGCGGCCAGTTGATTTCAGAAGATGAAGTGCCTCGACCACAGCGCGGTGGTTTTTATGTCTCCAGAACTGGTTAGGGATAAAAAAATACTGTCCCTTAAACTCATACTTCTTTTCTAAAGATGACAAATCAGGGCAGTCTGATACATTGGGAAGACATACGAAATGAAGGACTCTTGATTTAGAAACGCAGGCCGGAGCAAAAGCAGCCAAATCTTTCTGGGCAGAGTAGCTGCTCACAATTACTTGGCGGCAGTGGTTGCACATCTGCTTGTAAATTCTGTCCCGAAACTTAAGTTCCTTATTGTTAAACATCTCAGGCAGATGCACATGCTGAAAGTCCGGCAACCAGCCTATTGCGGGAATGCCTGCATATGCTCCAAGATATCCGAAATAGTGCGATAGCAGAGATATGTCATGCTTTTTCAATAATCTCTCCAGAAACCAGTCATATGAAAAAACACGTTTAAACACCTGCCGGACTATCCATCTGTAATTAAACATGTCCAAAAGTCCGGATCTGACAATTTCAACGTTCTCCAAACCATCAAGTGCCGCCTGATTGACCTGCATTCCGGTAAAGACTACCGGTTCGATATTTCTGTCAGGAAAAGACCGGATCACCTTTATCAAATTCCTGTAATAATTAATACCTCCAAGCCAGCTCTCATCAGTAAAAGCAAAAATAAAACCAACCCTTATCATAACGCACCGCTTCTGAACCACCTGACATAATCCCGGACTCCCTCATGCCAATCCACTGTTGGCTCCCATCCGAGGGAATTAGCACGGCTGATATCAGCCCTGTAAAATCGCGGATCACCAGCCCTCACTTCCCCATTGAATAAAAGTTCCTGCCCGCGGCCGAACTCACTGTTCATGAACTCCAGGATTTCCTTCACTGTTACACGCTTTCCGCTCCCTCCGTTCAGGACAGCAACTCCGTCCGTGGTCCGCGACACTGCACATATCAATTCCACTGCGTCACGGATATGAAGCCAGTCCCTCGTCTCCTCTCCTGAGCCAAAGAAGAGAATGCTCTGCTCGTTGTCCATAAATTTATTACAGGCTTCCCAGAGAAGCTGCTTTTTCAGCCCGTTGCCATAGAGAGAGAAAAACCTGACAACAGTGATCTTCAGGGTAAAATTCTTCGCATAGGATTCACAAAGTTCCTCAGTAATTTTTTTATGATATCCATACGGTGAAACAGGATTTAGTGGGGCGTCCTCTCTCAGAGGTTGATCTTCTTTCAAACCATACACCGCCGCGCTTGAAGGGTAAATAAGTCGTGCGTCTCTGTTCTTGAGCCGCATATATTCGAGCAAAGCAACGGTAGTATTTACTGTCTTATTAAAGTCATCCATAGGATGAACAATAGAGAATCCCACTGAGCTTGACCCTGCGCAGTGCACAATAAGATCGAATTTCCAATTAAGGCCATTTAAGGCTTTCAGCGTAATGTCAGCCTCTATCCACTTATTTATTTCGAGGTCGCGTATCACCTCACCTTCCATGGCCGCATGACCAAGGCCATACACTGCATAACCATCACGTTTCAGCGCTGAAACCGTATTTCTTCCTAGAAATCCTGCTGCACCTGTAACAAGTGCTGTCTTCATCTCTTAATCCCAACAAAGGAGTACAGACGTCCAGGTACGTTATTGAAAACATTACGCATGGCCATCGTCCATTTAAAAAAACTCGCGGGAATATTAAAGCCGATCTTTCTTGACAATTGGCTTCTAATTTCAGTAATGGATGATGGAAACAGGTTAATGTCAGAATCGTAGGGGCCGAATATCTTCATAATTTCTATTCCCCCACTGACAATTGCTGCCCTGTATTCCTTCAATGTATAGGCATGTTCCCCGCCATAGAGATAGTGGAGAGGATGGCTCCTCAGAAAAGCAGAAAGGTCTGCCTTTTTTGTTATCACATGTTCTCTCGTGGCAATTAAAATTGCATTTTTTTTCATTACCCTCCCTATTTCAAGACAAAGTTTATTGAGGTCTTGCGCATGGTGAAGCACCTGCCGGCAGTGAACAAGGTCAAAAGTTTGGGCAGGAAAAGGCAGGACCTCGCCCCTTTCTTCCACAACAGATATTGGCAATCCACTTTCCGTTGCCAATGCTCTGATAGCACCTGCACCGACAATAAAGCTTTTGTCTGGCTCAAGGGCAATTACCTGCCACCCGTCTTTCGCAAGCGCATACGAACTAATTCCCCTTCCCGAGCCAACGTCAAGCGCTTTTCCGGGAGGATTAGGGAGAAGTTTTTTCAATGCTTGCCATTCGGTGCTTTTGTAGTAACGTTCTGCGGCTCCAGTCAGAGGGTCGTCATAAAAGCAATCTTTCACCAAACCCGCTTTATCCGGCTGCTTCCTGAGCCAGAGAACTGCCTCCTCCCAAGTCAATGATCTATCTTTCTTCAGAAGGTATCTCGCGAATTATTTTTGCGGGGTTTCCTGCAACAATGGTCCACGGGGGAACGTCTTTTGTGACAACACTGCCCGCTCCTATTATGGCCCCTTCGCCGATGGTGACACCTTTGAGAATAACTGACATGCAGCCAATCCACACATCATTTGAAATATTTACAGCACTTTCTGCTAAATCTATTTGCCTTGGGTGACCATCGGTAATTATTCTTTTGAATTGCTCATGTCTTGCCTTGGGGTTAATTGAGTGCGTGAGATTATCAAATATATTTACGTTATGAGCAATCATCACTCTGTCTCCCATGTTTATGCTCAGGGCTGACCAAATTCTGCTTTGTTCCCCTATATAACAATAGTCTCCAACTGTTAATTTGCCCCCATGTCGAAAAGTCAATAGTTCGCCCCTTATGTGAGTATATGCACCTATTTTTATCGCATCCGTCCTGCCTGATTGATTTACAATTTTTCCTGTCTCGTATATGAAGGATTTTGGCCCGATTATACAGTGTCGAGCCTTTAGCAGATGCCGTATCAATCTGATCATTTAATCATTTCCAGACAGACCACAGCACGTGAAAAAGCGGCATAGTCCGCATCGTATATTTTTTTTACGTTTATGTCAAAACAGGTTGCGTCTTTTGATTTTTCTCTCGTTGATACATGCCAGCCGTCGGGCTCGTACCTAAAGTGATCTTCTTTTACAGCAGAGGGGGAAAAAACATCAATAACATTATCTACCATTGAAGCGTCAAACACCTGAAACCAGCCGTGGTCAAGGTATTTACCAAACGGGAAACTCAAATATAACATCCCGCCGGGTTTCAGAATCCTGTGAAATTCCTTCAGCGCCGTTTGATACGCATTTATGTCCTTCTCTTTTCTGGATTTATCCTGGGTATATAAAAACGAATTATCAAAACCTATATGTTCCAGTGTAGACAAACAGATAATCCAGTCGAAAAAATTGTCGCGGTAACAGGTCTCCCTTAAATCCTCATAAACATAGCTGACGCCCTTTTCCCAGAAACAGACAGTCTCAGGCGCAAGAGTCGAGACAAATAGCTTTTTATCCGCTATTAGCGGATGAGAAATAATTAGTTCATTATTGAGTACAGACCCCGCATCAAGAAGCTTTCCCGAACCCGAAGGCAGCAGCGACAAAAGCCATGGATACTCTATTATTCTCTCATCAATTCTAAAGCCGTATCCCGGCAGCAGCGAATCTGAATTAAATTCTCCGTGCTTCAGGACGCAGTCTATAGCGTTTTCTTTATATGGATGATATCCCCATGCCCAGGGTTTCGTGCCCTTCAAAACGAATATTGTACGGGCTATTGTATTATATAGATATCTTAACAAACTCATTAAACAATTCCTTCATTCTGCCGACAAGCGTCAGGTTTAAGCTGTTCAAAAAAGATTTACAGATTTCATATTCCCGGCGGGCCAGCTCAGGCCGAACTGGAAACTTTATGACCCTGATGTCGCAAAGAGGAGTAATAAAAGGCATATTCGAAGAGCAACAATGAATACCGCTGTTGTCAAAGCCGCCGTTACAAACGAGAGACCGAGCTGGGTGCAGCACCAAACCTCCTGCTATGAACACGCTAAGATACCAGCGAATCGCCCAGGAATCAATCCTGCCTCTCCTCTGAGCTTCCAGCATTTTATAATAGGGATATGACCCATCAAGGTCAAACCTTCGTCTGAGCGCTGGATTCGCGTGCAAATTATCATAACCCTTCATTTCGGGATCAAACTGTTGCCAAGCCCGCTGCCACGTCGCCCATCCCCATGAGGATGTGAAAGGCAAAAAAACAGCATCAGTTAAAGCCTTCAGTTCGACCGGGAACATGAATCCGGATATCTGCATGACGCGTTCATTCTTCTCATAACGCTCGAGAGCTGCGTTCATATATTCAAGAAAGTGCGGTGACACGATGAGGTCATCCTCCAACACGATGACACTTCCGAATCTTTCACATAGTTCTGTAACCCCCGCAATAATGGAATTTGCCAGACCTGAGTTCTTTTCCTTTTCAATAATGTTTACCCGTTTAAAACCGCTGATGGTCTTAATATAATCTCTAACTTCCATAACCTGTTTTTTTGCCGCATCATTTTTCGGCCCATCAGAGAAAATAAAAAGCTCGCTTTCTTTTGACAGCGCATTCTTTTGCAAGGATTCAACCGTCTGTTTTGTGTGGTCTGGCCTGTTGTAGACAAACAAGGCTATGGGGGCTAATTCCATGAATAATTCCGCTTAATGACGGATTTCTCCCAGAGATATGGAACAAAATCCGTCCAGGCCTTTTCACCCTCTATATAAGTAGCCGCGGCATCGCTCATCACTTTCTCTATCTGTTTTTTGACCCTTGCCGGATCTATCAGGGTACATTCTTCAAACTGTCGTGAATGTAGAATATCGAGGAGATAGTCCTTCATCTGGTTTTTCATCCAGTCTACCACAGGGCTGTTGAACCCTATCTTGGTCTTCCGGTAGGCGACCGCTTCAGGGATGTACTGCGCCAGCGCGTCCCGTACGATCTTCTTCGTAAAAC
>JAGVHR010000033.1 GCA_020056455.1 Thermodesulfovibrionales bacterium
GGCGCTCCGTTCATCAGAGGCCCAGGCGCTCCGGTCCGGACATAAGATCTTCAGGGACAGGGGAGCAGAAAGAGACGGCCGCGCCTACATCATTGCTGTCTGCGCTGCAACCATCCTTGTTTGTGTGTTTTACCTTATGTATGCAAAACCCTCCATAAAGGACCTGCTTCCTGAGGGCCTTACCAGTGCAAGAGCGCCTCTGCCAATACAATTGCCTCCTGATACAGCGCATTCGGAGGCCTCAGGCGCAAAAGCCGGGGCCCTGAACAATACAGCTGTAATCGAAATCAAACAAGGGCGCTATGGCAGCGCAGAGGCCCTGCTTAATCAGGCCATTGCCCTTGAGCAAAACAGCCCTGAGCTTTATAACAACCTCGGCATGGCGCTTAAGCTTCAGAGAAGATATGGGGAGGCAGCAGCAGCCTATGAAAAAGCCATATCCCTGAAGCCGGACTATCCTGAAGCCCTGAACAACCTTGCAGTTGTATCTGAGCTTACAGGCAACTTAAAGAGAGCGATAGAACTGTACGGTAAGGCAATCACCCTGCGCCCTTCTTATGCAGAGGCCCATCTGAACATGGGCCTGCTGCTTGAAGCAACAGGCAATCTCCTGGAAGCTGAAAATCATTTTCTGCTCTTTCTAAACCTTAGCTCTGATCCGGTCCTCAAACAGAAAATCAGGGCGAGGCTCCCGTCTCTTCAGAAACAGGCAGGATAATGTTCATATTAGGCATTGACACCTCTTGCGACGATACATCAGCCGCTGTTGTAAAGGACGGCAGACAGATCATCTCGAACATTGTTTCCGGCCAGTCAGGCATACACACCAAATACGGCGGCATTGTCCCTGAACTCGCATCGCGCAGTCATATTGAAATGATTGCAGCTGTTGTCGAAGAGGCGCTCAAAAAGGCAGGCATCACCCTGTCCGACATCTCTGCAGTGGCTGTATGCAGCGGTCCCGGTCTTATCGGCTCTCTCCTTGTCGGTTGTTCGTTCGCCAAGGCTGTCTGCTACAGCAGGCATATTCCTCTCGTTTCAGTAAACCACCTTGAGGGCCATCTCCTGTCACCGTTTCTTGAGGAGCAATCGCCTGAGTTCCCCTTTATCTCCCTTATTGTTTCAGGGGGACACACGAGCCTCTATACTGCGGAGGACTACGGCAAATACACCATGCTCGGAAGGACCAGGGATGATGCGGCTGGTGAGGCATTCGATAAGGTCTCAAAACTCCTTGGCCTGGGTTATCCAGGGGGGCCTGCCATAGACCGGCTCGCAAAAGAAGGAAATCCAAAGGCAATAAATTTTCCACGCGCCTATCTGCCGGATACCCTCGATTTCAGCTTCAGCGGCATAAAAACCGCGGTCCTGAATTTTATCAGGAGATTGCCTTCAGACCAGCCTGTCACAGCGCATTCGTTTTTAGCTGACATCTCTGCTTCATTTCAGGCAGCTGTTGTTGACGTGCTTGTAAGAAAGGCTGAATGGGCGGCCCATAAAACCGGGACAAACAGGGTTTCACTTTCAGGCGGTGTTTCCGCCAACAGCCTCCTCAGACAGCAAATGTTTGAGATGGGAAAGAAAAGGCAGGTTGAGGTTTTCATCCCGTCTGTAGCGCTCTGCACTGACAATGCTGCCATGATCGCTGCTGCAGGCTACCACCGTTTCCTGAAAAAAGAGTTGGCCGGCCTCGACCTCAATCCAAAGGCCTGTCTGGCGCTGTAACTTTCCACTAAAATATCAACAAAACTGCTTCTTTCAAAAGTGACGAACTCGTAAAAAGTCGAAAATGAGACGGGTTTGTAAAAAGCTTCGGAGGCAAGGCGCGCATGGTTCGACAGGCTCACCATGACAGTCGAAGAGCCTGCCCTGAGCGAGTCGAAGGGAGTTTTGCAGCGCAACGCAGCATACGGACTTTTTATAAAGCCGTCAGTGAATAACTCTTATCACATCCACTCCTTCAAACGTAGTCGTACCGACATTACCTCTTATGTGAACAGGTATCTTTTGGCCGTCAGGAAGCAAATCAATTATGCTCGCGCGGTCAAACTTCACCATGAGGTCCGGTATTGCGTCCCTGTCATAATCACCGAGGCTGTAAGGCCGGGATTCTGCCGGAATGGTCCCTTCGAGGCGAATTGAAGCCAAATCAATATCAGCAACATTGTATCCGGCGGGAAGTTCGATATAGACAACCACCCATTTTCCGCTGCTTATTTTGTTGAGCGTATTGGGGTCGAAATCAATTGTCGCGGTAATATTCGTTATCGGCATATGCACAGAGAATTTTGCAGTATCCATCCACGGCCCGAAGCGGTCCCCGTCATACGCCCTTGCCCTCCAGTTGTAGGCAGTGTTATCTGATAGAGGTGTCTCCAATGTTATTGCTGTAAGGCCGGAGTAGCCCTGCGGTATTTCCACTATCGAGCTGATCAGTATGCTGCCGGAGTATATTTCGAAATCATAGGTCAGGGCGTCGCTGTCAGGATCGGATGCGTTATGGACGGAAAGCGTCGGATAAAGAGCGGCTATGCTGCTGCCTTCTGCAGGCGCATAAAGAAGCGGAGCGCCGGGCGCGTCGTTTGCCGTATTGACCATAAAGGACGCAGGCTGCATCCATCCGCTATAGAGAGCTCCGTCAAAGGCCCTTGCCCGCCAGTAGTAAGTCCTGTTTTCCACAAGGTTAACCGGCATTGTCCATGCGGTAACCTCAGTGGTCTCCTGCACCCACGACGCACCGGCCACAAGACTTGTCATTGCCGCATTATCATGGATTTCAAACTCGTAGGTCAGGATATCGCCATCAAGGTCTGATGAATTATGTACGGAAAGCTGCGGATTAAGCACATTGACAGCCCCTCCATTTGAAGGGTTTGCGAGTACGGGCATTGTTGGAGCGTCATTTGCCGTGTTAACGAAAAAGCCTGTGACCTCAGACCACGGGCTTTCGGCAAGCCCGTCTGACGCCTTGGCCCGGACATGGTAGTAGGTGTTGTCCTTAAGTCCGCTGACAAGCCAGGAAGTTGTCTCCGGACCTTCCTGAGTATTGCCTGACCTGTTCAGATCAGGAGAATCGAAAGTGTGCGCCGTATCGGTTTCAAAGATATAGGTCAGTTCAAAAGAATCAGGATCAAAGCTGTTTGCAGCCGTGATGTCCGCATACTGAGAAGTTATCTCCATGTTGTTTAAAGGCGCGATAATCACAGGAGCTGACGGAGCCTCGTTAGTGGTATTGACAAAAAACGAGGCAGTATTCATCCATGGCCCTGTAGTGAGCCAGTCGTCTGCCTGAGCACGCCAGTAGTAACGGGTATTTTCATCAAGATTCACCGGGACCTGCCATGAGGTGGTACCGGTTTCTTCGAATACCCCGGTTATGGATGCTGCTATGTGCGAAAAGGCCGTATCCAGGGCAAGATCAAAGTTATAGGTAAGGCCTGCGCTGTCCGGGTCAGAGGCGTTTCTGACTGTAAGCACAGGGGTATATGATCCGACATAGGAATTGTCCGCAGGGCTTGAAAGAGCAGGAGCTGTCGGCGGATCATTGGCAACATTCACCCTGAAACCAGCCGGTGTCATCCATTCGCTGTACAGAATACCGTCAAAGGCCCTTGCCCGCCAGTAGTATATCGAGTTTTCACCAAGCTGCGGCAGCTGCCATGCTGTTATGCCGTCGCCTTCTGCTGTCAGGCCCGACGAGACAACAGGATTGGAAAGACCGCTGTCGGAATAAAGCTCAAACTCATAGGTCAGTCTGTCGTCATTGGGATCAGCTGAATTATTGACAATCAAGCCTGGGGTCAGGGTTTCCACATCCTCGCCGTGTTTTGGAAAATTCAGGGAGGGGACGGAAGGCGCACCCTCGACCCTGAAGAATGTGCCTGCCAATGTTTCTTCCACGCCTGATATGGATGCCCTCAGGATGACAAGGTAGTCCATGGCGCTGTAGGTTTGCGTATTGAGCTGTTTCAAGGCGGTATACGTCTGCCCCATCACAAGTGAAGTCTGGTCGGGCATCGAGTCATATACAGTCTGTTGGACTGCGTGCACGGTCAGTACGGCAACCCCTATATCCGAGAGGTTCTCATTTCCGACATTGGTCAGTGCATAAGTGATGTTTAATGCATCGCCCTGCAAAATGACTTGTTTATCGACAGCTATCTGTCCTTTCAGGGCCTTTGACGGTGACGCGCTGCTGCTTATGTCGAAGGTGTTTGTCCCAACTGAAAGGATAGACCCATTGGCGTCTTTTACTTCGACGGCAACTGTGTATACGCCCGGCGGATTTGTTGAGGTGTTCCAGTAGGTTGTCAGCTCAGACGGCTGGCCTGCGAAGAGGACCGGGATTGTCTTTGTCTCAGCGCTGAGGACTGCCTGCTGATAGCTTATGGCTATTGTCGCAGTGAGGTTTTCAAAGATGTAATTTGGGCTCAGGCTCGTGATGGTGGAAGCCAGTGTGACCGGCTGGTTTGATGTATATGAAATCCTGTCAGTCGTTATTGTAGAAGCAAGAGACTTATCAGGGATGATCGTAAAATTCGCAGAAGCCTCTCCAGCCTGTATCTGGTTTTCATAAATAATGAGGTGCGCCCTGTAATCTCCTGCAAGGGTTGATCCGGTGTTGAACGTAATATTATTCAACTGCCTGGCTTCCCCGGCGGCAAGATTGATGACAGGCAATATCCCAGCCTTTGTTACAAGTGCGCCATTATTGTCCTCTATCAGCACCCTGGCATCTATGGTTTTTGAATACCCGCTCAGGTTCACAATATTAACACTCATCATTACATTTTCATTTGCCGGGTATGAGGCCTTGTCTGTTGAAAGGCTGCTATCGAAAAAGGAGGCCAGCACGTGCACAGAAAGCGCCGGCAGCGCCACCCTTATCTCCTGATCATTGAAGTCCCTGTATGAAAGCTCCAGTGCATGGTCTATGAGCCGGTCTTCACCGGGTATGAGATTTGAGAGGTCCAGATCAAACGAGATCGTCTCGGACTGTCCTATCCTGATCCTGTCGTATCTCCATTCCACCAGCGTTTCGTCGCCCGTGTTCGTAACGCTGTACGGGGTTTTTGTTGCAGAGGAAAGGATGAACTCCGTATCAGTTGAGGGAATCTTTTCTATGAGTTTCACATCGCCAAAATTCCTGCCTGCCTTCTCGCTTATCTTTATGATCCTGCCGTAACATGGAGGTGAAGCGCTCGGCTGGACCTGCCAGTTTCCGGGACACAGGTCTATCACATAGAGGTTCCCCTGGGAGTCGAACTCAAGATCATAGGGGTTGTCCAGGCCTACAGCAAAGGCGCTGACCTCATTTGTCGCAGGGTCTATCGTATAGATGGCGTCTGTCGTCATGTCCGCAGTATAGAGACGACCATCAGGTCCCCAGGCTATCGCCGCCGGAAAGCCGATGGAATTATTGAAAAGCGTCCTGGTTTTGTCAGGCTCGGTTTTGTCAGGCTCGTACCGGTAGATGCTCAGCTTCTCTGTCGGGTAAGTACTCATGCTCGCATAGAGGTTGCCGTCCTTGCCGAAGGCAATGTCACATGGATAATAAACTGAAGTAGCGAACCTGGTTGAGGTCTTCCTGGCGATATTGAACTTCAGAATGTCGCGGGCAACCCAGGTGTCACCGAAATAGAGATACCCGTCAGGCCCAAAGGCAAGCCCGCCTATGTCGTTAAAACCAGCCCCACGGGTAACCAATGTTACCTTGCCGGCAGGGGAAATTGCATAGAGCGCATCAAGGACGTCGCCATAAGGATTGTAAGGGTTATTATATCCGCCGACAGCGCCTACATAGAGGTCGCCATTTGGAGCGAAGTCCATCTTTGTCGGATGAGGCGGCATATAATGGCTGTTAAAATCCAGCGCTGTCCCCGGCCCGCTCTGCGCAAATATTGTCACGTTGCCGTCGAGAGCTATCTTCAGCACTCTGTCTCTTGCACCTTCCGCCACAAAGAGTTCCCCAATGGCGTTGGCCTTGAGAGCAATCGGCACGTCAAGACCCGAGGCAAGCACCTCAGCCTCGTAATCAGGCAGCGTCTGTATTACATCAGAGTCTATCGGCAGCGCAGGGACGCCCTCTTCCACACCTTCCAGTGCAATGGTGACCTTGACCTTCCCGGAGCCCTCAGGTAACAGGATTTCAGGGGTTACAGACCTGTCGAGGTCTATGCGGATGTTTGAGAGCACTACAAAGTTCGCGTTGACTTCCTGAAGGATCTCTCCGTCTTTGTAGACAATTACGTTTACAGGGTACTGCCCGGTTTCGGTAAAGTCATGGCTGAAGGTCGAAAGTGTGAGATGTGTGGAGACCATATCAACAGTGAGAAACAAAGGAACAGACCCGCTGCTGATAACAGCGCCTGAAGGGGTTGTCACCTGATGTTGGATCATAAGCTCCGCAGGGACGTTTGAGCGGTTTATAAACGAAAGGTTCGCGGACACGGTCTCAGAGGCGTTTACGTATGTAAAAGAAGGCGTGAAACGGACTGCGCTGTCCGTGACAGAGACAAGGGGCACTATGGTGACAAGAGACGCCTTCTCAGTAAGCACATCTCCCGGGATAAAGCCGTCTTCCATGGTGTGGTAGTCAGTGACCTTGAAGACTATCGAATAATCTCCGGGCGGAGATTGAGCAGTGTTCCATTTGATGCTGGCCTGAACTGTGGAAAAGGGCGCAATAGTCTGCGGTTGTTTTGGGTCCCATTCCTCAGGCAGCGCTATTGCCGCGACTTGTCCTGCGGCATTTTCCATATGGGCCACGACAACCATATCAACGGCAGTGTCTCCTGTATTTTCTATTTCCGCTGTGATGAATACGTCGTCGTTGCCGGAATAGACCTGTTTGTCGGTTGTCATGGACCTTATTGTAAGGTTGCTCAGGCTCTGGTTAAGGCTGAAATCAGCCGTATATGTCCCAAAAGCTGTTGTTTTAAAGTCTGAGCTTTGGCTGTTATAGCCCGTTGCTGAGGCTTTTATTGTGAATTCAGGCAAGGTTATGCCTGTGATCGTATATGCTCCTGAGGCGTCTGTCTTTGTGGCGAGGTTTGCCCATCGAATAACGACATCAGCGCCTGAAACAGCGCTGCCTGTTGCTGAATCAGTTATTCTTCCGGTTACTGTTGTGCTTTGCAATACCGGCGACAGGTAGAGCGTCCCCACATCAGAGGTAACTCCGGCTATTATCATTATCGAGCTGCTCTGGCTTGTGTAGCCTGTTGCTGAAATTGTCACCTGATATATGGCAGGCGCAATGTCCTGGATGAGGAATCCGCCCTGCTGGTCCGCGTTTGAAGCAGGGCCGCCGGAAAGGGTAATCACTGCTCCTGGAATCGGATTGTTTGTGGCGCTGTCAAGTACCTTGCCCGTGAGAACGCCGGTGGAGGCTGTTGGAGGCAATGTGCTCAGCCCGACATTAAAAAATACAGTCCCTCCTGCTGCAATCGCGCCTGTTCCTGACACAGCATAATACCCTGTCATTGCTGCGGTTATGGTCACGATACCCGGCGTAACGCCGGTTATCACAAAGCTCCCGTCAACTCCGGTTACAGTGTTTATGTTGAATGCTCCGGTCACTGTGATTTCAGCGCCGGATATCGGCTGTCCATTGGCTGCGTCAGTGACTGCCCCTTTGATTGTGCCTGTTGCCGGCTGGTTTGCGGTCAGTTTTGGGCTGAAGTATGAGACGCTGCCGGCAGCAACGATCACGGTCCCTGAAGATATGTCATAGCCTGCCTTTGACGCTGTGATGGTCGCGCTGCCGGGTAGTACATCGCTAACCGTATAGTTTCCTGCTGCGTCGGTCGCCGCACTGCCGCTGAATGAGCCTGTGACGGTTATTGTCACTCCTTCAAGCGGTTGATTGCCTGCTGCATCTGTTACCGTGCCCTTGATTGTGCCTGTTGTCGGAGACAGAGGAGGTGTGGGTCTGGTCTCAGCCGTATAAAGCGCACGTAAGGCCAGAGCTGTTGAATATGGGTCGTCGTCCCATGAGCCATCAGAAAGTTGGGTGGAGGTGAGGTAGTTGATCGCGTTGCCCAGGACTGTGGCATCAGTCGTAACGCCTACGAGCGCCATGTAGGCAAGAGATGTTTCATACACTGTTGATCCTGAACCTGTAGAAGGGCTAAATCCACCGGATGTGTTCTGATGTGCGAGAAGAAAAGACGTTGCCTTGTTGATAGCCGTTGCCGTTATAGTTGTCTGCGGGAACTGCTGAAGGGTTGAGGAAACTAAGGCGGTCATGTAGATGTTGCTGTCATCACCAGAATAGAAACCGAATCCGCTGTCTGTATTCTGATTGCTTAAAAGATATGAGAGCGCATTATTGATAACGGTTTGATCAGAATAGCTCACGGCTTTGAGGGCTTGAAGGGCAAGAGTGGTGTGAAAGTTCGAGCTTCTGTAATTCATGTAACCGCCCCAGCCGCCATCAGAATTCTTATAGGAAAGCAATAGGCTGATGTCGGCTGTCAGGTCTATCCCTGTGGCTGATAAGGCAGACATTCTCAACGCCAGATATGCCGTATGATCAACAGGTTGCAACTCTAACCATTGGAGGCCATTTTGGTATTGCAGGGTATTGTCCTGCCTCAATACCTTTAAGGTCCGAAGCACGGCTGAGGTTGAAAAATATTCGGTCGTCGACGAGGTGCCTATGTTCCCCCAGTTGCCTGTCGGATTCTGACTGCTGTTCAGCCAGGAAAGCCCACTGTCTATCTGAACACCCTGAGAATAAGCACTTGAAAACAGTCCCATGAATATGACAAGTATGAGTCCGAATATTTTATATCTATGCACCGTATCCCTCCATCCTCTATTTATAATGTCGTCTTGATCATTTCGCTAACTTCCACAGAAACGACGGCAGCACAAAAGAAGTTCCGAGGATACCGCCAGTGTCAGCATCATATCGAACTTCGTAAGATCTCAGCGGCTTACCCATTTCATGCCATTTTCTTACTCTTTCATCAAGAGCCATGCCGCTTGCCTCCCATTCAGCCTCTGTTGGGTGTTCTGATTCGATCACTTCAATTCCGCCGGTAAAGTAAAAATTAACTATCCATGCAAGCCTTGAGTTTTTACTTTTTATGGGAAGAGGTACTCGGCCAAGCATATTGGATTGAACAATGCGCAGTGCTGCCTTAGCGGCAAACAGTTCACTTGCTTGAGGTCGCAACTTACCTGGAAGCGTCTTTACTAATCTATCCCACCCTCTTTTCAATGCCTCTTCCTCAGATATATTTACTACGGTTGGGCATACTGATCCCTCATAGGTCTTGAGATATTCAATAAACTCCCCAGTTGCTCCCATGATGCTTACTGATACTCTATCATTTTCATAGCTATATCCATTTAGCTCCCGCCACCAAATAGCCGTCCAGATACCCTTTTTTTCATCTTTCTTTAATGGCTGCAAAATCAAGTCAGCGGGCAGCCTCAGTTTTGCTGCAATAGAGTTCACAATTTTGTTAGCCTCACTTTCGGGCATGAGTGGCGGCCAGTTTACATCATTCGAGTTCCAAGCTTTATAGCCATACTTCTTTCTGATCTCTAAATATATATCTCTATTGGAATAAACCTTTATCTCTTCTGACAGTGGCTTTAAAACAAAATAAATCTCCGGAAACTTTTGACCGAATTCATTTGGTTTCTCAAATGTCATGAGAATATCACCACGTTGAGAGGTACGTAGTGTAGTACTGATTACACCGTAAGTCTGATCTGGATATATTAATGAATATGATCGTTCAAATTGATTGCAATCAATTCCAAAGCCAGCGCAAAACGAGCTAACAACTCTGTCAACTCGAACAGCTTTATAAGTGAGAATGCATGATGTAACACCAATTAGCGATATAACGGCAAGACCAATGATTAATTTCCCTTTATATTTTCCTGTATTCATTTTCGCTTCATCAAGGCACAAGGGTTGCAGACCCGTAAGATTCTACCCTTAATTGTGGCAGATGATAGCGGGTGGAAATATCCGGGAAAAGGATAGCGCGCGCATATAGAGCAGCTCTGGCCTCCTGCACCGATAAGCCAGTGCCCATCAATAGCCAAAATTCGAAGGCAAACTCCTCAGCAAAAAAAAGCCAACTTGTGGCGGCAAAACCTATTATGGCTTCTGAACGACTAATCTCATCAGTGCCTATCGTATATGTCCCGTCAATGTGAAAAGAGCTCTCGAAGCTCGCATAGTGCATACTCCCGCAGCTATTAAGAAATACTATTTTGGCTTTAGAGTCGATATCATTTGGTCTTACTGAGCCCCCTGCTGGAGAGAGAAAATCGTAGGCCGGAGGGTTAGCTGGGTCTTCAATATACCAGCCATGACCTGCGTAGTAAAAAATCCATGTCTGATCATAATTCGCCGCAAGTTTAATCCATTCCTTGCCAGCATCCAATACAACGGCGGGTATATATCCATAGCGCTGCCAAATTGGCAATGCAGCCGCCAAAACAGTAATATCTTGCAGCCCCATCCACAAATATTTGTTGTCTTTATTGTCAATCTGCCCTGTAATAAACCATGCAATTTTTACCAGTCTATCAAACTTCGGATTACTCGCCTTAACCGTTCCCCCACCTCCCAAATCATTCGAGATCATATACACCCCGGCCCCTGTGTTAGGGTCTCTTGCAATGTACCCCACACCTGTCCAGTCTCCAAGGGTTATGTTGTCACGAGAAACCGTTACCTCTTTCCCCCCATTCACTGCGTTTTGGATATCCGTTTTGTCTCTTGCGGATATAGTCAGTATTGGCAGGATGCTGTCGATATTGGTCTTGTTTGCCGTATAGAGCGGTATCCCATTCTTCGCTGCTATCTGCAATGCCTTCACCGCTGATATCGATTCTATGGCCAAAAGGTTCTCAAGTATCTTGTGCTCCAGATACGATGATGTAAGACCCCGATGCTTTACGAACTCTCTTCTTTGATTCAGGTCGCCATCTATAGGCATCGGAGAACTTGCCACTCGTATAGCGTCTATTCCAAGGCCATCCATTATCGGAGGAGTCACCGGGATATTATAGAGATACCCATAGTGAGCATCAGCTGAAACAAAGGCAATAGACGGCATCTTTGTGTTTTGAACGTGCATGATGCCTTCTATCGACCTTGATGTATTATTCAACTGCCCGAAGTATTCTACTGCGATATTTTGAAGCAGTTCGCCCGCCCTTGCGTCCATCGCATTGATTGAATCATGGAGGCTGCCCTCAATAACTCTCATTCTGTCGATCTGGCTTATAAGTTGTGTGCCGGGATAGGTTAATGCCGAAATTCCTACGGCATAGCTTATCCCATGGCTCAAATCTGTTGTCTTTATATACGTACTCATATTAGGACTAATCAATGTAGTTGTCGCGGAGAGGGAAGCCCCCAGGCCCATAACAGGGCCGGTCAATATTACGGCATCATCAAGTTTAACTTCCGGCTTTACATTGACCAGATACGCAGGTGTATTCAATAAGCCGCCGTATCTGGTTATTACTGCCTGATCACTTGACGTTGCAGCGGCATACGAAATAGTCACCTTCTTCCCTGCTATCTCAGGAAGTGGTTTTGACACACTGAACGTTTCTCCCGTGTCATATATACCCGAAGAGGAGAGACTCAAACTGATCTTGTGTCTTTTGATATCAGGCAGTTCTGAGTATCTCTGCTCAGTTATGACCTCATAGGGTAAGGTTCCCATGAGTATGCCGAATTCCTGTCTCTTCTTGACCGAGACATGGAATATCTTCATGAAGTTGTAGTCGTAGTTTGTGTTGTAATAGTCTTTCAGTTTGTATATGTAGGAGAGGACAGGCGGCATGTCATCGCCGCTGTTGAGATAGGTTGCCTCGTCAAAGGGAATCGTCTTTGAGATGTTTATGGAATCCGAGGATTCGGTCTCTTTCAGGCTTGGGTCCAGTGGTGTCCAGTAGCTTGCCTGTCTCTGTATTGCACCCATGGATGGGAACATATCTACATAGGCTTCCACCCATGCATGCTCGAATTGGGCGTATTTGATCTGTCCGCCTTCGGTTAAAAGGGTTCCGGGAATGCCGTTTGTCGCTAATATCCTGGCTGCGGTCATCGGGTCTTTTATGCCGCCTATCCAGTTCATAAGCCGCTCTATGGGCAGCTCAATGGTTCCGGAGACATATCTTGCAGGAATGTTGGCAGCCCGGAGAAGGGCTATGAGCAGACTGCTTTGGTCCATGTCATTGCCGGCCAGTTCGGCGAGGGTCTGCTGTGCGCCTTTTAACGAACCATGATAGGGCTCGTAATCTATGGAGTTCCTTACCCATTCATATATCTTTACAGGGTTGTTTTCAAGTTCCAGTGCCTTTGCGCTTATTTCAGTGGTGAGTTGCGCTTCCACGGTCTCTGCAAGATCAGATGCCGTAGGCGGGGTTTGTCTTGTCGTGCCTGATGTAGCGCTTGCTGTCAGCAGACCTGCCAATGATCCTATTGCAGCTACCTGTACCGGCTTACCTGCTTGTTGCCATGCTTCTCTCAGTGTGGGCTTCTGCTTAAGCTGTTTTTCGAGCACTTCGTATTCTTTGACTTCAGGCACTCTGTGCGGCAGTTTGTTCGGGTCTAAGGGTCTATGCTTCTTCGGGGGTCTTGTTTTTTCCAGAAAGTCCTTTGCCTTCCGATGAGCCTGTTCCTTCTCTGTGGCTGTCTTTGCCTTATCTATCTCATCAAGGTTCGCCTTCAATTCCCTGAGATTGTTGTCGTAGTGCTTTACAAAATCCCTGTGCCTTTGTTTGATTACCTCCGGCAGGTCTTTTATCTTTTGTTCCGTGTCTTTGAGCTGTTTTTTTATCTCAACATCAAGTGTTTCAATTACAGCTTTTTTATTTCTTATGTTTCCTTTGTTAGACCTCTGCTCTTCCGCACTTCCAGCCTTCTGCGCTCCCTCTATGAGGGTTTCTATGTCTTCAATGGTCTTCTGGAATTTATCTTCAGGCTTGATATCTGATTGCTCATGGTTGATAGTTGATGGGTTTTGTGCCTTTGTCTTTGCTGACGCACTTTTGCTCTTCTGCTCTATTGCGATATCCTTCACCGCATATGCGATGTCGAACACCCCACCGAACGTCCAGATGAAAAAAGACAGGACTACAGTCGATATA
>JAGVHR010000248.1 GCA_020056455.1 Thermodesulfovibrionales bacterium
CAAGGGGCAGATAATATTCTCAGGGACAATTGATGAGCTGAAGGCTTCTGATCATCCCAGGGTCAGGATGTTTCTTGAAAGAAGGCCCGAACAGGAATTATATTCGCCTGATGACTATTTCAAGGTCATTGCAGGGGATTGACGGCGCACAGGAGGAAAGGCATTGAGAGAAGAGATTAAGGCAGGGCTGATTATCGGAATAGCAATGATTCTGCTTACCATGCTGGTGATACTCATCGGCGGCGGGCAGTTTTTCGAAAAGTTCGATACCTACCTGATAAAAGTGAAAAATGCAGCCGGCCTTGAGGCAGGCGCGCAGGTCAAACTCGGTGGAGTAAGGATAGGCCGGGTATTGAGCATCAGAGAGCCGCAGCTCCCGGGTGAATCCGTTGTGATAGAGATCGGCGTCAAGAAGGGCAAGTTGATCTATAAGGGGACGAGGGCATCTGTAACTCAGGTAGGGTTTGTGGGGGACATCTATCTGCTCCTTTCGGTCAACGATACGGTCAATGAACTGATCAAGCCCGGTGATGTGATCCCTGCGCAGGAGACAGTGGACTTCGGGATTATTCTTGCCAAGGTCGGTGTTCTTTCGGAATCTCTTGATGGTCTTATAAAGGATATTGACAAGGTATTCAACCCGGCAAACATCAGACAGGTAGGCGCGCTTTTAGGCAATACCAATAAGGCAATTGTCTCTGCCTCATCCAATGTGGATAAGCTGACATCCGACATAAGGAACACCACGGACAAGTTTTCGAAGGTGCTCGATGAGCTTGAAGATCTTGTCGGCAACAATAAGACCCAGTTCAGTGACGTTTTGAAGAAGGCCAGAGAAGACCTTGACAAGGCCGGCTCCATGATCGCAAGCATCGAGAAATCATCAAAATCAGTAGGCCGCGCGGTTGACCTTCAGTCGCAAAACCTTGACGCCCTGCTCACTACGATGACCGGGACTACGGACGAGCTTCAGGACCTGATCCATGAGATTAAGAGCAAGCCCTGGAGCGTTATCTATAAGGAGGGCAATTAAGTGAATAACATATTTCGGGGACTGATGGTTTTTCTTGTTGGTATTTTGTTTGTCTCATGCAGCATGCCGCAGACAAAGATCTACAGCCTCAGTGTGCCTGCCGGAAAAAAGGCGACTGATGCAAAAAAACAGGTCCTTATAACACTAAGGGTGCAGGCGCCCAGGTACCTTGCACAGCCCTACATAGCTCACAGGCTTTCTCAGTATCAGCTTGAGATTTCCCGATATGCAAAATGGGATGCCCCTCCTTCTGAAATGGTGAAAGAAACCTTCAGGGACTCGCTGTCCGCCACCTTCCAGGAAGTGAGGACATCAAACCTGCCTTTGGATGGCTCCGTCATGCTTACCATTTACCTGAAGAAATTCGAAAGGGTGGATGTTAAATCCGGAGAACTGTTGTTTGACGCTGTCCTTTCCTCCTCCGAAGGCAGGGAGCTTCAACGTGTTACTGCTCAGAAGAATATACAACTTGATTCTGCTGATGATCTTGGTCTTGCAAAGGGATTGAGCGCTGCCTTGTCAGAGGCTGTTTGGGAAGTGATAAAAGGACTGGAGAACAAAATCTGACGAGTCCGTCAAATCCAACCGTTATAAAATTCAGGCCTCCTGGCTTTGAACAGGTCGTTGTACTTGTTTAATCTTTTGTCCCTTGCGAGCTGAAGGTCGATGTCTGCAGCATGCAGAACCTCCTCTTCAACTCCTGCCCTTACCAGAATTTCAGCTTTTGGTGAAGTTATCTGACTCTGGCCGATGAAGGTGAGCGCAGCGTCCTCTTTTCTCTGCTCTATGCCAATACGGTTTGCTGTGATCGCATAGACCCTGTTTTCAAGGCATCTTATTGGCATGGCATTCGGGCAGTAGGGGAGCACGAGATTTGAGGGATGGGCAATCACCTCGGCCCCTTTGAGAGCGAGTGTTCTGGCAGACTCAGGGAATAACCAGTCAAAGCATATCATGATGCCGATCCTGCCGATTTTCGTTTCCCATACCCTGAACCCGGTATTGCCTGGAGTAAAAAAGAGATTCTCTTCAAAGAAAAGGTGGGTCTTCCTGTACAGTCCGATGAAACCTTCGGGGCCTGTAAGAACAGCAGAATTATAAAAGGCGTCTTTGTCTCTTTCCGCAAGACCTGCGACTATATGGATATTCCTCTCTTTAGAAAGTCCGACAAGAAATTCTGTTGTTTCACCGTCAGGCGCAGGCTCAGCCAGTTCAGCAACTTCTTCCTTTGACAAAAATTGATATCCGACAGCAAAGAACTCAGGAAGCACAAGAAGTTCAGGTGGGTCGGCGCTTATAGCAGCGCGAATTTTCCTGAAGTTTTCCTGTTTATTTCCAAAGACCGTGTTGAATTGAAAAAAGCCGGCTCTCATGTGGTGCTGAATTTTATTTATGCCGCTGCAAGGTTATCTCTGCGGAATGTGGATGACGTCCAATATTTCCGCAGCAGGCCCTTCTTTTTTGGGGCCCATTGCCGTGACCCTGTAGTCCCGCTTTGTAGAAGGGACATCATGGTCTGTAAATGCAGGCAACTGGGTATTGCCGATCAGGGCAAATCCGCTTTCTCCTGTTTTTCTGTAGACATTGAAACCAATGACCCAAACATCAGAAAATGCGGACCAGGACAAAAGGACCCTGTCAGAAGCAGCATATGCCTGCAGGTCAACAGGCTTTTGGGGCACAAGGTCAGCAGGATCGACCATAAGCTCTTCAGATGCCCTGCCTTCATTGCGAATTTCACTTCCTCTGAGGCCCCTGACTATGTACCTGACCGGTGCATTTACAGAGAAGATATCCGTAAAGACCGGACTGGAAAGCGGAGAAGAGTTCAAAGGCGTCAGGCCATAGTCTCCTTTTTCAGAGCTTTTATAGACATTATAAAGCACGCTGCCGTCCACTTCGTGCAATGGGTCCCATCTGATCGTGAGCGAATTGCCGGCAACCGAGTACGAGAGATTTTTCGGGGGTCCGGGGACCCGGACAACTGAAGCGGTCACAACGGCAGAAGCGTCGCTGTATGCTCCACGAAAATTCCGGGACAAAATCCTGTATTCGTATTCAGAGCCGGCAGTAACAGATTTATCTATAAAAATTCTCTGGTCCTTCGTCAGATTGGAAAGCCTTTCGGACCCTGGGCCGGTTGATCTGACAACAACGAATTCCGCAATGAGATTCTCCCTGGAGCCTGGATATGTCCAGCTTAAAATTATGCTGTCCTCCCTATGTACTGCCCGGACAGCAGTCGGAGGCGCCGGAGTCTCGAAGGATGACAGAGTAGGAGTTCCCTTTTTTCCGCAGCCGGCGATAAGAACCTGCAAACAGGCCAGGAAAATAAAGACCGGCAGTTTGTATTTGAATAACCTGACTGTCATTTCAAGACCTTTTTGAAATGTCTTATCTGCCTTTTAACCTCTGAAGGAGAGGTCCCGCCGAATGATGTCCTGGCCTTTACCGATTCAGCAGGGTCAAGGACATGGATGATATCTTCTGATATTTTCGGCGAGAAAGACTTAAGTTCAGGCAGTGACAGCCCGGTCAGCTGAACGTCCTTCGAGATGCAGTGAAGAACAATCCTGCCGGTAATCTCATGGGCCTCTCTGAACGGGAGGCCTTTTCTTACAAGGTACTCAGCGATGTCAGTGGCTGTCGAGTACCCTTTACCGGCGGTTGAACTGAGCCTGTTAATATTGAATTTGACGTTTCGCATCATCTCTTCGAGGACTCTATAACAGGCTGTAAGGGTCTCAGCAGAATCAAATACCGGCAGTTTGTCCTCCTGCATGTCCCTGTTGTAGGCGAGTGGCAGCCCTTTCATAAGGGTAAGAAGCGCCATAAGGTTTCCATATACCCTGCCTGTTTTTCCGCGCATCAATTCCGCTACATCAGGGTTTTTTTTCTGAGGCATAATGCTCGAACCGGTTGTGAACCTGTCTGAGATCTCTATAAAACTGAACTCCTCGGTAGACCAGAGGATCAGCTCTTCGGCAAGGCGTGAAAGGTGCATCATGGCTATGGCTGCACAGGCAAGGAATTCCACTGCGAAATCACGGTCTGAGACTGCATCGATGCTGTTGCCGGATATTGAATTGAAGCCAAGCAGCTTTGCCGTATAAGCCCTGTCAGTGGGAAGAGATGTGCCGGACAGGGCGCATGAGCCGAGAGGGCATATATCAGTGCGTTTAAGACAGTCCTGGAAACGTTCTCTGTCCCTCCCGAACATCTCCACATAAGCAAGCAGGTGATGGCCGAGAAGCACCGGCTGCGCCCTTTGCAGATGTGTATAGCCGGGCATGAGCGCATCCTGGTGCTTTTCTGCAAGTTCCACAAAGGTTTTCTGGAGGCGCTGAAGCAGAGAGATGATATCCTGCATCGCATCTTTCAGATAAAGTCTGAGGTCCAGCGCTACCTGATCATTTCTGGAACGCGCGGTATGGACTTTTTTGCCTGGAGGGCCTATCCTGTCGGTCAGGGCGGACTCGATATTCATATGAATGTCTTCAAGACCGGGCGAAAAAGCAAACGCCCCTTTTCCTATCTCTTCTGCAATCTGCCTGAGACCCCGAATAATTGAGTTTGCTTCCTTTTGCGTGATGATGCGCTGTTTTGACAGCATCTTTGCGTGGGCTATACTGCCTGCGATATCATGCTTCCAGAGTTTTCTGTCAAAAGAGATCGATTCGGTAAAGGACTCAACCATGCCCGAAGTTTTCTGCGTAAATCTGCCAGCCCAGAGTTTTTTCATATGAGTTAAGATAAATTCTCAAGGCGCGCGTGTCAAGAAATATACGCCCGGAGCTTAGGTGCAAGCTTGTGTATTTTACATGCCCATGCAATTCATGAACAAAATAGAATAGAATAATATTATGCAAAATCTTTTAATAAAGCAACTTCAGGGCGCTGTGGAATCGGTAATTCGCGGCAAGTCTGAGGCTGTAAAAATGGTGCTTGTTACGCTTCTTGCACGCGGCAATCTCCTTATTGAGGACGTGCCTGGCGTGGGAAAGACGACCCTTGCCTATGCTGTTGCGAAAGCGGTTGACTGTGATTTTCACAGGATACAGTTTACGAGTGATCTTATGCCTTCGGATATCATAGGGATCAGCATCTTTAACCCGGAGAGCAGGGAGTTCGAATTCAAACCCGGGCCTGTTTTCGCCAATATCGTCCTTGCAGACGAGATCAACAGGACCAACCCCAGGACCCAGTCCGCGCTTCTTGAGGCGATGAATGAGAGGAAAATAAGCATGGACAGGGAGACGTTCAGCCTCCCTGAGCCATTTATGGTCATTGCCACCCAGAACCCTATTGAATATCATGGTACTTTTCCTTTGCCCGAGAGCCAGTTGGACCGTTTCATGATGCATATCAGGATCGGTTATCCTGATCCTGAAAATGAAAAAAAGGCGGTACTGGACAGGTCGGGTTTTGAGCTTATTGAGCTGCTCAGGCCTGTTGTCCTGAAGTCGGACATCCTGAAAATGCAGGCCGCAGTTGATAAGGTAACTGTTGAAGAGAGCGTGGCAGATTATCTGATGGCGATCATTTCCGCCACCCGGAAGGATGAACGAATACGGCTTGGCTCAAGCACGAGAGGGGCACAGTTTCTGCTCAGGGCTGCAAGGGCCAAAGCCTGGTATGAAGGAAGGGACTATATTCTGCCGGACGATGTCAGGATGCTTGCTCCACTTGTGCTTGGACACAGGCTTATCCTCAGGACGAGAAAATCCATGCCGGATGCAGGGAAGATTTTGCTGGATATTATTGAAAACATAGCTGTTCCGGTCTGAGTCCAGCAGGTCTTTTTTGCGATGAAGCGGAAGTGGCTTCAGGTTCGGAAGGGCGTTATTTATGAAACTTACCCGTGAAGGCAGACGGTTTCTTGTGGCAACACTGTTGATCATTATTGCTGCCATAAGCACCGGAAACAATCTCATCTATCTCATCCTTTCGCTTATGCTCTCTTTCCTTTCCCTTGCATATTTAATGCTGTGGATAAATCTTGCCGGCCTTTCCCTTGATATATCACCTGAGCTGCCGGTGTACGCGGGCCAACAGGCTTTTGCATCGCTGATAGTCCACAACCGCAAGAGGATACATGCGTACTCATTGATAATCAGGGCCTCAGATGTAGAGGGAAGCGTATACTGCGCCATGGTACAGGCAGGGGGGGAACTGACAAGGCAGATGAAGCTGGTTTTCAGGAAGAGGGGACTTTACGGATACAGAGATTTTTCTGTTGAGAGCGGATTCCCCTTTATCCTGTTCCGGAAAAAGATTGCAGTAAATATTCCGGGTGGAATTATTGTCTATCCCCGGCTTCTTGACATTGAGGATATTGCAGGTGAACTTGAAGATCAGGCTGGGTCCGGGGAAAACGGGGTCCTCGGAGGAGGAGAAGAGGTTTATGCTTTACGCCGGTACCGGTATGGAGATGATCGGAAAAAGGTCCACTGGAAGGCCTCGGCAAGGCGCTCGGCCCTTATAGTGAAGGAGCACGCAGGGCACATATCAAAAAAGGTCACGATATTGATCGATAATCTCCTGCCGAGGGATGAGGCTGCCTTTGAAAAAGTGGTCTCTGTTGCGGCTTCGCTCGCAGCATATTTTATAGAACAGGGATATTCGGTCAGGTTGATCTCCTGCAGTAAAGTCATTCCTTTTGGGACCGGGACCGGGCATCTTTTTACTGTCCTTGATAGTCTTGCGCTGCTGCAGGAGGAGCGCGAGTGGAGAAATATCATTGTTCCGGATATGGATGGGTTTGATCTTTACGTCCTTAAGTCGCACAGCTCTTCTTTGGCGCAGCAGGCGACTTCCGCAGGTCTGGTGGTCCATGCCGATACTTTATAAAGGCATTACCGCTATATTGGCGGTCACAGGGTGTGTCAGCCTTCTGATTACCGGTCAGATGAGCCTGCTGATGTGCCTGGGAGGCCTTATGCTGTTTCCAGGCTATTACCGTTTTTTCAGAGGGAATGCTCAGGTCTCGAAGCGGGCTGCTGCAATTCTTTCCCAGGCTGCGCTTCTTGTTTTTCTTACAGACGCCTCTGTGATCACAGGCGATATATTTCTTGCAGTAGGCCATATGACAATTACCTTCCAGGGGATAAAGAGTTTTGATCTCAAGGAGCCCTGGGACCATCTTCAGGTGTATTTTATGTCGCTGCTGCAGTTGATAATAGCCTCAGAGCTGACGCGTTCACTTGCCTTTGGCGTAATATTTGTGATCTTCATGGTACTGCTCGTTACCGCAATGATATTATCTCATTTTCTGAAAGAAGGGTCCCTTGGTCTGGTGAGCATCAGAAGGCCGGTGCTTATTATTGTCCTTCTCTCAATGATAAGCACCACCCTTTTTTTTATTGCACTTCCGCGCAGTCCTCAGCGGTTTCCGGGGAAAAGTCATTCCCGGGGTATCAGGACAGCAGGTTTTTCGGATACTGTTGATTTCGGCTCCTTCGGGGAAATAAAGCTTGATCCGACAATAGTAATGAGGATTGAGATACACAGTGGACTGCCGCGGCCATACTATTGGAGGGGGGCAGCCATGGATTATTTCGACAATAAGTCATGGAGGAACACCGGCAAAGCTAAAAACAGGGTACAGAGGACAGGAGATGAATTTCTCCTGTCTCCTTATGATAAGTCCGCTTCAATAAAACAAAGGATTTTTCTTGAGCCGATAGATTCGGATGTTCTCTTCGGACTGTCAAAGGTAGCTGCTCTGAGTGTTGATGCCCCCTCCCTGATTATGGACACGGACGCTGGAATTTTTATGCCCGGCAAGCTCTCACGCCGCATCACCTACACGGTCTATAGCGATACGCAATCATTCCAGAGGGGGGAAAGGGCACAAAGGTATCTACAGTTGCCGGATAAGATGGACAGGATCGTCAGTCTCGCAAAACACATCACGGACAAAGCGGTTGCTGATGCTCGGAAGGTAGGCCTGATAGAAGAGTATTTGAAAAGAAACCATGTCTATTCTCTCACTACGGCGCAGCCTCCGGCAGGCGCCGGAGTGATTGAGGATTTTCTTTTTAACAGCAAAAAAGGATACTGTGAGCATTATGCAGCCTCTATGGTACTTATGCTCAGGGGAATAGGCATACCTTCAAGGATTGTGAACGGCTTTTTCGGAGGGGAGAAAAATGAATATGGCGATTATTTGATTGTAAGGCAGAGTGATGCCCATGCCTGGGTTGAGGCCCTTATCGACGGGCAATGGAGACGCTTTGATCCGACCCCTGCGGTGTCCGGTCAGCGGCATGCCGCAATAGCTCTCTTCCTTGACTCACTGAGGCTTCAGTGGACGCGATATGTTGTCGGCTTCAGCGCTGATGACCAGAGGGAGATTGTGAAAGGCCTGAGCTCGCCTTTCAGTATGAAAATTCCTCTGCGGCTGCCTGCTGCCGG
>JAGVHR010000255.1 GCA_020056455.1 Thermodesulfovibrionales bacterium
CGGCATCGCAGCTCTTGGCACAGGTATTGGCCAGGGCATGGGTCTGAAGGGCGCTACTGAGGGTATCGCAAGAAACCCCGGAGCTTCCGGCAAGATTACAACAACCCTGATCATCGGTCTGGCCATGATCGAGTCACTCGCGATCTATGCGCTGCTGGTAGCGCTCGGCATCCTTATCAACCAGAAGATGTTCTTCTAAAAGCGTATCAGATAACCGGCAGAGAAGGCCATGTTCATCACGGCCTTCTCTGCTTCAGCTTTCCCGCTCTATATTAATGAGACCATAAGTAATCGTGATTTTTCCGGAAAATCTCCCCTCGCCCCTCTTTGCTAAAGAGGGGAATTGTCCCTCCCTTTGGCAAAGGGAGGTTGGGAGGGATTTTATAAAACTTCCCGATTACTTATGAACTTATTAATATTACTGCAGATTCGCAGAATGAAGTTTCTCGTACATCCTTGCGTTTTCTATGGCAATACCGCATTGCTCAGCCAGGGCCACGGTAAAATCGATCTCATCATGGCTAAAGGTCCTGTGTTCGTCTGTAAGCAGCCTGAGTACACCGATCACCTTGCCGTGAGCTGCGATCGGCAGTGTCAGAACGCTCTTTATTCCCTCTTCCTCAGCCTCTTTCTTATAGGTGATCCGGTCGTCGGTCATTACATCATAAATAGCGACCGGCTTTTCGTTGAGGGCGTCCCGGATGTTCTCTTCCGTATCGACCGGCCCCCTGCTTAGATAACGCGCTGAAAGACCGTGAGACGCAGCAAGCACAAGCTTCTTTCCCTCTTCGTCAAGGAGCCGGATGGTTGCCGCCTTCAGCCTCATGACAGCAGGGATCATCCTGACAACCGTATTGAGTACTTCATACTCCCTGAGCGTAGAACTGATCGTCTTGGTTACAGCCTGGAAGATATCGAGATATTCCCTTTCACGCGAAATTGTCCGTTCAAAATGGCGTGCATTCATTATCGCAATGGCAGCCTGCTCAGCAATAGCAGCAAGGAACTTCAGGTCCTCGTCGGAATATACAAGTGGTTCGGCAGTGTACATCCTGAGCACTCCTATTACCTCGTCCTTGACCCTGAGAGGTATCGACAAAATGGTGCGGATGCCTTCCCTCTCCGCCTCTTTACGATACTTTGAAGATTTATCTTCAGTAATGTCATAGGTCGAAACCGGCTTTCCTGCCAGGGCATCATCAATCGAACGATCAAATTCAACAGGCCCCTTATTCACATAGCTTTCGCTCAAACCGTAATGCGCGGCAATCTCCAACCGGTTTGTCTCCTTGTTCAGAAGCCTTAAAAGGCTTGCCTTCATGTTCATGACCTTTACGACATTGGTCACAATAAGGCCCAGGACCTCATCCAGGGAAAGACTTGCGCTTATCGCCTTGCATACATTCTGATAGCTCTCAAGATATATCCTCTTTGAAAAGATCTTGTCTGCACAGGCAGGGCATATGGAATGCGTGAAATCCCCGAAACCCTGCTCTGTAAGATATGACTCGAGCTGTTCCCATATGTCGTCAGCATTCCTGATCATCTTGCACCAGCCGCAAATCGGGATGAGACGCTCCATCTTATGCGTTCTCATCTGAAATGGCCTCAGCGAACTAAACTGCAGGACATCCCTGAAAACAATGACAAAGCCCTCACTCTTCCCTGCTTTTATCAACGGAGAGATATTCGCCTCCACAAGGGTCCTGCTCCCATCCGCAGTCAGGATAAATACATTTTTCTGAACAGGCCCTTTCAGCGCGGCAAAGGAAGCCATACTGTCACTCAGGGAATTGCCCTCTTCATCTTCGAACTTTTTGCCGGCCTCATGAAAAAATCTGCCGGATATCTCCTTACGGTCAATGCCTGTTATGACCTCAGCTCCCCTGTTCCATTCTGTGACCCTTCCCTCCGGGCAAACAAGGCATACGCCGTCGGCCATTGAATCGAGTATCTGCCGGTATGACTTCACTTTCCTGTCAAACATGATTTCTCTTTCCGATACTGATTTTTCTGCAAATAAGAACAAAAATCATTATAATTATACATGAGTTCAACAAATTCCATCGATATCAAAGAGTTATGATTATAAGTCCCGGCAATGCTCTTAATAACTGATCTCAGCGAGATAACAAGGCCGTTCACAAACAGCGTCATCACTCTCGGAAACTTTGACGGCATTCATCTTGGCCACCAGGAACTCGTACGCATGGTCATCAGGCGCGCCCGTGAGACAGGTGGGCAGAGTATGGTCGTCACCTTCAGGCCCCATCCCCTCAAGGTACTTGCGCCTGAAAAATGCCCTCCGCTGATCAGCATCTATGAGGAAAAGATCCGGCTCTTCGAGAAACTCGGCATAGACGTACTGGTCAAGATCCCCTTTAGCCTGCGCTTCGCTGAAATGCCCCCGAGGACTTTTGTAAAATCCATCCTCTGCGACCTGATAGGCGCTAAAGACATATTCGTGGGATACAACTACAGGTTCGGCAGGAGCAGAGAAGGCAACACTCAGACGCTGAAGCAGATGGGAGAGGAATACGGCTTTATCGTGCATGAGGTCGAGCAGATATCCCTTGACGGAGAGGTGATCAGCAGCACAAAAATCAGGCAGCTCCTGAGTACAGGGGATGTGGGGCACGCAGCGAAACTCCTCGGCAGGCCCTATGCGATCACAGGCATTGTGATCAGGGGAGACAGCAGAGGCAAAACCCTCGGCTTCCCGACAGCCAATATAGCCTCAAAGCACGCCATTATCCCTTCAGACGGAGTTTACGCTGTCAAGCTTCTGGCCAGGGACAAATGTCTGAGCGGAGTTGTCAATATCGGTCTAAGGCCGACGTTCAACACAAGGTCGCTTGCCATAGAGGTCCACATCTTTGATTTTGATGAGGATCTTTACGGCGAAGAGGTCACGCTTTTTTTCATAAGAAAGATCCGCGAAGAGAGGAAATTCGATACTCCGGACGCCCTTATCGGGCAGATAAAAAAGGACATAGGCACGGCAAGGGAGATCCTTGTCTCAAGTCCTGAATGCGTTGACCTCCCCTGACGGAGAGGATTTCATCCGGCCCCTGCTTTTCACTGTCATTATGTCTTGACAGCGCCCTTTAATGGGCGAAGAGCACCGAATACCTGGAGCGCTCCTGCTGATTCACCGAATCCTCAGCCTCCACTTCAATACGATACATCCATGACTGTCTCTGGGGAGTAACTATTGCGGCCCCTCCGCCTCCAACGCCGCCGGTTGACAGGCCGGACGTGCTGCTGGAAGAGGCTACGCCTGACGTATTCCCCTCAATGGTATCAACGACCTTGGCAACGACGTTGAAAGGGTTCGGCATACCGTCTGTGGTTACACCGCTCAATTGGAAGGTCATGTCCGGGGTATCAGCTGCATCCAGATTCCGCTCATTCGCGTTGCAGGCTGCCCAATTCGCAAAGCCTGCGCCAGGAGAAAGACTGAATTTTTGTCTCAGACAGGGCTGGTTAACGTTGAGCACTGATCCGAGTGTTGCAGCAAAGGGAGCGCTCAGCGCGCCACCCGCAACTGCGTTGTCGAAGTTGTTAACGATCATGTCGACTGCGATCCTTGTGCCGCCAAATGCAGCGTCATCAGCAGTCCTGTAGAATTTTTCCGCACCTGAGGCGCGGGTGCCCATCGTTGCCATATAGAGCAGGGATGAGACCATGGCCAGAGATATCAGCGCCAGTATAAGAACAAGCACCAGGGCGATACCGCGTTCATTTTTCAGAGTTTGCATATGTCTACCTCATTCATCTCAGGTTCGGAAGCTGCACACTCATGGTGTAGATCTTCCAGCGATAATTTGCAAAGTCAGCTCCGATCCAGCTGAGATCAAACTCTCGTCCCATTACATTCCCAAGGGGATCAATATCGCCAACGCGCAGACAGTTCGCAACTCCGGCACACCCGGCAGAGAAATTGGTGAACGTAAAGGACCGGTCCATCTGCCCCTCATGAGCAAGCATATAGATGCGGACTTCCCGAAGCTGGTCCCGTATTTGCTGGGCGCTGGATCCAGACGTGAATGGCCAGTCTGCATTATTCCACTCTAATATTCCATCAGCCGGAGTAGTGTCTGTTATAAACACCACCTGCATGTCAGCAATACAATCGAGAAGCGGCAGCTCTGTGAATTGATTTGCAGCTGATGCAGCCCCCTGAGCCAAAACATTCTTAAAAAGGACCCCGGTATTCGGGGCGCACCTGTCCGGGGTCTCGGCAGGCCTTCGCACATAATAGTCCGCGCGGTTAAACGGCATCCTCAGGTTTGTATCAGGATCAACGCCATATATAAGATGGGTCTGGAAGGTATCGAGACCAGGCTCAAAAACATCCTGATTGTTGTTGCTGGCTTCACTATAAGTCGTGAATATGGCAGGTGTCACAGCATTGCTCGTCATCAGCACCCTCTGCTGCGCACTGTTGGTACCCATAGCAGTACGCAGAACGATCACCCTATTGGCAGCCGCCAAATCTTCCCCTGTAGTATTCCATGTACGGACCACATTGCCTGCCCCTTCATTCGTAACATGGGTCCATGCCTGGGATGCAGCAGTGGTTGAGATACTCGTAGCTTTCACAACAAAATAATCAGAACGCCATGTGTTTGCGCCGGCGCCCATAAGCGGACCTGCGTTATTTTCAGCGAGGATCGGCCTGGGCGCCCTTCTCTGGGCCGGAGCAGGGAGCGCTGATGCTGTAGCGCCGTCATTATAATATATGGCATCGAGGGGGTCAGCATTGCCTCCAGCGTTCGAAAATGCCTCTGTATAGTTACCTGCAAGGACCTCCCAGTCGTCATCGCCGCTTTCATTGCCTGTCAGTTCGACATTCCATGGGATGCCAAAACCTGCCTGCTGCACATCTGTTCGCAGCATCTCGAGGCCCACAATCCCCTCGATATTCGTCTCAGCGATCTTCGACTGCTGCTTGAACTGGTTAAGAAGGCTGCTGAAGATGTTCGAGGCAGCTGCGATCACCATCACGAAGATGACCATGGTGATCATCAGCTCGACTAAAGTAAAACCCCGCTCTTTTCTCATCATATGCGCCTCAGCAGGGATACTACGCGGTGCGCATTGGCGCTGCCGTTGGCGAGCGTACGCTCTTTATAATCCCATTGCACCAGGACATCTGCCTGCTTATTGCTTGCATCCATGTCGGTGATAGTCACAGTGACAACATAATTCGCAGTGAGGATATTGCGGACGGTCTTTTGCGTGTTTATCCCGAGGTTCACGGCATTCAGCTGCTGTGCCGCAGTGCCTGTAGAGCTGATTACGAAATTGATATTGGCGGCATCCGGAGTCGCTCCATCCCGGTTCAAGTCGTCAAATGGGCTGCTCCTCAGAGAGATCATTGTGTCAGACGCCAGGCGTACAGCCTCGTCTCTGAGCAGATTCATTGCATTCGTATCGATGCTCAGCAACGAGGCCTGAATAAGCCCCAAAAAAACGATCAGGAGGATGACGAGGGCTATGAGCACTTCGACAAGGGTTACGCCTTTTTTATCTTTCAACACAATTCGCAGCATCACAAGCGCCTCCATCTGAAATCCGGGTTGTCAGCTTACCCATGTTGATCCTTGTCCTGCGGAGCACGACACAGTCATAATCCGGATCGGCTGTTGTCGTCAGGCAGACCGTACCTTCCTGGTTTATGAGACCACGGCTATCAAAGGTGATTGTGCCTGCGATGTTCGAGCTGATCGCATACTCGACAGTTTTTTGGTTCGTAAGAGGCAGAATAGTTGGAGGCGGGGGTATGACAATCGTATCGCCGTTATTCAGCGCCCCATCGCCGTTCGTGTCTGCTATAACACGGTATGACGTTGCTGCAGGGAAATCCGCAAAATACGTCTGGTTCCTGGTTATTGCCCGTGTCCGTGCGTCCATAAGATCGGTGTAGAACGTCTTAAGGTCTCTTTCCACCTTATATGCGCCCTGCCAACCCACATAACTGAACCCGAGGGCAACAGCAAGGATCCCGATGATCGAGACCACAATAATCAGTTCCAATAAGGTTATCCCTCTGTTCGTCATTTTTTCTGTATGTGAATGACCTTGTCGACCGGCGTAGGTGACGTAACAAGCGAAAGGCCCTGGCCTATCGGAGGTACGCCGACGATTGTATTGGGCGGCGTCCTGCGTCCGCCTGCCTCAGCAGTGCCTACCTGGCCCGGATCGTCACTGGAACCGATCTCAGCCACTTTATCAGAAAAGGCTGTCTTCAGGTTGAGTTCCTTGATCTCGCCCGTGGAAACCTGGAGCAGGGCAGTTCCGCTCATCGCAATAAAGCTGCCGGTGTCATATTTCAGCTTCCAAAGAAAGGTGTTGCCGCCGAAGGTGCAGATGTCCTGGCTTGGCGCAAAGGTCGTGAAGAAAACCGCACCGTTCTGTATAGCCACAGGGTCAGTTATAACGCGTTCCGCTGTTGGTGTGTTATAGGTGGTGCCGTCAGCTTCAAGAGCAGTATTGGTCGGGCTCTCAAGATTAATGTACCAGCCCTTGGCGTTCAACCCTGTTGCATGGAACATTTGACTTGCCGAAAGCTGCACGTTCGTTGACACATCAACCAGCTCACCGCACATATCGCCGGTAAGTGTTCCAGTGCCTGCATGGACCGGTGAAGCGCAGAAGGTCCTGGCAGTAGTACATGACTGGTTAAACCCGGACAGCGAGACACAGGGCTCCATGATGCCGAAGAGCGTCCTCTGGTTCGTGATGTCGTCTTCTTTGTAGTTAAACCGACCAGTGCCGAAGTAGAGCCACCCTTCAGCAGGCGTTGGAGTCCCCATCCGCTTAACGAGATTTGAGACTGAGGAACTCACCGGCCCTATGCCGGACATAACAGTGCTCAGCTGCCAGTTCGCAGGATTAAGGGCAGTGGAACTCACGTCGCTTCCGCTTAGGTCCTCTTTAGTAACCAGGCGAAGGACACCGCCGTCGCTCCAGGTGTTGACTGTACAGAAGTTGTTCGTGGCCGTACATTTTTTTGTATATCCAAAATAGAGTATGTCGTCCTGGTAATCGATATCGAAATCGACCTTGCCCCCGCTGAGGGAACCGGCAAAGGCATTCTGAATGCCCGAATCAATCGTCCTTAGAAGCTCTCCGGACTTCAGATCAAGGACAAACATCTTCAGGCTCTGGTCAGACCGCGCCATAAACTGCCGCTTCTGGGTATCGACCGGTCCTGTTGGTCCAGATGCCAGGACAACGAACCACCTGCCGTTTTTGGTATTGTCAGGGATGCTTGTTGCGCCGCCATCCAGCGGATTGGCCTTTCTCGCTGCTATCCTCATAAACATGGGGCCGGTAGTCGAATAGCCGAGATCTGGGTTAGAAAACTCCCATAGGAGCTGTGGACTATCCTGGTTAGTAACATCAAGCGCAAAATAGGACGAAAAGCCGACGCTTTGGCCGCTGACATCAACCGGGGTATTTACACAGTCCTTCTGGCCGTCGCCACTAACGTCAGTGCAGACAGTTGAAGTCCCCTTGCAGGCGCCGCCGATCCTGAGACTGCCGATAAGTATTGTGCGCCAGCTTGTATTGGTTGTATCGAGATTCGTTGTGGCGCCGGAATAGGTTGTTTTCTTGTCGCAGTTCCAATACGCTCCGGACGAGCAACCATCGCCGGTGGTCACATTGACGGCTGCGTCAAAGAGAACAGGAGAAGCATCCACATAGTAAATATGGCAGTAGTTAGGGTCCATCAGGTACTTCAGATATGGCAGCACGTTTTTCGGAATAAAGGTCCACCGCTCTTTACCAAAGTCAGCGGATGTCGTAAGAGTCAAACGCGCCGGCTCGAACCGCTTGTTCTGGCCGTCCCATGAATCCTCAAACTTGCCGAAATTGAAAGCATGAAGCATGCCGTCATTGGCGCCTGTATAAGCAGTGCCGAAATTCTTGAAGTTAGAGGACTGAGTATATTGCTGATATGTGCTGTCCCCGTATACTGTATGGTAATTATTCATGACCACTGAAGACTGGACCCTCGGAGTCGAGGTGACAATATCTCCCAGCTTCCATACCCCGGTATTGGTTCCCTTCGTTACTGTCCTGCTCCTGTAACTGACGCAGCTTCCTGCAACGCCACCGCAGTCAGCATCACTGGAACAGACCGTATCAGTCCCGGAACAGACCTTGAGGTCAATCCCGTGGATGTAATTGATGATGTTCGTTGCTGCTGCCGCAGTAGACGCCTGGAGATAGGGAGCGAGAGTCGAAGCGTTTGCTGTGGAAAAATCGATAAATTCAGCAGGATTCAGCGTTGTTTTGATGGTGCGCGGGCTCGTGGAAAGGTCCCGCTGGAAAAGCTTGTCGCCGGCTTCCCAAAGGCTCTGTACCGCGTCCAGGTCAACCGTCCCCTGATAGGTATCGGGTACGCCGTTGCCGTTAGTGTCTGTGTAGCGGTCAACAACTGTCTTGTTCTGCGAGGAGTCAAACCTGAACCTCACCTGCGCGTCATTCACCAGATTCTCGACCCTGTCTCCGTCGCTGTCCTCCCTGATCGTATTCGTCTGGAGACGGGGATCGATATAATACCAGAGATTATGCAGCTGACCTGCCCACTCCACAGCCGTGTCGTTATCAAATAACTTTCTCGGATGAAAGAGCGCCTGGACGATGTTTGCTCCACGGCCCTCACTCGATGCTAACACTGATGCCGCAGTGCCCGAAGAGGCCCGCGTGAGAATGGCAAGGAGCGCTTTATTCAGCTGCTCTTCGAGCTTCAGGGGGTTCACCACGAGGAAGTAATTGTCAGGCGTGCCATCGCCGTCCTTGTCCCATTCCTTGCATTTCGCATCAGGCGAGCCGGTACCGCAGCTTGACCCGCTGAACGGTTTGCCGTCGCCGTCAAAGTCGTCAAAGCCGCCCCACTTGGCAGCATACCAGAGCGGATTTTTCAGCAGTGCCGTAGAGTTCCCAGTTGCAGTGAATATCCCGCTATAGGTGAGAGGCAGACCAGAAACAGCAGCCGGAGTATCGCCGTCGGTGCTGCTCACATCACGGTCTCGGACTGGCAGGTAGACTCCATCGTCAGTCGAGCCAACGCCTGATATGACAAAGCCCATTACCTGATCAATGCAGCCGGCTGCGTAATCTGAGGACAGCTTCACCTCGATCTGGCCTGTTGAAAGGTCAGGCGCAGTAGTCCCGCAAGTGCCGTACCCGAGCGCTTCAGCATCATTTGTGCAAATCTCATAAGTCACGATCGCGTCCATGTCGTGATCTGCGCCCTGCTCAACGTCCTCGAAGTTTACGCGATACTTCGCATAGATTACGCTGTTATCGGACGTGTCATACCTTATGTCATCCACGTAGACATCAACGATCTGGTTCGAAGGGCAGAAAGAATCAGCGGAGCAGTTCGTGACTTGCAGACCATGCGTTCCAGTCGTCAGCGTACACTTCGATGCACAAGCAGTATTGACGCTAATACAGCCGCTCACGGATTTGGCAATCGGAATAATCGTAACGAGATTATTATTGCTTGCCTTGATCTTCATATCCGCGATAGGAGAAGACATGGCAATAACAAACGTATCTGCATTCGGTTTGCCTGTGTTCGTCTGCATCCGGGTCTTTCCGTAGTAGGAGACCGCGGCAGCATAGTAAGTCCCCTTCTTTGTCGGCTCCTCAGGGCAGGTGCCCTCAATAGAACTGAGGTTCGTTACAGTCTTTGAAGTGCACATAAAATCCCTTGTCTGGCCGGAGCTGTAGCCGATGAACCAGTTGTTGCCGGCAATGCTTTCCTGCGTGCCGATGATGTCTGCAAGAGTAGAGACATTAAGATTCGGCAGCGCTGCATCCGAGGAAACTGACGCAAACGCGCTCCCCGGGATCTGGTCGTCATCATAGCTCGTGTTCACATCGCTCAGGACAAGCATAAACGGACGCGCGCATGGAGGATAGAGTTGGTATGGCTGGAACCACGTACTCCCTTTGTTATAGCCCCAGTCAGGCTTCGAAAGCGAGAGTCCGGAATCGCTGGGGGTGGAGTACGTGAAGGCCGCTGTAGGCGCCCCTGTGCCTGCCATATACCGAAGGCTCTCATACATCATCTCGCCGATTGGGTTGCCCCACGAGCGGCATTCTCCCTGATTCAGTGGGCGGGTCGTTATCCAGCCGCAGTTGCCTCCGGAAGCGTCCTGATAACTGTAATCCGAATATCTAAAGCCAACAGGCTTCAGGCGGTCGAAAGTGATAATTATGTTGCCGGATACGTTCTCCGAGGTCTGGAAGATGCCGTTATTGATATTCGTTTCGTCAGTGACGCTGCCGAAGTTCTTACGGAGCACACCACCGCTGAGGTTGTTGGTATTGGACGTTGACATAAAGCCGAAGTACATCGGAGACTTGTCGATGCACATACCTTCTGTGGCGATAGCGCAGTCGTTATCCGTGTTGCATGACTTGGTATGGACCCTGGAGCAGACCTTTTCATTCGCCGTACCCTCGCCGTATTTCTGGAGCAGGCCGTTGGGCTTATAAGTGCCGCTGTAATTCTTGCAGTTAGACTCGAGCCCGACTGAGGAATTGCATACCTCAGCACGTACTGCGAAGTCGGTTGGCGTCCCGACGCTTGAACCATCGGAAAAAGTGCTGCCGCACACAGGCCTCTCCTTGGAAGCCCACTCCCAGATGCGGTGCGTGTTGTCCGTTATTCTTCTCAGGTGCGGCGTACCGCCGTCAGAGAGGGTGGTGCTGCAGAAGAGATGCTGACCGCCGGGCGTGCCTCTGACCGGCACCCCGTTTGCTATGAAATCAGGGCTTTCGAGTGTGCATTCAGCGCCTGCCACAATATTAGGAGTCCGGATCGTCAGAGTGGTCCCGAAAATAGTCCAGTTGGCATCACCAGGCTTCTTATACCAGACCTTCACCCCGTCCTGCCCGTTTTGCTCACTGTGGCGTACAATCATCTTGTGGTATCCTGATGAATTCAGGTTGATCGTACCTGACTGGTTTACATCGCAGGCTGTATTTGGGGCTGTGGCGCAGGCTGCGTGACAGCCGTATCGGGCAGCGACAACA
>JAGVHR010000152.1 GCA_020056455.1 Thermodesulfovibrionales bacterium
CGTTCGACTTGCATGTGTTAGGCACGCCGCCAGCGTTCGTTCTGAGCCAGGATCAAACTCTCATTTGATTCCTGTTTCTTAAAACTCATTAAATCAACGTGACCTGCTCTATAGTTTTCAAAGAACAAAAATCCCAAAATACCTGTTTCTTCCATATAAGAGGTATTCAGGACCAGTCAGAAGCCGGTTTCAGTAACATCGGCTAAATGACGAACATGGATTATAAATATTTCAAACTATCTTTGCAAGTAAATTTTATCATGCCCTGAAAAAAAGTCAAATCTCCATGTTTTCATTGAGCGAAAACGGTCAGATTTCACGCACAAAAAAATTCTCCTTCCATTCATCGGCCACTGTTGACCAGTTCCCATGGCCTGGATATATGACAGTTTCAGGGGCAAGCGACATGACTTTCTTAAAGGAGGCCTTGAGCGCCTCCAGGCTGCCGCCAAACAAATCCGTTCTGCCGATGGATCCTGCAAATACAGTATCACCAGTAAATATTACCCCTTCGGACCTCAGGCATATGCCCCCCGGACTGTGTCCCGGAGTATGCATGACTGCCAGTCCGATATCTCCGGCATTTATAATTTCGCCATCAAGCAAAAAGCGATCGGGGTGGGGCGGCTGAACGATGTTGAACCCCCATGCCGCGCCTTGATCTTCCGTATTCATATATATCACAAGGTCATCAACATGAAGCAATATTGTGGCCCCTGTTTTTTCCCTGACAGCAGATACCCCCCCCGTATGATCAAAATGTGCATGAGTGCAGATAATATATGAGACTTTCAGGCTATTACTCTTTATGAATTTAATAATTCTATCAGGCTCGTCTCCTGGGTCTATTATGACAGCATCAAGACTTTTTTCATCATAGATAACGTAACAATTAACCTGAAGGGGGCCGACTACTATGGTTTCGATTTTCATTTTCACCTCTTGTCTATTTTCTTCAGAATCAAATTTTTTACATACATCAGTTCTTCATTTTTCATAACTATATTTGCAGATACATATACAATGATACAGAAAAAAATAGTCCCTGCTAAATACCCTGCCTTTATTGCTGTCGAGTCGCTTCTTGTCCATATCTCGCCCCTGAGCATCCACCAGGCAGACACCCCCATTACGGCTGACGAGCAGCTGGTCCGGACAAATGACCTCACGATTCTCTTTGCATCAATATGCAGCAGTTTTTTACGCAGAAACCAGGCAAGCAGAAAGAAGTTGATGCCTGATGCAAGGGAATTTGCAAGCGCCAGCCCTGAGTGCCTGAGGGGCCCCATAAGAAACAGGCTCAAAAGGAGGTTTGACGCAACTCCAATGGCCGCAATCCTGACAGGCGTCTTTGTATCCTGCATTGAATAAAAAGTTGCGGTAATCACCCTTACTCCAACAATGGACCAGATGCCGATTGAATAGAATAACAAAGCTTCTGCTGTTCCCTGCGTTGCGGCATAATCAAATTGGCCTCTCTGAAAGAGCAGATTTACAATCGACCCCCTTAGCGCTATGAGGCCTGCCATGCAGGGCACAGCAATAAAAAATAGAAGTCTGAGAGCAAAAGAAAAATCCTCCCGAAGTCTGTCAGTGTCACCCTTCACTGCATGATCGGACAAGGCAGGCAGCACTGCCATCCCCATTGCAACTCCGAATATGCCGACAGGGAACTGGACGAGTCTCATCGAATAGTAAAGATAGGTGATACTGCCATCCGGAAGATAGGATGCGAGAATATTACTAACAATGATATTTATCTGATTAACTGCAAGGGCCATGGTTGCCGGAATCAGAAGCAGCGCCATCTTTTTCAGGCCTGGATGGCTGAATTCAGGGTCAAATCCAAGACGAAATCCGTTACGGTAAAATGCAGGCAGCTGAAAAGCAAACTGAACAATACCGCCAACCGCCACACCTATAGCCACAGAAGTTATTGGCCGGACAAAAAACCGCGCAAACAGGATGACTATGCAGATAATGGTTATATTCAATAGTGCAGGGGCAAGAGCCGGGACAAAAAAGACCTTCCTGGTGTTTAATGCGCCCATGACGAGCGAAGCAAGACTGATAAAAAGAAGAAATGGGAACATTATTCTCGTCAGCATAACAGTCATATCAAATTTTTCAGGAGAATTGAGGAAACCCGGCGCGACAAAGGATACAATTGCAGGGGCAAAGAGTATACCCAGTATACATATGCATCCGACGATAATAATAATAAACGTAAAGGTTATCTTAACAAGACGTGCAGCTTCCGGTTCCCCATGTTTCTGCCTGTATTCAGCAAGCACAGGGATAAAAGCAGAAGACATTGAACCTTCTGCAAAAAGCTCTCTCAGAAGATTGGGGATTCTGAAGGCCGCAAAGAACGTGTCTGAGAGGCCTGAGGCTCCGAAAAATACCGCAAGAATCATGTCCTTGATATAGCCCAGTATCCGGCTTATAAATGTTGCGACTGACATGAGGCCGGCAGCCTTAGCGATTTTTCCCTTGCTGTCCATATCAGAACTGATTATAGCAGAGCAGGGGCGCCTTCCTGCCATTAATCGCAACAGCTATGATAAAATTGTCAAAACTCTGTGAGGAGAGAATTTTTATGGCATCTTTTATGAGTGGAAAATCGAAAAAAGGAAACAAGGCAGCCAAAAAAGTCAGGCCAAAAGCCAAGCCGATTAAATTAAGAGTGCCCAGGACCCATAAGCCGGACGGCATAGAGGTCGAGGAATGGCAGAGGCTGCTCAGACGGCAATATGCAGAGATGCTCTCATTCAAGATAAAAAACACAGGAGATCATCCGATTTTTTCAGAATTTGCTGTTACCAATCCTGCCTCAGGCAAAACCTACAAAATTGCAATCAGAGGTCTTCAGCCAGGAGATAATTATTGCTCATGCCCTGATTTCAGCATCAATACCCTCGGGACATGCAAGCATATTGAATTTGTCCTTTCCAGGCTGCAAAAAAAGAGCAGGGCAAAGGGGGCATTCAGTCAGAAATATGATCTCCCATATTCCGAGGTCTACTTGAGTTACGGCCTCAGGCGTCAGATCAGATTCAGGGCAGGAAGTGAAATTCCGGATGGAGTCATGCCTCTGATAAGGGAATATTTTGATGAAAATGGCGTCTTGAAGGATGCGCATCTAACAGACTTCAATGCTTTTTTCGACAAACTCCCAAAAGACAGCGGCCACGGGGTGAGATGCTATGACGATGTTATGGGCTTTATTGCAGAGCATCAGGACGCAGCCCACAGAAGAGATATTGTCAATCTGCGCCTCAAAGACGGAGCTAACAGTCCGATCCTTGAGAGCATAATAAAGACCAGGCTCTATCCCTACCAAAGGGAAGGGGCATTTTTTGCAGTCAAGGCAGGCAGATGTCTCCTGGGTGACGATATGGGGCTTGGCAAAACCATTCAGGCCCTTGCAGCAGCAGAGCTTATGGCAAAGCTATACAGTATTAAGAAGGTCCTGATCATCTGCCCTACATCCCTGAAATACCAGTGGAAGACCGAGATAGAGAAATTCACCTCAAGATCAGCCACAGTTATGGAAGGCATGACTGCGCAGCGGCGCTTGCTCTACAAAGACGATTCTTTTTTCAGGGTGCTCAATTATGAACTTATCCACAAAGACATCAAACTCATCAATGAGTCGGCGCCTGATCTGATTATCCTCGATGAAGCCCAGAGGATCAAAAACTGGAAGACGCGCACGGCACAATCTGTTAAGAAGCTCGAATCCCCGTTTGCTTTCGTGCTAACCGGCACACCAATCGAAAACCGGATAGAAGAACTTCATTCCATCATGGAGTTTGTAGACCGCTTCCATCTCGGACCGCTCTACCGTTTTGTGCATGACCACAGAATAACGGACAGCGGCGGCAAGGTTATAGGTTATCAGGACCTGCAGTCTGTACGAGAATCCCTGAAGGATGTGCTATTACGCAGGCGCAAATCTGAAGTGCTCAAACAGCTTCCTGCCAGAACTGACAAAAACTTCATGGTGCCAATGACTCCCGAGCAGAGAGAGATCCATGAGGAATTCTATGAAATTGTGGTAAAGCTCGTGGCAAAGTGGAGAAAATACAGGTTTCTGAGCGACGCAGACCAGAAGCGCCTCCAGATGGCGCTCAACTGTATGAGGATGTCGGCAGATAACACCTATCTTGTGGATAAGAAGACCGTGCATGGGCCAAAGATTGAGGAGCTTGAGATACTGCTTAAGGAGCTTATCGTTGAGAACAACCAGAAGGCTGTTATCTTCAGCCAGTGGCTCAGAATGAATGAACTTGTTGAGCATATCCTTAAAAGAAACAACATCGGCTATGTGCATCTTAATGGCTCAGTACCGTCAAAACAGAGACAGGGGCTCATGAAGAAGTTCAAAGAAGACCCTGACTGCAAGGTCTTTCTTTCGACCGATGCAGGGGGCGTCGGCCTGAATCTCCAGAGCGGCTCTGTAGTGATTAATATGGATATCCCCTGGAACCCTGCAGTACTTGAACAGCGCATCGGCCGAGTACACAGGCTCGGACAGCAGCGTAATGTGAGTGTCATTAACTTTGTGAGTGCTGCTTCCATAGAAGAAAGGATCCTTGAGCTGTTGAAATTCAAGAAGTCTCTCTTTGCCGGTGCGCTCGACGCTGACGGCGAAAATGTCGTCATGGTCGGTGAGTCGCAGCTTAAACGGTTCATGCAGTCTGTCGAGACTGTAGTTGAGGACATCAAGAAGCCTGATCCTGTATATGAGGCAGAGTTGCAGAAAGAGGCTGCTGACGACAAGAAGACCGCTGAAGCTGTCAGCCCTGTTGAAGAAGAACAGGCAGGCAGTACAGTAACAGACAATGGCCATGTTGCCGCATTCAGTGAACTGCTTGCAGGCGGAGCAAAGTTTCTGACCGACCTGAGCAGGACACTTTCCGAATCAGGTAAGACGCCAGGGGAACATATAAAGGGCCTCTTGTCCCAGGACGAGGCAACCGGCAAACCCTTCCTTAGAATCCCTCTACCGGACAAGGGCATGGTACAGAACATAGTTTCAATCCTTGGGAAATTTCTTGAGGGGCTGAGGTAGACATCTCTTCAGGCACAGAATCAATTCAGAGGAAGGCTCTGGGGTATCAGGAAGTGGACAAACAACAAATCAGGGAAAGATAAAGAAACTTCAATATGCAGAATGACAGCAGCCCAATAATGCTAAAAGCATTACGAACAGTCTTCGGATTTGAGACATTTCGGCCCAATCAGGAAGATATTGTCAGGAACATCCTGAATGGCCGGGATGTATTTGCAGTTATGCCGACTGGGGGAGGAAAGTCGCTCTGCTATCAAATCCCGGCCTGGATGCTGGACAGAACCGTCGTCGTCATCAGCCCTCTCATCGCTCTTATGAAGGACCAGGTCGATGCTGCCCGGGAAAACGGAATATCCGCCTTATTCATTAACAGTTCAATGACACACAAGGAGATCTCGGATGCCTGTATGTCCCTGAGACAGAGCAGGACAAAGCTGCTCTATATCGCTCCTGAGCGTTTTGCCATGCCGGATTTTCTTCAGCTGCTGAAAGGCCTTACTCTTTCCCTCTTTGCTATTGACGAGGCCCATTGCATATCGGAATGGGGCCATGACTTCAGGCCCGACTACCTTGGCCTTTCTCTTATTCCGAAAGAGTTTCCGGATGTGCCGATTGCTGCCTTCACTGCAACTGCGACCGAAAAAGTTCAGGAAGATATCATCGCCAAGCTCGGCCTCAGATCACCCTTTATTGTGCGCGCCTCCTTCAACAGATCAAATCTCTTCTATGAGGTTAAGCCAAAAACCAGGGTAAATCCGCAGATATTGGGATTTCTTCAGACCCGCAAGGCAGAATCAGGCATTGTCTACCGTACAACTCGTGATTCTGTCATGGAAACTGCCGAGTTTCTTTCATCTAACGGGATAAAGACTCTCCCCTATCACGCGGGGCTTTCCGCTGATGAGCGCAACAATAACCAGGAGGCCTTCAGCCGTGATGAAGCACAGGTGATTGTGGCCACAATAGCCTTTGGTATGGGCATTGATAAATCGAATGTCCGTTTTGTAATCCATGCAGATCTGCCCAAAAATATCGAGAATTATTATCAGGAGACCGGCAGGGCAGGCCGCGACGGAGAACCGGCCCATTGCCTTCTTTTCTTCAGCCGGGGCGATATTCCGAAGATACGGTATTTTATCGATAAAACTCCGGAGGATACGGAGCGCGCAATAGCGCTCGAAAAGCTGAACAAGGTTGTCGGATATGCTGAGCATTCTGTCTGCAGGAGAAGGCGGCTGCTCAACTTTTTCGGCGAAGACTACCCGGAAGACAATTGCAGGACATGCGACATATGCACAGGAGTAGTGGAAAAAACAGATATTACACGGGATGCACAGATCATTATGTCTGCGATCTCTCGAACAGGGCAGAGGTTTGGAGCAGGTCATATCAGTGACATTGTGTCCGGTGCGGACACAAAGAAAGTGCGCGAGCTGAAACATAATGAAATCAAGACCTTTGGAGCCGGTAAGGACAAGAACAAACAGCACTGGCGCTTCATAGTCAATGAGCTTCTTGCCCAGGAAATGCTCATACAGGAGGGACATCCGTATCCTGTGCTGAAACTCACTCAAAGGGGTTCGGACGTGCTGTATGGAAAGAGTGAGGCAACTGCCCTAAGCAGACAGACAAAAGCAATAACCGGATACGCTGCAGACACTCTTTCTTTGGTCCACGACGAGGCTTTGTTCGAAAAACTCCGTTTCCTCAGAAAGGAAATAGCATCAGCTCATCGCGTCCCTCCCTACATAATTTTTTCTGACAAGACCCTGAAAGAGATATGCCGGAACTTGCCTGAAACGCTGCAGGAAATGAGGCGAATAAACGGAGTCGGCGACCAGAAACTGGCAGAATACGGTGAATCTTTCATCTCTGCCGTCAGAGTGTATTTAAAAGAAAATCCCGGCGCCCGGAAAGCAGTGAACAATACCAATGATTTTTCAGCGCAGACAAGAACAAAACAGTCCAAGGGCCAATAGTGCACTCCTTTATGCGGACTTTTTACGAAACCGTCATTATTGTTATTGAAAATATTTCGGCATAACCTTTAATATTCGATATGTCTGTTTTAAATAAAATTGTCGACAGGAAAAAGGAACGCGTTGCCGGCGCAAAATCCCGTGTTTCTCTTTCCGGTCTCCGGACAATTATAAAAAATATCCCGCCCCCCCTTGATTTCAAAAAAGCCATTAACCGGGATAACAGGTCTATCCGCCTCATTGCTGAGGTAAAAAAGGCGTCTCCGTCAAAGGGACTTATCAGGGCAGATTTCGATCATAAGGCAATCGCAGCGATCTATAAGGAAAAGAAGGCAGATGCCATATCTGTTCTTACAGAAGAGGATTTTTTCCAGGGTAGGCTGGAGTTTCTCGCTGATGTCAAAAGTATTTCAACCCTGCCTGTATTGCGCAAAGACTTTATCTTTGATGAATATCAGATTGTTGAGGCAAGGGCCAACAATGCTGACGCCATTCTGCTGATCGCCGCACTTCTCGACCAAAAACAGGCTGAAGAATACCTGCATATGGCAGAAGAACTCGGACTCTCAGTCCTTTTTGAAATTCATGACTATAAAGAGCTCGAAATGGCATTAAGAAGTGAGGCCCTGATTATAGGCATTAATAACAGAAATCTCAAGACGCTTCAGATTGATCTGAATATAACTTTTGCACTAATAAAAGAGATCCCTCAGGGAAAGATAGTTGTAAGCGAAAGCGGCATCAAAAGTCATGAGGATGTCCTGAAACTTGAGGCAGCCGGAGTTGATGCAATGCTGGTAGGCACCTCTCTTATGGAATCTGCTGACATCGGCAGAAATATTGAGAAGCTCAGAGGAGGCCAATAGTATATTCATATGGTAAAATAAGCCTGTATCCGACTTGCAAACAGCACATATGAATGGGAGGTTACATATGCAGGAGACAAAAGTAGTCCTTCCGGACAGGGAAATCCCGAGACAGTGGTATAACATCATGGCGGATATGCCGAACCTTCCGAAGCCACCGCTTCATCCAGGGACCAAACAACCTGTCGGGCCTCAGGACCTGAGTGCCATTTTCCCTATGGCGCTTATTGAGCAGGAGGTCTCGACTCAGCGCTGGATCGATATACCCGAAGAAGTCCTGAATATATATAGTCTCTGGAGGCCATCACCTCTGTACAGAGCGCACAGACTTGAAGCAGCGCTCGGCACTCCTGCAAAGATTTACTACAAGTATGAAGGCGTCAGCCCTGCTGGCAGTCACAAGCCCAATACGTCGATTCCTCAGGCTTTCTATAACAAACAGGCTGGTGTCAAAAGGATCGCGACAGAGACAGGCGCGGGTCAGTGGGGATCATCAATGGCACTGGCCGGCACGATGTTCGGACTTGATGTAACGGTCTATATGGTCAATATCAGCTATAAACAGAAGCCCTATCGAAGGATCGCAATGGAGACCTGGGGGGCAACAGTCCATCCGAGCCCTTCACCCTTTACAAACTATGGGAGGAAGATCCTTGAAATGGACCCGGATAATCCCGGAAGCCTCGGCATGGCAATATCAGAGGCTGTCGAGGATGCTGCGAGCCATGACGATACCAACTATGCCCTGGGCTCTGTGCTCAATCATGTTATCCTGCATCAGTCTGTGATCGGACTTGAATCAAAAAAACAGTTTGAGCTGGTCGGTGACTATCCTGATGTGATTATTGGTTGCTGCGGCGGCGGCAGCAACCTCGGCGGCGTGGCATTCCCGTTCCTTCAGGATAAAATAAACGGTAAGCAGCTGAGAGTAATTGCCGTGGAGCCCTCCTCCTGCCCGACACTCACAAAAGGAGAGTTCAGGTATGACTTCGGTGATACTGCCGGGATGACTCCGCTAATGATGATGTACACCCTTGGACATGACTTCATGCCCCCTGGAATTCATGCAGGCGGCCTGAGATATCATGCAGATTCGCAGCTTGTCTGCCAGCTCTATCATGACAAGTTGATTGAGGCTGTTGCCTATGGACAAACAGCGGTCTTCGAGGCTGCTATCCAGTTCTCAAGGACAGAGGGTATCATACCTGCTCCTGAGAGCGCTCATGCGATCAAGGGAGCGATAGATGAGGCGCTAAAGGCAAAGGAAGAGGGCAGGCAGAAGACGATCTTCTTTAACCTGAGCGGCCATGGATATCTCGACCTTGCAGCATATGCAGACTATCTTGCCGGCAAACTGGAAGATTATGAGTACCCTGAAACTATGATCCGGGAAGCGCTCAAGAAGCTGCCGGTTGTGTAAGTTAAAGGACCAATATGGTACGTATCAAGATCTGCGGCATAACAAATATAGATGACGCCATGGCTGCGACCGATTTCGGTGCGGACGCGCTTGGGTTTGTGTTCTTCGAGGGAAGCCCGCGTTGCGTTACAGTGCAACAGGCTGCATCGATCGTATGCAAGCTCCCTTCCTTCATTACTACTGTGGGCGTGTTTGTGGATGAGACTCCGGAGGCCATTCGATCTATCATAACCAATGCAGGCATTGACGTTATTCAGCTTCATGGCGAAGAAAAACCCGAGGCATGCCGTTTCTCCCGGAGGAGCATTAAGGCGATACGTATTAAATCAATCGACAGCCTTGAGCCGTTGAAAAAATTCAAAGACCTTGTTTCCGCCTTTTTGCTCGATGCCTATGCCCCGGATGCTCTTGGCGGGACAGGTCAGATATTCAACTGGGATATTGCCGTTGAAGCAAAACAGTTCGGCAGGATCATCCTCGCCGGAGGGCTCACAGTCGACAACGTGCAAGCTGCTGTCCGGCATGTAAGACCCTATGGTATTGATGTAAGCAGCGGTGTAGAGCTTGAAAAGGGCAGGAAAGATCATCGGAATATGAAGCTCTTTATTGAACGGGCAAAGATGGCTTAGAGGTCCATAAGAATAACCATGCTGAAAAAAATCGCCATAACGATGGGAGACCCGGCCGGGATAGGGCCGGAAATCATTGCAAAGGCTTTTTCCAACCCGGAAGTCCGGAAAGCCTGTTTACCCATCATCATCGGCTCATATAACATACTGGAAGAGGCCTTCAGGGTTTCCGGCCAGGTGTTCAGAATAAATGTCGTTACCTCAGCAGAACAGGCCGAGACTTCAACTGTGGGGATGAATCTCATTGAAGCCGGGACTCTCAGTGGCTTTGAAAGGAACAGGCCCACAGCAGAAGGAGGCAAAGCTGCTGTGGATTGCATAGAAAAAGCGGTTGACCTCGCCTTGAGAAAAGAGGTTGATGCGGTCGTCACAGCTCCTATCTCAAAAGAGGCGCTCAAGATGTCAGGCTATCCCTGGCCCGGACATACCGAAATGATAGCGGAGATGTGCGGCACAAGGGACTACGCCATGATGCTGTCAGGCAGCCCCTTGCGCGTTATCCTTGTCACTATCCATACGGCGCTAAAAAATGTTTCTGGACTTATACGGAAAGAGTCTGTACTCAGAACGATCAGGCTTGCAAAAAAAGCCTGTGACATGCTGGGCCTGAGCGACCCGAAAATAGCCGTTGCCGGCCTTAATCCCCACGCTGGAGAGTCCGGAATATTCGGGACCGAGGAGATAGAGGAGATTGTGCCTGCGGTTGAAGATGCAAAAAAGGAAGGCTTGCCGGTGAGCGGTCCATATCCCCCTGATACAATCTTCCATAAGGCATACAGAGGCGAGGTTGACATCATCGTCTGCATGTATCACGACCAGGGGCTTATCCCCCTGAAGATGATCTGCTTTGACACTGGTGTAAATGTGACCGTAGGCCTGCCGATTATCAGGACTTCGCCTGACCACGGCACAGCATATGACATTGCCTGGAAGGGTCTTGCGAGACCGTCCAGCATGATTGAGGCCATCAGGCTCGCTTCACAACTCAGGACCTGAATGCCGAAAAAACATCTCGGCCAGAATTTCCTCTTTGACCAGTCTATTCTTCTTGATATCATCAGTGCCGCGGATATTTCGCATAAAGATACGGTTGTCGAAATAGGGCCGGGGCCCGGCAGGCTCACTCGCCTGCTGGCACAGCGGGCAGGCAGGGTCATTGCCATAGAACTTGACAACCGCCTCTACGATAATCTTGGAGAAGAACTCAGGGGCATCAACAATATTGATCTTGTGCTTGGCGATGCGCTGAAGTTCCCTTTTGAGCGGCTTGGGCGGTTCAAAGTTGTTGCGAATATTCCCTATTACATAACCACCCCGATTATCTTCAGGCTGCTCGAAGCAAGGCAGACCCTGGAGACCATGACCCTGACTATACAGAAAGAGGTCGCAGAGAGGATCGTGGCAGGACCAGGCACAAGGGATTATGGCGTTCTTTCTATCATGGTGCAGTTCCGCGCAGCGCCTGAGTTTAAGTTCGTTATCCCTAAAGAAGTCTTCAGGCCGGTGCCGAAGGTGGACTCTGCAGTGGTTCATATGAGGACGCGCGTTTCCCCTGCTGTAGCCGTACTTAATGAGGATATTTTTTTCAGGGTTGTCAGGACGGCTTTCTCGCAGAGGAGAAAGACCCTTTCGAATTCTCTGAAATCTTTCGATAAGGGCATTAAGGATACCCTGAATGCCGCAGGGGTTGATCCACAGCGCAGGCCCGAGACCTTGAGTCTTGAAGAGTTTGCAATGATAGCAGATTGTTTTTCAAAAGCAGCCTCCCAACAACACTGAGGCTTCTTATCAGCGTCTATAGGATCTGCCCGTATTGTGCCTGCGGGCTTCAGCATAAGCTGATATATGCATACAATCTCAGATAAGAGACTACTGGTGAGGACATGGATTATATGAA
>JAGVHR010000095.1 GCA_020056455.1 Thermodesulfovibrionales bacterium
ACCAGAGCAGTCCTGCGCCAAGAACGGTCAGCGGGAGGTTATGAGGCGGCATGGGTTCGCGCAGATAGCCCTTTCTTTTGCCTATTACAAGGGCTGCGGCCAGGGCGGATATGCCTGAAGTTATATGGACAACAACGCCTCCTGCGAAATCGAGTGTGCCAAGATTTTTAAGCCACCCTCCGGTCCCCCATACCCAGTGGGCCACCGGGTCGTAGACAAAGGTTGACCAGAGGAGTGTGAAGACAAGGAATGCCGAGAACTTCATCCTCTCTGCGAAGGCGCCTGCTATGAGCGCAGGAGTAATGACTGCGAACATTGCCTGATAGATCATAAATGCCATATGAGGTATTGTGGCTGCATAGTCCGGATTAGGCTCAATGCCGACTCCTCTCAGCCCAATCCAGTCAAGGTTGCCTATAAGGCCGGATATGTCCGGTCCAAAGGAGAGACTGTAACCGATGAGGACCCATTGTACGCTTACCAGCGCAATGGCTATAAAACTATGCATCAGCGTGCCGAGGACATTTTTCTTTCGGACCATGCCGCCGTAGAACATCGCAAGCCCCGGTGTCATCAGCATAACAAGGGCTGCTGAAAGAAGCACAAACGCCGTGTCTCCTGTGTCGATCCTGCCAGGGCCCTCCTGGGCGTATGCAGATAACGGTGTAATCAGAAGTGTAAGCAAACTGTTTGAAATAACTACTTTTTTTCTCATTCTCATCCTCCATGAAAATTCCTGCAGGTTAATCGGGGATGAGAGGCTAAAAGTATGCCAGGCGGTATCCTGTTGATTTTAAAGGTAATTGATACGAATACCGGTCCGGTAAGCCTACAAAATTGTAGCCCTACCGGACCTGCGCTGCGCGTTTTGTCTATTTATCAAGAGGTTGGCGTATTCCTACATATTTGTCAGAGTTACATAAATGTATGCAGGCTATATTGCTGTCTCTCCGGTCTCCCCGGTCCTGATCCTGACGATCTGCTCCAGTGACGATACAAAGATCTTACCGTCGCCGATTTTGCCGGTTTTTGCCTTCTCTATAATGGTCGCTACTGCTTTGTCTGCCATGGCGTCTGAAACAACCGCCTCGATCTTGACCTTGGGTATGAAAGAGATGTCATACTCAGCGCCCCGGTACAGCTCCACGTGTCCCTTCTGCCGGCCGAATCCCTTTACCTCAGTGACGGTCATGCCCTGTATGCCGATGGTGTTCAGTGCATCCTTGACTTCATCGAGTTTAAAAGGCTTTATGATCGCTTCTATTTTTTTCATGTTATTCCTCCCTGGCTGTTTATTGGGTTTTGGATGTCAGGGACCGGCAACTGCGGCCCCTGACTTATATTGTCAATTTTTTTATTGTTATGAATTGTATGCCTTTTCACCATGCTGGCTTTCGTCAAGCCCGATCATCTCATCTTCTTCATCAACCCTCAGGCCGATTGTATACTTAATGATCATGAAGATGACTGCTGTGGCCACACCACTGTAAACAAAGGTTATGGCTGAGGCTATGATCTGAGTCATGAGCTGGCCGGGGTTACCGAAGAGCAGGCCCTTGCCAAGCTCATTGACCGATGGGTCAGCGAATACTCCTGTTAGGATTGCTCCGATTGTTCCACCTACTCCATGAATGCCGAAGGCATCGAGCGTATCGTCATAGCCGAGCTTTGGTTTGAGGAACGCCACCGCAAAGAAGGGGATGACGCCTGCAGCGAGGCCTATGAAGATTGCGCCGCTGATGTTGACGAAACCCGCTGCCGGGGTTATGGCAACAAGCCCGCCTACTGCTCCTGAGGCCAGACCCAGCACCGTAGGCTTTTTTGAGTGTATCCATTCAACTGCCATCCAGGACAGGGCTGCAACAGCAGTTGCTGTGTTTGTGTTTATAAAGGCGGCCCCTGCAAGGCCGTTTGCCGCGAGTGCTGAACCGGCATTAAAACCGAACCATCCGAACCAGAGCAGACCGGCCCCTGTAATCACGAGAGTGAGGTTGCCGGGTAGAAGATTTTTTTCCTTTCTCTTTCCCAGAATCAGTGCTCCGACCAGGGCTGCGGCGCCGGCGTTGATATGCACGACAGTGCCGCCTGCAAAGTCAAGCGCGCCCATCCTGCTTAGGAAGCCTCCGCCCCAGACCCAGTGAGCGACCGGCAGGTAAACCAGGGTCATCCAGAGAACAGAAAACAGGATCCAGGCAGAAAACTTCATCCTCTCGATATACGCGCCGCTTGCAAGCGCCACGGTGATCGCAGCAAAAGTCATCTGATAGACAATGAATATATACTCAGGTATGGTCTTGGCCAGATCATTTATGCTGCCCGGGGTGACGCCGTTGAGAAATAACTTTGCGCTGTTGCCGATAAAACCGCCGATATCGCCATTAAAGGAAAAACTGAACCCGTAGATCACCCACAACAGGCTTACTATGCAGAAGGTCACGAAGGACATGGCCATGGTGTTCAGCGAATCCTTCCTCTTTGCCAAACCGCCATAAAAAAGCGCCAGACCGGGTATGGTCATGAGCATGACCAGCGCTGTTGCGACGATCATCCAGGCAGTGTCGCCTGTATCGATTTTTGGAGCAGGCGGGGTCTCCAGTGCCGGCTCTACCCCGGCTGCCGTTGTTGCAGGAATAGGCGCTTCCGCCGGCTTCACTTCCTCGGCAAATGCCATCCCTGCTAAAATCAGAAAACTTAGAAGTACTGCGAGAGCTGCTAACCGTTTCATGATAAACCTCCTTCAAGATATTTGCGCAATGTGATAATATGACAGCGAGAACCATGCCAGACTGTAACCCCTTGGAATAAAAGAATAGTTTTGGTATGTTGTTATGACAATATTGTTTGTTAATACAAATATGTAGCGACGAAGGGCAGGCGCCGGGAAAAACCTGCGGTCAAATATGATATAGTTCTCCGTATGAACCTGGTCCTCCTTTTCAGGGATGATTTTATATCGGAAAATCGCGTCAGGCTGCGTGGCCGGAGGCTTAAGCATGTTCTTGAAGTCCATCGCGCAGCTGTCGGAGACAAGCTTACAGTAGGGCTCTTGAACGGGGCAGTGGGCAGGGGCGAAATTGTCGGTTTTGACTCTGAGGAGCTTGAGATGGAAGTGCAACTATTAAAACAGCCGCCTTTACCTGTTGATGTTTCACTTATTCTGGCCCTTCCAAGGCCGAAAGTGCTGAGACGGGTCCTTTTTACAGCCTCAGCCATGGGCGTCAAGAGGATATGGCTTATGAATTCCTACCGTGTTGAGAAAAGTTTCTGGAAAAGTCCGCTTCTTGGGCGGGAAAAGATACTGGAGCAGATTGTGCTCGGCCTTGAACAGGCAAAGGACACAATAATGCCTGAAGTTCTGCTCAAACCCCTGTTTAGGCCTTTTGTTGAGGATGAACTGCCCGGCATTATACAGGATTCCCTGGCGCTCGTTGCTCATCCTGGGGCTGAGCAGCCATGCCCCCGTGAAGTGAAGCAGCCGGTAACGCTTGTGATTGGTCCGGAGGGGGGATTAATAACCTATGAAATTGAGAGCCTCTCGTCAATTGGTTTTGTGCCGGTCAGCCTCGGTGAGCGTCCCCTTCGGGTAGAATCAGTTGTGCCGTTTCTGCTTTCGAGGTTATTCTAAAAAATGATATTTAAAATCGATCTGCATGTGCATTCCGTTAACAGCGGTGATAATGACGCAGATCCTGAAGAGCTGATCATCAGGGCGCTCGAGCGACGCCTGGACGGCATAGCCTTTACCGAACATTATTATTACGGGGCATCCGAAGGCGTAGAAATCCTGCGGGAGAAATACGGCAATAAGATCATGCTTTTCAGGGGCGTTGAGTTTTCAGCGGCTGAAGGTCACTGCCTTGTTTTCGGCGTGGATACGGACAGGCTTTCCCTGAAGTATGCCGAGGCTTCGGAACTGGTCAGGAAAGTGAATGAACACGGAGGCGTGGTTATTCCGTCTCATCCCTTTCGCGGGATGAACAGCCTTGGGAATGTGATAAGAACGGTCAACGGGTTCTGTGCTGTCGAGGGCTACAATGGCTGCAATATGTACCCTTTTAATAAAAGGGCTGTGGATTTGGCGCTGGCATTGAACCTCCCTTTTACAGGAGGCTCAGATGCTCATGCTGCCGGGGAGATCGGTTCATGCTACACGGAATTTTCTGAAAGAGTGACCTATGATTCATTCATAGGTCTGCTGAAAAAAGGCGATTACCGGGGCATTGATATCCGCAGGACCAGCTGGATGCGGATGTTCTGAGCGCTGTTTCCCAGGTCTTCACCCTATTGCTGCAAAGGCAGCTTCCGGGATGCCGATGTTTTCCTCTACGCGTGGTGTGAGCGCCAGAAATAGCCCGAGATCACCTTTTTCGTCATAATCGAAAAAGATCTTGTCCTTTACAAGGACAGACACTGTGCAGGCCAGGTCGTCGAGCTTTTCAGACAGGCCTTCCTGCGTATTGGCCTCAAGGTCATAGAGTTCGAGGATGTCGATGATGTCCGCTATATCTCCGGTATTGTAGGATTCGAGAATAAGTCTGCCATCCTCCGGCACGCTGCCGTTTAGTCTCTGCCTTGCCTTCGTGATCTGAAACTTTACCCTCTGGAGGCATATGTTATATATCTTGGCTTCATCCATGGTACATCTCCTTTCCTGAAATTTCTCTTGATATATTGAAAAGCAATGACCGTGCCACATGCTAAAGGCCGGTAGAATGCGGGGTTATAACCATGAAAGACAACGCCCTTGATAATATAGTAATCACATTGTATAGTAATTAAACAGGAGGCATCATGAAGCGCATTGTACTTATGACGGATGAAACAGGTCTTGCCAAGGAACTCCAGGCAGTCCTCCCGAAAGGGACCAAAATAGTTCCGGTCGCATCTGAAAGGGAAAATGATTTTATATTTTTTGATCTCGACTCTCTGCGGCCAGGTCTTATCAGGGAACTCAGCGACAGGCATTATGTTATTGCGGTCACCGGGCAGAAGCGGACCGGACCGGTAATGGAGGCTGCCACTTTCGGGGCCTATGAGGTCATTCAAAGGCCGCTTACGCGCGAGGTTATCACCGGTCTTATTGAAGAGCTGAGGGAATTCAGCATGGAAATAGGGGATGCTGTTCCGATTTCGCCTCTGCCGCCAACGCCCACCTGCGCAATAGTGGGCCATTCTCCCATAATTATGGACGTCTGCAAGAAACTGGCAAGACTTTCCCAGGTCGACGCGCCTGTTCTCATCACCGGTGAGACAGGCACCGGCAAGGAGTTGATCGCCGAGTCCATAGCTCAGTTATCTTCGAGGTTCGGCAAACCCTTTGTAGTTGTTAACTGCGCGGCAGTGCCTGAGGCGCTGCTCGAAGCTGAGCTCTTCGGTTTTGAAAGGGGATCTTTCACCGGTGCGGTTGCTGCAAAAGAAGGCATGCTTAAGATAGCCGGTGACGGGTGTGTTTTCTTCGATGAGGTGGGGGAGCTTCCACTTCCTCTGCAGGCGAAACTACTCCGTTTTCTTCAGACTCAGACCTTCTATCCGCTCGGCAGCACCAGGGAAGTTCAGGTCAATGTGAGAGTGATCTCCGCAACGAACAGAAACCTTGAGACTATGGTCGGACAGGGGACGTTCAGAGAGGACCTGTATCACAGGCTTCGGGTCACGAGTATTCATATACCGCCTTTGAGGGAGCGCAGGAAGGACATCCAGCCGCTTGTCCAGTTTTTTCTGAACAAGTACCGGCTGACTGCACACAGGCATATAAAAGGGGCCACCAGGAAGTTTCTAAAGCGTCTGACATCCTATGATTGGCCTGGAAATATCCGGGAGCTCGAAAATGCAATCAGATCTGCTCTTGCGATTGCCAGGACAGCTTACCTCACAACGCATGAGCTCAGGGAACTCGGGGCGCATCCATCTGTAGCTGCTCAGATGGAAATGGCGGAATCCCTCGGCCCTTCAGTCATATCTTTTGCGAAGCACGCGATGGAAAAAGGGGAACGTGACATATATGATAAAGTACACCGCGAAGTGGACAAGGCGCTTTTCTCCTCTATTCTGACAAAAGTCAGGGAGAACCAGTCCGAGGCAGCCAGGCTGCTGGGCATCAGTAGGCTCACCCTCAGAAAAAAACTGAAGTATCAGTAAGGGCCTTGGTTTTTACAGATATAGCATGTCCATAGGTCCTGTTTCGCGAACTGACAAGGCTGGTTACGAAGCGGTCAGTAATGCTTCTTTAACTCGATGAGGACCTGTTTGGCGACGTTTTTGAGGGTCTCGAACACTCCGGAGCCCGTAGGCGCAGTAGCCTCGAACCACGGCATGTTACGGGGATTAAGCAGCTTGTTCATGCTGTCAACAGGTGCAACGTTTGAAAGGTCTCTCTTGTTAAACTGGACCGAGTAAGGCAGCTTGTCTAATTCATATCCCTGCTCGGCAATATTGATTCTCAGATCATCGAGGCTCTCGATATTTGCTTCCATCCTTTCGATCTGGCTGTCAGCGACAAATACAACGCCGTCAACGCCTTTTAAAATGAGCTTTCTGCTTGCAGCATAAAAGATCTGCCCAGGGACGGTATAGAGATGAAAACGGACCTTGAACCCTTTTATGTCTCCGAGAGCAAGGGGTAGAAAGTCGAAGAAGAGGGTCCTTTCGGTTTCAGTCGCGAGAGATATGAGCTTTCCTTTCTGCTCCGGATTGGTTTTCTTATAGATGTATTGCAGGTTTGTGGTCTTTCCGCAGAGGCCGGGACCATAGTATACGATCTTGCAATTGATTTCACGGGAAGAATAATTTATGAAGGACACTTATCCAATGTACCTATTTGAACAGATTATCGATATCTTCATCGCTGATTTCAGCAAACGGAGAATCCTCAGTTTTGCCTTCGCTTTTTTCTCTATCAGACTTGTTTGTAAGCTCATTGAATATCCGGACAAGCGTCTCTGAGGCCTTCTTTACGCGAAGCCTGACCAGGCCCAATGAAGACCTTTTGTCAAATATGACTACAAGAATGACCCTCTGGCCGATAAGGGAGATATGGATATTATCTTTTTCGCCCTCATGAAACAGGATGGTGAATTCTTTCTCGCCCAACAGGCGGGCGATCCCGCCTGTTGCGGCAATGTTTCCTGCTGTGAGTGATGCAAGCGAGGTTGTGTCTATGTCGTGAGTGTCGCCGGCTGACGCGATCAACTGCCCGTTTTTATCAACGAGGAAGACGACCTTTGCGTTTGCCTGCTGGAAAAGCCTTTGAAGTTCCTCATCAATCTGCTGGAACTCTTCTTCATACATAACCAGGTCTGAGCTCATAATACCTTAAAAAATATCACATTGTGAGGCATTAATCAATCTGTTTTTGCCTCTTTCTGCAATTTTGCCCATTCCCTGTCCACTTCATCCTGGACCCGCTGAAGCAGTCCTTCATTTTCCGGGCTGAAAAGATGCTTGAATCTTCCCTGTGGTTTCATGAACTCGGCAACCGAGATTTTCTCTTTAGGCGTCACAGTGATCCTGGTCACACCGTTTTCAATTTCATAGAGAGGCCAGTAGCAGGTATTAACTGCGAGCCTGCTGAGCTGGATCGCATCATTTGTTTTGGACCTCCAGCCACGGTTGCAGGGCGCGATGACATTGATGAATTTCGGTCCCTTGATCTCATGCGCCTTCTGGATTTTCTTCGCAAGATCCAGCCAGTGAGAAGGAGATGCCTGGGCAACATAGGGGATATCGTGTGCTGCCATGATTTTTGTCAGGTTCTTTCTTGCGCGGAGTTTTCCCGGTATTACGGAACCTGCAGGGCATGTGGTAGTATCAGCGCCTAACGGAGTTGCGCTTGAACGCTGTATGCCGGTGTTCATATAAGCCCCGTTGTCATAGCAGATGTATATCATGTCATGACCGCGTTCCATGGCGCCTGAAAGACTCTGGAAGCCGATATCATAGGTGCCGCCGTCTCCGCCGAAAGCTATGAATTTCACTTCCTTGTCCTTGTCGAACCGGCCCTGCTTTTTAAGAGAGCGGTACATGGTCTCAACTCCCGAGAGCGTTGCTGCAGCATTCTCAAAGGCAGTATGGATCCAGGGGACGTTCCAGGCAGTGAACTCAGAGATGCAGGATGAAACCTCAAGGCATCCTGTGGCATTGGAGACAACAACGGGATACTCTGTTGCCATCATTGCGATTTTAACGACTATCGGCGCACCGCAGCCTGAACACATCCTGTGGCCGTGCGTGAAGCGGTCTTCTTTTTTTGAAAGTTCTTTTAAAGTAAGTGGTGTCGCCATGTTATTCCCTCACTCCTATATATTCTTTGATGGTGCTTACTTTTCCACTCTCAGCTACAGTTGTGAGCTCAGTAAGTACTTGTGCCGCATGGGAAGGCAGATAGTCCCTCCCGCCGAGGCCGTAGATTTTGTTCATGAGAAGGGGTCTCTTTTCCGCCTGATAGAGAGCTGAACTCACTTCCATGAAGAGCGGCCCGTAGCCGCCGAAGGAGTCAGCCCTGTCCATAACGCAGACAGCCCTGGTATGCCTGAGAGCATCAGCAATCTCAGTGTATGGAAAAGGCCTGAAAAGTCTGGGCTTTAGAAGACCGGCCCTGATGCCCTTATCCCTGAATTCATCGATCACGTCCTTTGTTGTTCCTGCCGCTGAGTTCAGAATGACGATCGCTATGTCGGCGTCCTCAAGTCTGTAGGTCTCGAAGATGCCGTATTTCCTTCCGCTGAGCTTTTCAAAGTCTTTTGCGACTTCAAGCACAACATCAGCGACTTTTGTCATGACCTCGTGCTGTGCCCTTTTGCATTCATGGTAAAGATCGGTGAGGATAAGCGGGCCATAGCTCTTGGGCTTGTCCAGATCGAGCAGTGGCAGGAAGTTCCTGAACGGCCCGACAAAGTCCTTTACCTGCTGGTCTTCAAGATATTCCATTCTCTCAATGGAGTGGCTGATGATGAAGCCGTCAAGGCAGACCATGGCAGGCAGCCTTATATCCATATGCTCGGCTACCCTGAAGGCCTGGATGGTGTTGTCATAGGCCTCCTGAGCGTTTTCAGACCAGAGCTGTATCCAGCCTGTGTCCCGGGCGCCCATAGCGTCTGAGTGGTCGCCATGAATATTCAACGGAGCTGAAAGTGCACGGTTTACTACAGGCATGATGATCGGCAGCCGATCACCTGAGGCTATATGGAGCATCTCCCACATGAGCGCAAGGCCCTGCGAAGATGTTGCCGTTACAACCCTGCCGCCTGCTGCGGCAGCTCCGATACAGGCTGACATGGAACTGTGTTCACTTTCGACAAGGATCGATTCAGTATCAACCTTGCCGTCAGCTATGAACGATGCGAACCTCTGCATCATATCTGTCTGGGGCGTGATAGGATATATGCCGCAGACATCAGGATTTACCTGGCGCAGCGCATTTGCACAGGCCTCATTTCCGGTAACTGCTACAACTTTAGCCATCTATTTGCCCTCCTCTGCCATTACGATCGCTTTCTGGCCTTTCCTGCCAGGGCATTCCAGGGCGCAGATGCCGCAGCCCTTGCAGTAATCATAGTCGAACTCTGTCCTTTTGCCGTCTTTTACCTCGACAGCCATGTCAGGACAGTATATCCAGCAGAAGAGACACTGGATGCAGTTTTCTTCTATCCATATAGGTCTGAAGGCCCTCCATGAGCCTGTTTTGAACTTGACTGCGCTGCCTCCCTCAAGTACAACAGATCCGGGCGGCAGGTCTCTCCATCCTTTTGCTTTCATCCTTCTTTTACCTCCTCATATCCTCTTTTTGTTGCCTCAAGGTTGCCGTCTATGATCTTCTGGGCGAATTTTTTGCCGAAACTTTTTTTGACATCCTCAAGGAGGTGTTCAAG
>JAGVHR010000061.1 GCA_020056455.1 Thermodesulfovibrionales bacterium
AAAGGAAATAGCTGTCCTGAAATTAAAGATGGTTGGTATGGTGAATGTGGAGGACCTTATGCCTTCGGAGCTTTCCGGAGGCATGAAAAAGCGGGTTGGTCTTGCCAGGGCCATAGCTCACGATCCTGAAATACTTCTGTATGATGAGCCAACGACCGGTCTTGATCCGATAACTGCCGACGCGATCAATGCGCTGATCATTGATCTCAGAGAACGTCTGAACGTGACATCAATAGCTATTACTCATGATATGCAGAGCGCTTTCAGGATTGCGGACAAAATATCCCTGCTGTATCAGGGAAAGATCATCGATACAGGTACTCCTGATGAAATAAAAAATACGGCCAATCCGGTTGTACGGCAGTTCGTGACCGGCAGCGCCATAGGTCCTATAAAGGTAGAAGGAGTGTTTCATGAGAGGCTCAACTGAGTTTAAAGTCGGAATCTTTGCGCTTATTGTCCTTGCAGTCATGACCTTCATGACCTTCAAGGTGGGTGGGCTTGATTGGGCGAAGAAGAAGGGCAGCAGTGTCTATATTTTTTTTAGTAATACAGCGGGCCTTGATAAAAAGACCAGGGTGAAGATTGCCGGGGTCGATGCAGGTGTTGTGGAATCAGTGGAGCTGGTTGACGGCAGGGCAAGGGTCAGACTTTTTCTCGACCCGGAGGTGACGCTTTACAGTGACGCGCATGCGTCCATCAGGTCAGCGGGCCTGCTTGGAGATAAATATCTTGATATCAGGGCCGGTACCCCAGGCGCAGGAGTGATGAAAGACGGCGATGCCATCACGAGTGTTTCGGAAATGGTGGACATGGACGATCTTGCCAGAAATCTCATTGAGGTTTCGCAGAACTTTACGAAACTCGCAGGATCTTTGAATGAAGTGCTCGGGACTGATGAGGCAAAGAAATCTCTGAGCGATACGATAGTCAATCTCCGGGAGGTATCAGTAAGCCTTAACCGGACGGTCAGGGTGAATGATGAGAAGCTGAGAACCGTCCTCGATAACATCAATATTCTGACTGCATCGATCAATTCTCTTGTTGACAACAACAGGGACCCGCTGACAGCTTCGATATCGAATATCAGGGATTTTTCCGCCAGCCTTAGGAGCAGCGGGCCTGAGCTTATAGAGAACCTGAACAAGGCCTCAGGGGACCTCAGGGCCATGGTTGAGGAAAACAGACCGGGCTTAAGGAGCGCGGTCGGTTCTATTGATTCCATCGCAAGGCAGGTGGAAAAGGGGGAAGGCACTCTCGGCAAACTGGTCAGGGACGACAGTCTCTATACTTCGCTCAACAAGGCGGCTGAAGGGGTAAATAAATCACTTTCAGCAATTGACAGATTCAGGACGTTCATCACGTTTCAGGCAGAATACCTGACAGGGGAAGGGGAAGGCAAGGCATACTTTGATGTCACTCTTCAGCCTTCGCCTGATAAGTATTATATTCTTGGCGTCTCAGGAGGTCCTGTGAGAACAGTGGAGACAACGACCACGACAACGCAGGGCAATACGATCACGGAAGAGGAGATCAGCAGAAAGATACGGTTCAATGCGCAGTTTGCAAAACGGTTTGGCGACGCTGCGTTGAGGATTGGTTTGTTTGAAAATACCTTTGGCGCAGGTGGGGATTACTTCTTTAATAATGACAAGGGCAGGATATTCGCGGAAGTCTGGGACATACAGAAGGATGAGGAAAAGGCGAAGAACGCCCATGTTAAAGTCGGCGTCAACTATTTCCTTTTTAAGAATCTCTTTGTGAGCGGGGGTGGAGATAACCTTATGAACAGCAAACGCCGTGGTGGATATGTGGGTCTGGGAATGCGGTTTGAGGATGATGATTTTAAATACCTCCTGGGGACGGTCCCTAAAATATCAACTCGTTGATCCATGAATAAAAAACTCGGACAGATACTCCTGAGTGCTGGAAACGTGACTGAAGCGGAGATTCTGCGCGCGCTTGACATCCAGAAAAACGAGGGGTCTGCGCTTAGAATCGGGGAAATCCTTATTGAAAACGGACTGATGGAAGAAGAGGTTTTCAAGGCCCTTTCCGTCCAGTTTGGTATGCCTCTTGCTGATGCTTCGATATTTCCGGAGCAGAGTCCGCTGGAGAAAATATCTTTTGGCTTTCTTGAGAAAAACCTTATTTTGCCTCTTAAGCTTCATGACAATGTCCTTACCCTTGCGCTTGGGGACCCTACCAACACTGAGGGGCTCGATGCGCTCCGCATGTCTTATGACTATGAACTTATAACAATGCTTGCCCGAAAGAGTGAGGTGCTCCAGCATCTCGAAATGCTGCAGGGCTCGCGGAGTGCGGTAATGCAGAGACTCATCGAGGGAGCTGGAGAAGATGATATTGCAGGGGCTGAGCTTACCGGTGAAATCAGCCACCTCAGGGACCTTGCCCAGGAAAAGGGGATCATTCAGCTTGTCAACCTTATCATCGAAAACGCGGTGAAGGACAGGGCCAGCGATATCCATGTTGAACCCGGGGAATACAATGTCCGGGTACGGTACAGGATAGACGGCGTGCTGTATGAAAAAGAGACGCTCCCCGCGAAGATGTACTCTGCTGTCTCTTCAAGAATCAAGCTCCTTTCCCAGATGAACATAGCTGAACGGCGGCTGCCGCAGGACGGCAGGATCAAGGTGAACTTCTCAGGCAGGAGTATAGATATCAGGGTGTCCACCCTGCCGACTGTTTACGGTGAAAGCGTGGTCATGCGGCTGCTTGACAAGGCGTCGTCATTCATCACTCTGGAAGATATCGGTTTTGACAGGACAATACTCGATATCTACGAAGACGTAATCAAAAAACCCTACGGCATGGTCCTGATCACAGGACCGACTGGAAGCGGAAAATCCACGACCCTTTATGCCTCACTTGCCAAAATCAATTCCTCTGAGAAAAAGATAATTACGGTTGAGGAGCCGGTGGAGTACCTGATGCCGGGGATCAATCAGATACAGGTAAGGCCCAAAATAGGGCTCAGCTTTGCAAGCGGTCTCAGGCATATTGTGAGACAGGACCCTGACATTATCATGGTGGGCGAGATCAGGGACATGGAAACAGCGGGCATTGCGATTCACGCAGCCCTCACAGGCCATCTCCTGTTTAGTACTCTACATACCAACGATGCTCCCGGAGCCATAACCAGGCTTATGGATATGGGCATTGAGAACTATCTGGTTGCCTCGACCCTCATCTGCGTTATGGCCCAGAGACTTGTAAGGAAGATTTGCCCTCACTGCAGGGTGAAGGAGCAGGTGCCTGAAGAAGTTCTTTTGAAGCTCAGGAGTGATATCAGCGAGGTCTGGTCAGGAAAAGGCTGCGAAGAGTGCAAAGGCACCGGATATAAGGGGAGGATCGGGATATTTGAAGTCCTGCCGGTTTCGGACCAGTTGCGGGAGCTGATCATGAAAAGGGCAACGAGCAAGGAGTTGAAGGACAAGGCGATGGAACTGGGCATGAGAGCGCTTAGGGAAGACGGCATCGAAAAGGTAAAAAACGGCATTACGACTATCGACGAAGTGCTGCGCGTAACTCAGGTGGAACTATGAAAAAGACAGTAAGTCTGCGCCTTTTTTCCCGACAGGGCATTGCGCTGATGATGGTGATGTGGGTCCTTGTGCTCCTGAGTATCCTGGCTCTAAGTTTTTTGCGCGAAACCAGGTGGGTATCCGGGAGTATGCGCAATTTCAAGGAAGAGACGCAGTCGTATTATATGGCCCTTTCCGGCTATCATGAAGCGCTTGATTATATTCTTTCCGATAAGGACCCGGGTGTTGACTTTATTGACGCTGAAGGGAATTTCTGGCTTGACGTGGAAACGCAGCCCGTTACCGGGAAAAGACTGACCGGCGAGGGAGAGGTGGAAATACGGATTACGGATGAGAACGCGAAGATCAATATCAATTTTTCCAATGAACCCAGGTTGAGAAAACTTTTTGAATTTGCAGGCATTAGCGGGGATGAGATAACCGTCATCATTGATTCCATTCTGGACTGGAAGGACCTTGACAGGGACAAACATCTTTCCGGGGCTGAAGACGAGCACTATGAG
>JAGVHR010000037.1 GCA_020056455.1 Thermodesulfovibrionales bacterium
CTTGAAATAGCCCAAATCGAACTTGATGACTCTATTGATTACTATAATTCTGAGTCTGACGGGTTAGGGGATGAGTTTTTAGTCGAAGCACTTCATACACTGGTTCGGAGTGGCCCTGGCGGCCTGTCTGAGTTCATGAGGATGTTCGCAGCTTAGGACCCTTTTTATGATAATATATGGTAATACAGAGGGAGGTTTTTCATGCCGACAAGACAAAGAGCAGTTATGACCATATCCGTGCCACCCGCCATGGCTAAGGAGTATCGCCGGTTGGCGAAGGAGAAGGGAGAAAATTCAAGCGAGTTCTTCCGCGAGATATTCACCTTCTATAAGCGGGAAAATCTTATCGGAGAGTTCCGCAAGCTTCAGAAATATGGTTCAGAAAAGGCGGAAGAGATGAACATTACCGAAGACGATATCGAGAAGCTGGTTTTTAGCGACCGGTAGTGCGAAGGGTCGTCTTCGATACAAATGTATATGTCTCTGCCTTTATCACTCCGGGCGGGCGGGGCGAGGTCGCATATTTCAGAGCGGTGAGAGGTGAGGTGGCACTTGTTACATCCATCCCGATTCTGACCGAACTTGCCCGAAAGCTTCGGGATAAGTTCAAATGGGACGATGAGCATATCAAAAATACCTGCCATCATATAGCATCCGCTGCCGAAGTGGTCAAACCGAAAACTACTATCTCTTTGCTTTCTGACGATCCCGATAACCGCATTCTTGAATGCGCAGTAGAGGGAAAAACGGAGCTAATCGTCACCGGCGATAAGCAGCTGCTAAAACTGGAGACATATAAGGGGATTACAGTGGTCACATTGGCAAAGTTTCTGACAGGAGAGTAATGAGAACCCACTTTTGGGACATCGTCCATAGAAACCTCGCACAGTTTCCTAACCTGACCATCCGTAAGCCTCTTATGCACTTGTCCCAAAGCAGGCGCCTCCTTTTGAGACACATACTACACGGTTTCTTCTTCTACAGGTTATTTGTGGGTTGTCCCGGATTAAAGACAATCCACAGGGTGTTCACTTTAAATTTAATAAAAACGGTTCATTTTTAATTCCTGGCCGGCAATATGTAAAAATATAGTTGACTTTGCAGCTCCAGCCTGATAGTTTGTTATTAATTCAACGACTTCTTTATTTAGGGCACAAGTATTTGGGGGTATCCGCTGCTGCAGGAGGGCGGAATCGTTCTACATTTACAGCAGAACAATATGATTTTTCTGGAGGTGCTTCATGAATGATCAGAAGGCAGATACTTCTCAGGAGCCGGTCTCGACGCTTGACAGGTTAAGAGAGCAGGGGGTGTCCAGGAGGGATTTTCTTAAGTTCTGTACCGGTGTTGCAGTTGCTTTGGGGTTGCCGCTTGGAATGGGCGAGGCGATTGCTGAGGCGGTTGCCAATCAAAAGAGACCGCCGGTGCTATGGCTATCCGCACAGGAATGCACCGGCTGCACGGAATCTCTTCTTAGATCGAACCATCCTACCTTTGAAAAATTGATCCTTGAGCTTATATCTCTTGAATATCATGAAACCCTGCTTGCCGGCTGTGGAAAACAGGCTGAAGACTGGCGTGTGAAGTCGATGAAAGAGAACAAGGGCAGGTATATTTTGGTTGTCGACGGGTCAATCCCGGTCAAGGACAACGGCATATACTGCAAGATCGGAGGAAAAACCGCGCAATCTCTGCTTGAAGAAATGGGTGCGCAGGCTGCGGCTGTAATTGCAATAGGCTCTTGTGCTTCCTGGGGTGGAATCCCTTCAGCTGATCCAAACCCGACAGGGGCAACGTCAGCCCATGAAGTCCTCAAAATGAAAGGGATCACTACTCCTGTTGTCAATATCCCGGGATGTCCACCCAACCCTTACAACTTTCTTTCAACTGTTCTTCATTTGCTGACGTTTAGAAAATTACCTGAACTTGATGAGCAGGCCAGACCGAAATTCGCCTATGGCAGGCTCATTCACGAAAACTGCGAGCGTCGTCCGCACTTCGATTCCGGACGGTTTGCCGTGCAGTTCGGTGATGAAGGCCACCGCAAGGGGTACTGTCTTTATAAACTCGGGTGCAAAGGTCCGGAAACTTTTGCCAACTGTCCGTCAATTCTTTACAATGACGTAGGTGCAGGGGCATGGCCTGTCGGCACAGGGCATCCCTGTTTTGGCTGCACTGAAAAAGGTGTCGGGTTTACAGTGCCGCTCCATTATCCCGCAAGGCCGAAGTATATAACACCTCCGACATTTTTCACTGAAGCCTACCCAGGCAAGCCTGAAGTTGCCCCTGGGACCAAGGCCCTTGCCGCTGGAGTTGCCGGCGCTGTGATCGGGGCTGCGGGCGCGGCAATGCTTACAGGGCTGGGCAAAAAGGACGACGAAAACAAAGACAAGGAGGAGTAGTCATGGAACTCAACAGACGAGATTTCCTGAAGACCGTGGCCGGAACCGGCCTGGCTCTTGCGTCTCAGGCAATTCCAGCGGCTGCAATAATGCCCAGGGAAGTTCCTCCTGAAGCAGTTGGTATCCTTTATGATGCAACGCTCTGCATAGGCTGCAAGTCCTGCATGGTCAACTGCAAACAATACAATAGCGTGCCTGACGGCGCGCTCTATTCAAAAGATATGAAAAACCCTCCTTTTGAGCTGACAACGCCTGAAAAAATATGGGACGCTCCGAAAGACCTTTCGGGCAGGACAGTCAACATAATCAAGGCATATAAGACCGGCACAGGAGAAAACAAGGATGCTGATGTCAACGGTTATTCTTTCCTGAAGCAACACTGCCTTCATTGTATTTCACCTGCGTGTGTTTCAGCCTGTCCGGTTGGGGCGCTTAAAAAGGACCCGGTCAACGGCGTTGTTTATTATATTGAAGACCGCTGCATCGGTTGCCGGTACTGCCAGCTTGCCTGTCCTTTCAGAATTCCGAGGTATGAGTGGGACAGCGCCTCTCCCCAGGTCCGAAAATGTCAGCTCTGCCGCCACAGATACCAGGAAGGCAAATATGCGGCGTGTTGCGAATTTTGTCCCACCGGAGCGTCAATATTCGGAAAGGTGGTCGACCTCCGTAAAGAAGCAGAAAAAAGACTGGCGCTTCAACCAGGGCGGGAATATGCTTTTCCTGTCCAGACGGTCAATTCCAAATATAAAATGCCCCGTGCTGTATCAAAATACCAGAAACATGTATATGGTTTGACTGAAGCAGGGGGGACCCAATATCTCCTGCTTGCCGGAATTCCTTTTGAATTGCTCGGGTTCAATAAGAATATCACAGACGGGGTCCTTCCTGATCTTACGTGGGCATATATCTCAAAGATACCCACTGTTATTGCTGCGGTGCTTATCGGAGGCGCGGCGACCTGGGCGATAACACACCGTAATGACAAGGGAGAATGACCATGACAAAAAATAATGACATAAAAATGATGACACCTACCACCATTGTTTTGTTCATAATCCTGGTTGCAGGCGCTGTCACGGCAGTCTACCGAATGTTGTTCGGGCTCGGCGCTGCAACTAACCTGAATGACCTCTGGCCGTGGGGATTCTGGATAGGTGTGGATGTCCTCGGGGGTGTGGCAATGGCTGCCGGCGGGTTTATTATAGCTGGTGCGGTCTATATCCTGAACTGGAAGAAATATAAGGTGATCGTCCGGCCTGCCATACTCAACGCCTTTTTCGGCTATCTGTTGGCGGCTGTCTCCATTTTTCTCGACATTGGCCGCTCTTTTCGCATTTGGCATCCAATGGTTATGTGGCAGGTCAGCTCGATTATGTTTATCGTAAGCATACACGTAGTCCTTTATACAACGACACTTGCAACTGAATCGAGTCCGATGATCTTCGAGAAGTTAGGCATGAAGAAGGCCCTCGGTTTTGTAAACAGGATTATGGCGCCGGTGGTGTTGTTCGGAGTGCTTCTTTCAACGCTTCATCAGTCCTCGCTCGGAGCTGTGTATCTCATAATTCCGACAAAGCTCTCGCCGCTTTGGTACAGCAATAAACTGCCTTATATGTTCCTTGTTTCAGCTGTTATGATGGGTCTTTCCATGGTAAGTTTTGAAACGATTCTGAGTGCAAGGGTATTTAAACACAAGCCGCACATGGAGGTGCTTAAAGGTCTGGCAAGAGGCACTCTTATTGTCATCTGCGTTTATCTGGCGCTGAAGGTTTTTGACCTCATCTCGGGCGCGGGTATCAGTGCGGTGTTTAACGGCAGTTTCACCTCAAATATGTGGCTGCTTGAGATGGTTGCAGGAGTTATACTTCCGCTTGTCTTACTCTCAATGAAATCAACAAGGAACAGGCTTAACAGTATCTTTGTCGTCAACATTCTGGTGATACTCGGCGTATTGCTGAACCGGTTGAATGTGGGCATTTTCGGAGTTGCCGAATACGCGAGCATGGCCGGGTCCGATTATTTCCCGTCCTGGATGGAGCTTATAGTCACTGCTGCCATGATTGCTTTTGCAGTATTGGGCTTTAAGGTATGCGCAAAATATCTGGACCTTTACCCTGAAACACAGCATTGAAAAATGTATAGAATGTATAAAACAGGAGGATATTATGGCAAAAAGAATTACGATTGATCCGATAACCAGGATTGAGGGCCATCTCAGGATAGACTGCGAGATTGAGGGGGGGAGCGTCACTAATGCATGGGCCTCGGGGCAGATGTGGCGAGGTATCGAAACAATACTAAAGGGCCGTGATCCGCGGGAGGCCTGGATATTTACTCAGCGCTTTTGCGGAGTTTGAACGACAGTCCACGCACTGGCTTCAGTGCGTACGGTTGAAAATGCGCTTCAGCTGGAGGTGCCTCTCAATGCTCAATATATAAGGAACATGATGATGGGAGCTCACGCGACCCATGACCATATCGTCCATTTCTATCATCTTGCGGCGCTTGACTGGGTGGACATCGTGTCTGCCCTCAAGGCTGACGCAAGAGCTGTGTCAGCCCTCGGACAGAAACTCTCAGCATGGACCGGAAACAGCTATAATGAGGTGAAAGCTTCACAGGACAAGCTCAAGACCTTTGTCGGCTCAGGCCAGCTCGGTGTCTACGGCAGCGGCTACTGGGGACATCCGGCGATGAAGCTTTCTCCTGAGGTCAATATGCTGGCTGCGCACCATTATCTTCAGGCGCTTGAATACCAGCGTGAGATCAACAAGGTCGTTGCGATACTCGGCTCAAAGACCCCTCATATACAAAATGTTGCAGTCGGCGGCGTTGCCAACCCGATTAACCCTGACAACCAGTCAGCCTTGAATATGGAGAGACTCTATTTCATTAAAACTCTAATAGACAAGGTCGGCGATTTTGTCGAAAACGTTCTTCTTGTGGATACAGCGGCAGTGGCGGCTTTCTACGCTGAATGGACAAAGTACGGCGCAGGTGTAACCGACTATCTCTCTGCCCCTGACATGCCGATGGACACGAAGGGCTCTATTTTTGCGCTGCCTGGAGGATATATCCCGAATGGCGATGTCAGCAAGTTCCAGCCGATCAGGAGTTACAATGATCCTTTTTTCAGGGA
>JAGVHR010000236.1 GCA_020056455.1 Thermodesulfovibrionales bacterium
GCCTGACATTTCAAGCACTCTTCCTTCAACTTCCGTATTGCTCTTCCTTATCGCCTCCATCACCTTCATGAGAGATATATTGTAAGCGGCAAGCCGGTTGGGGTCGACATTCACCTGGTACTGTTTTACGAACCCACCCACGCTTGCCACCTGGGAAACGCCCGGCACACTTTCAAGTGCCAATTTGATATTCCAGTCCTGAAGAGATCTGAGCTGAGAAAGGTCATGCTGACCACTCTCATCAACAAGGGCATAGGAAAAACCCCAGCCCAGGCTTGTGGCATCAGGCCCTAACACAGGATTGACATCTGAGGGCAGTTTGCCCTTCACGGACTGGAGGTATTCGAGAATCCTGCTTCTTGCCCAATAGATGTCCGTGCCTTCTTCGAATATCACATAGATGAACGAACTGCCGAGAAATGAAAATCCTCGGACCGCCTGCACCTTCGGGGCAGCAAGCAGCGTCGATGATATGGGATAGGTGATCTGATCCTCAACAAGGTTCGGGCTTCTTCCCGCCCATTCAGTAAAGATGATGACCTGGGTGTCGCTCAGGTCCGGTATGGCATCCAGAGGTGTTTGTTTAAGGGCCCAGAAACCCCAGATAAAAAGCGCCGCCACCATCAAAAAGATGATGAGCTTGTTCCTGGCGCTATATTCAATTATTTTGGCTATCATTTCAAAAAAAGATATTGATTTTCAGGTTGTCCAGCCAACACCCGAAAAAAGACCCCTTTCAATGTTTATGTCCTCCGGCAAGCGGTGTAACTCCTTTCAGCTGGGCCTCTGAGTCTATCAGGAAATTAGCAGATGAAGCGACCTTTTCGCCTACGCTCAAACCTGCAAGAATTTCCTGAAATCCGTCAGCCTTCACACCGATCTTTACCTCGCGCGGCTCAAAGTATCCATCACCCTTATCAACATAAACGATCTGCCTCCTGCCGGTGTCGAGGACAACCACATCAGGAACGGCAAGTCTCCTGCCCATCGGAATCTTCACCTCAACATTGGAAAACATCTGGGGCTTCAACTGTCCTCCTGGGTTGGCAATGGTAAACCTCACCTTTGCCGTCCTGGCCTCGCCTGAAAGGGCAGGATAAACGTATTCTATAGTCGAAGTAAATTCCCTGCCCGGCAGATAGCTCAAACTGATTTTTGCAGTCTGACCGGCCCTGATTACAGGGAGGTCATACTCATATATATCGGAAAGCACCCATACGGAACTGAGGTCAGCTATATCGAACAGCTTCTCACCTGGCATGGCTCTCATCCCCTGGAATGCCATCTTCTGAACAACATAACCGCTCACCGGACTGTAAAGCGTCAGGACCCTGACAGGCTTGCCGCTCTCTTCGATTCTCTTAATCTGTTCATCTGAAATATCCCAGAATTTCAGCCTCTGTCTGGCAGCCTCAACCAGTGAATAAGCGTCTCTTGACAGCATGGCCTTTATCTCATTGCTCCCGGCCTCACCATTGCGGCGCGCCCATTTCAGTGCATTAATAAATTCCTGCTGCGTGGCAACGAGTTCAGGGCTGTAAATCCCGGCAAGTGGTTCGCCTTTCTTTACATACCTGCCGGTGTAGTCGATATGCAGCTTCTCGATCCATCCCTCGAACTTGGAATTAACGGTTGCGATCCTGCGTTCATCATATTCAACCCTGCCAACGGTCCTGATCACTTTTTGAAGCTGACGCACGGCAACCTCAACCGTCCTGACGCCGATTATCTGCTGCCTGTCAAGCGGTATCTCAATAGTTGGAGCCTCCTCCTGGGACCCCTCAGGCGCTGTCTCCTGTGCAGCCTCCTCCTGAGGCATCAGGGCATCATGTCCCTGATGGCCTGATGCAGACTGGGCCTGCCCCTCAGGCTGAGGTCTGTCATTTATCGGAGCTCTTCCGATTTTAAAGGCATACACCAATGCTATACCCGCAAGCGCAATAACAACAAGACCGATCAGATAGCGTTTTTTCATTGACCCATTCCCCCTGATTGAGCAATTCCGGTTATCATCTCAAACCGGGCTGAAGCCTTTTGCCGCTCAGCAACCTGTGCCCAGTACGACATCTCGATATCAATCAGAGTCTTTAATCTGGTTATAACAGTTATCGCTTCGGTCTTACCTGTTGTATATCCTGACAGAGCTGATTCGAAGTCCTGATATGTTTTAAGCATGAGCCCGCCTTTGTATAGATCCATCAGCCGCGCCGAGGTAGTCCACATGGAATAGATGTCCCTTATGTTTGATGCAACCATGAGCCTTGCTGCCTCCACCATTCTATTGGCTTCAGTCAGCGCTGCCTGGGCCTCAAGCAGTGCCTGTCTCTGCCTGGTTCTATAATATAAAGGAATATTCATGGTTGTGGTAAGGCTCCACATATCATCAAACTGGCCGCCTCCCCTGGTAAAATAACTTGCCGCAAAGGTGAAGTCAGGATAATATTCCTTCCGGGCCATTTTGACTCTGGCCTCTGCAGCGGCAACCATCCTCTGTCGCGCCCGTACCTCAGGCGAATGCTCATAAGCCATACTAAGCAGTTCATCGAGACTTCCGGGCTTCAGGGAAAGGGTCTGCTCCACAGGCCTTCCCAGGGGCGTATTTACGTCCCTTCCTATAGTTGTATTAAGCATCGCCTCAAGAGACTGGATCTTCTGCTTCTGCATCTCTTCTTTTTCAAGGAGCATGTATTTCTCGGACTGGGCCATGAGTACTTCCTGCTGCATACCCATGCCTGCTGAGTATCGCGCAAGCGCCGCATCCTCGATACGGGAAAAGAGATCTGTCCTGTCCCTGATGAGATCAATATTCTTGTAGGCAAGGAAGAGGTCGAAATAGAATTCCCGGATCTGTGCAACGAGCTTCAGCTTCACGGCTTCATGGATAATGGATACACTCACTGAATCCTGTCTGGCCATCTCTTCCTTCAGTGAAAGCTTCCCAGGAAAGGGGACCATCTGCGAGGCAGAAAACATCCACTGGGCATCAGGCTCTTTGCCGAAGGTATAGCGCTCCCAGCCTTCATTTTGGTATCCGAACATGACCATAGGGTCCGGCAGACTGCCTGCCTGAGGCACTCTGTAAGCTGCTGCCCTTGTCCTGGCTTCAGAAGCTCCTATCTCAGGACTGTTTCTCAGCGCCTCGTCCACCAGTTCCTGAAGGACAATCTCATCTGCAAAGGCAGTAGGGGAAAATAAGGCTAATAATGCAAAGAGAGACAGCAAACGAATAAAAAGCATTCCTTTCCTCCGTGCCGGGGTGGTTTCATCTTATGAAACATATTATATTCTCAGATCCGACATTGCAAGACCAAAAATTCATGTCATTAATTACTGCATTAATTTATACAAGTGCAAGGTGAAGACATTATGAATATGCGTTTTGTTGCATAAGTCCCTGTTCGTCTCCCCTGAGACTGTGATATACTACGATCAAGCAGCATCTCTCGGGGGCGAATGGTCTCGACGGGGGTTATGAGGCTCATGTGGCATGTCGTGGCTCCATCACCACGTTAAAAGATGGAACAAACACAAACGCCAACAACGAACTGGCACTCGCTGCTTAATTAAGCAGCACGCTCCTTGGGAATTGCCTGCGCTCCTGAGACAGCGTCAAACAGCGGGCTGGTTTTCAGGCGCTCTCCCTGCCTGATTGCGAGACTAAGGGAGATAGGGGTCCAGGAAGCCTGTCAGCCGGCGCACTGTCCCCCGAAGCTGAAAAAGACTGACTACACATGTAGAAGCCTGAGTGTAGTACTTTCGGACGCGGGTTCGATTCCCGCCGCCTCCACCAGATCGAGCTTGGGGACCCAAAAAAACAAAGCTCAGTCAGTTCCACTGCCACTGTTCGGCGCTACGGACTTTTTGCGAAGCAGTCAATATTGCAAAACCGAATATATATATGGAAAATGTAAAGAGTTATGAAAATAAGTCAACTTATTGCGTTGGTCCTTTTCTTATGTATTTCTGCTCCGTTGTCAGCTGAAAGGGTCGCTGAGGTCTCGCTGAGGTTCGGCAGGCAGGACAATCTTGTCAAAATTGTTATTGAAGCGGACGAGGAATTCGTGCTGAATGCCATAACAGCAAGCTCAGTCTCCGGCGTAAGAATAAATTTTCCAGGGTCCTTCAACCTTCAAATACAAAAGGACTTTATGTATGAGACCTCCAGGAAAGACCACGTCCTCATGATCTCACTGAAAGACATTTCCGATATAAGGACATACAGGCTGTCGGCACCTGCGAGAATAGTGATAGACCTGAAAATCATATTCCAGGGCAATGTAGAAAAACCGGAGCAGAAACAGCAGGCCCAGCCGGATGCCAGGAGACAGCCGGGCGATGCTTTGCAGCAAACCGGCAAGTCCGTTTTGCCTGCACCGCAGCATTCAGCCCAGAGACAGGCTGATCCTAACCGGCCTCCAGAGGGCGCCCTGAAGTTCAAAACAGTCGCACTTGACCCTGGTCATGGCGGATACGACTACGGCATTTTTAGACAGGAGACCAGGGAAAAGGAGATCAACCTGAACATTGCAAGAGAACTTGGCAATCTTATGCAGAAAAAAGGCTTCAGGGTTTTTCTTACACGCAGGGCAGACCAGTACGTCTCCCTTGAAGAAAGGATAGGGACTTCCAACACCAGACATCCTGATCTGTTCCTCGGAATACACGCAACCGACGGCGACAAATTCGTCATTACAACTGCAACTGCTGATGAGAGTGCCGTAGATGCAGCTGCAAGACTGTATCGCCTCTCATTGAGGCAGAACAGGCATATTGAGAAAAGCAGGGCAGCTGCAAAATCTCTCGGCGAAGCGATAAAAGCTGAGTTTAAAACCGATGTCATCTATCGTGAACTGCCCCTCCCTGTTCTCACCTCTCTTGATTCGCCGGCTATCTTGATCGAGTATCCTCTTGCTGACAGGAAGTCTTATCAACAGAAAGACCGCGAAAGAATCATTAATTCAGTCGCTAAAGGGTTAACTATCAGTGAATAACAAGGCGCTCTGGATACTGCTCATCATCTTTTTTTTCATTGCCGGAGCGGCCGGCAGCTATTTGTTGATAAAATATATTCTCCCTTCTCAACAACA
>JAGVHR010000049.1 GCA_020056455.1 Thermodesulfovibrionales bacterium
CCCTGACAGGTCATACGCTGTCTGCGTTGTATATGAAACCGGGTTGCCTGATATCTGCTTGGTAACGCTTGTGCTCCTGCCCATGGCGTCATACCGGTTAAAGGTCGTTGTAACATTAGTATTGGTCACCGAGTATAGCCTGCCCCTGCCGTTTGGAATGGTCAGATTGTCATAGGTATAAGTTACTGCCGGGTCACTGGTTGAATAGGTCTTGGACTTGACCCGGCCAAGTTCATCGTAAGCAAAGGTTATTGTCTGAAGTTTCGCATCTTTCTGCGTCAGAAGATTGCCGTTTGGATCATAGCTATAGTACCATTCGCCCATGTCAGGGTCTTTCATGTACGTCTTTCTGCCGAGCGTGTCATAGACCATCGACGTTATTGTACCGTAATGATCTTTCACAGACAACAGGTCGCCGGCAATATTGTAGGTATATGTTGTCTTAAAAACCGCACTGTTATCGCCGTATTCCTTCACCTCAATAACCCTGCCGAGGTAGTCTTTCGTCTCGGTCTTTTTCTTCAGATCAGCGTCGGTAACGGTCATTGAGAGGCCGCTATAGGCAATCGTCGAAAAAACAATGCCGTACTCGCCATCAGGACTCTCGAAACGGACCGGCTTGCCGAAATAATCATACGTTGTGTGCGTCCACGGATACTCGTTCGGCGGTGTCATTGGATACCCCGTGCTGAAAAAGGGGCCTTCGCTCTGATAGATCCGGCCCATTTCATCAAAGTGGGTCCTGGCCACAATCGACTTGCCGTCTTCGCCAAAGGTTCTTGACTGGATGGCCCGCCCAAGTCCGTCAAAATACTCGTACTTGTCGATATAGATCTCTACATTGTCTGTGTTGGATTCAAGCACTCTCGTTTTTACGTAAACGGGTAATGCCGTATCATAAAACTCGGTTTTTGCTTTGGCCACCACCACAGTGGTCGCGCCTTCATATGCTGTTTTTTCCTTCACGCGTCCAAATGGATCAAAGCGGCGTTCTGTCTTGTTTCCGTTTATATCCAGCGCCGACTCCACTGCCCCGAATGCCTTATTGTATGTAAACGTTTCAATATGGCCCAGGGCATTTTTTACTTTCCAGGGGTACGTCTGCGTTCCAGAATCATATTCATAGGTCAAAGTGGGCACAACATCTCCTCTTGCTGTGGCATTTGCATCCCACTTCTGCCATATGTTGCCGTTGCTATAGTATGTTATCCTGATTCTTGCGCTATCTCCCTTATCATTCCACGCTTCCTGCCACCATAGATTGCCTGTGCCGTCAGGATAATGTTCAGCGGTTGTTTTTCGTACCGGTGTTGTCAGTTTGTTGATGCCGTCGTAAACCGCTGTCTCAGTTTTCCTGATAAGCCATTTTGAGGGATAAAGGCTATAGTCCAAATAGGTGTTGGTCGTCGTCACGCTCAGGTTCCTTGTATCTGAGCGGCCTGGATAGCTGCCGCCGGTTGATATCACTTTCGTGGGATTTCCCCTGGTGTCGTATTCGTAATCCTCGAAAGAGTATATTTTTTCACCTTCGACATCGCTTATTGTGTCTTTCTGTACCAATTTAATGAAATACGGAGGGAGGCCCTGATTCGAACCCGTATAAGAGACCTTCCCCCATATGAAATCAGCAGACGAAAGGAGTTTGCCTGAGGGGTCCCTGAATTCGGTAGCGCATATCTTGCCTTTATAGTCGGCATCGCTTATGCCCGTGCATCCTGGGTTGGTCTGGTCTGATTGATGAAACCATGTCTCCATGCTTGTATTATCAGCGTTCGTCTGTTTCACATATCCAAAACCCCTGAATTCCCGGTCCTCAACATCGTAATATCCGCCGGAATATTCGTAGTTTGTAGCCGAAATTATATTTTTCGTTTCATCCGGGTTTCCGGGATCGACCGACATGGATTGAAGCACCGGTATGGAGAAAGGCAGCATGGTATTGGCGAAACCTGCAGACGACGTGTATTTTAGATCTATTGTCGCCCCGGCTGCAGTCTTTATGTTCCGGATAAGGTCAGTAGTCCCCGGTTTGACATCATAAAGAGTGGATGTCATATACCTGTAATCGGACAGATAGATAAAGCCTGTCTTGCCGGTCCCGCTGAAGTCTCCGAAAACAAACTTGTTTACATCAAGCTCTCCCCAATAGCTGCAACCGCTATTATGCGTACTGGAATTCACTATAAACTTGACATCATTACCCGAAGCGTCCTTGCTGGTTGTCGCAGCAAATCCAGCGCCGGTTGAAAGCCAAAGCTTCAGCGGCTGCGTCGTTGGCCCCCACCCCTGCACCCTCATCACATCGGTCCGCTTATCGCCATTATAATCTCCGGTTTTAAACCGGCCCAGGTCTATCATTACTACAGGGAAACTTCCGGGCGAGTTTAAAATAAGCACCGGCGCCTTGCCCATTCCTGAAACATAATCAAAAGGAGCTCCTTTTAAGCCGGTGCCGAAATAAATATTCCCTGCAGCATTGTCTTTAAATTCGAGGATATCAGTCCGCCCGTCGCCGTTAAAATCGCCGTATCTGATTTTGGCAAGGTCAGTATATCCCCACCAGTAATACTGGTGGTCGCCCTGACAGTCTGAGTCCTTATAGTGGTCCAAGCGGGCTACAACAGATGGTCCTGCAGCGGAAGTGAAAATAAAGTTATCAGATCCATCCACGTAACCTTCGGAAAAAAGTACCTGGCTCGGCTGAGGCTCTGAAGTCCAGCCGGCAATAGGAAGGTTATGAATATCTGTTTTGCCGTCTCCATTGAAATCAGCAATTCGTATACTGCCGAGGGTCAGGTTGAATATATCAATTTGAACCTCGCTGCGCGACTCGCATAAATCCGCAGCTGCGTTCATAAGGGTATACGCAGGACCTGTCGAAGTCGGAAACGTTATATCGTAGGCCGAACCCGTTGCCATATAAATGACGCTATTGTGGGGCTGTCCGTCATTTCCGTCTATGAAAAGGATATCGGTCTTTCCATCACCATTGAAATCACCAGTCTTGAATCTGGGCATGTAATCTCTATATGCATCAGCGTTCCACCAGGCAAGCTGCTCACGGATTAGCGGTAGTGGTAGCGGTAGTGGTAGCGGACACAGGTTATCTCCGAAAACAGGCGCAGGTTTTTCGACAAAAGTCAGCGCGCCCGTAGTTTCGTCAACATGAGAGAAAAACAGCCTGTTGGCTGACGGCTCAAAGATTAATGAAGGATTGGCATCATCGTCATAAGTAAGAACATAATGACTTTTGTATATCATCAGGAAGTCAGTCCTGCCGTCCCCATTAAAATCGCCAAAAACAAATCTGTTCAGAGTGTATTTCACGTCATGATCAACTGAATATGCAAAAGGGAAGTCAACAGTCTCGAATTGACCACCGGCCTTTGCTATATAGAATTGACTATTGTATCTCCAATCCTCACTGATATATAGAAAATCTGTCATCCCATCGCCATTGAAGTCTGCCATTTTAATTCGATCCAGATCAGTCGTGCCATAATCGTCATCAAGATAGAATTGACGAAGGTTCGTACTGCCGGCTGAATAGCTGAGCAGCGCCGGCTGCCCGGCCTCGTTGAGGTTGTATTTAAAAGTGGCCGGAGGCAGTGTTGTTCCGTCATTTCCGGCCTGGGTCACCTTGGTCAGAAGACTTCTCGAAGTCAAGCCGCTTGTTTCGTATTCAAAGATATATTGACGAATGGGGCTCGTAAAACCATTTACCCTGACATCTATACTCTTGAGCCGATATTTCGTCGTTACCTTGAAATTTGGCAAATATGAGGGAGAAGAATCAGTTCTCGCTTCCCTGTTGAAGATGATCCTATTGGTAGTTGTGGCGCTGGTTTTAGTGCCTGTATATTTTATTTCATTGAGATATACCTGTCCCGAGTCCCTGAAATAATATATTGCCATGAAATTGCCGTTCGAATCCTCAACGCGGTCAAGGTTCCACTTGAATACTTCGCCTGGGTTATCCGGATTTGCCTGTTTCGAAGACTGTTGACCATCATAACAGCCAAAATAGTAAGTCATGGCGTTTTTATCGTATGCTTTCCAGGCATAGCCGTCGAAATAGAATCTAAGAAAACTCCCATCGTCCAGTTTGGCCCTGTATTCATTGCCGCCGATGCCGACCAGAGCTGAAGATGAGCCGTTTTTTGAGTAGACGAAATCGTGCCCTGCATAATCGACCCCGTTTTTCGTATTTCTCTGGATCGAACCCAGATCGAGCGACCATCCTACACCAAGCCAACCGTCACCACCCTGGCTGCTGTATCCGATGGTAATGTTTGGCGCCATACCAAGGCGGCCCGGGGGTACAGCGATGGGGATACTGGATGTTGCAGCGCCGGTTAAAACAAAGTTGTCGGCAGAGCCGCCTGAGCCGCCGCCTGACTCTGCCGAGCCCGTAACAGCCGCACCGCTCATAGCTGTAGGACTATTACCGGCGCCTTCAAGGGCTGAGGCGCTACCGGCAGAGAAGCAAATGCTCAAATTAATAAACAGTAAGTAAGTAAGTAAGTAAAGCTGCGTGATACAGACCGGACCTTTTTACAGGTTAAAAAAGATTTGATCTTCATAATCCCCTCCAAGATAATTTTTTAAAATATATGACAAGTTTCTCTTTCTGTCAAATTGCCATTATTAATGCATCTATAAGCAATGGTTATCCCCTTGAATTGCAGATAGATAAACCGCCCTTGTCCCCCTCATATGAAGCATTGCCCCTCCCCCGAAAAAGTGATTAATCAGAAATTGAAATCCATCGTATCGCAGTATATTTCAGTTGTCAGGAGTTTTTTTTGTACTATATTTTTGCGTAGTTTCACTTTCTGAGTCTCAGGGAGTGCGTTTCCACGGTAACCTCCCATGCCTGACAGGACTTATTGTAACGATAGGGGTTGCTTACTGCGAAAGCGATGCCGAAGGAACTCAATGATGCCGGGAAGAACTGAAAATAAAATGATCGCAAGGACCACCAGCGTAAAATTTTTCTTAACCAGGGGAAGATTGCCGAAATAGTACCCACCGAAGACAAAGATCCCTACCCAGGCAATACCGGCAGAAATGTTATATATGGTAAATCGCCAGTATGTCATGGCCCCCATTCCGGCCACAAAGGGAGCAAAGGTCCTGATGATCGGAATAAAACGGGCAACGATGACTGTTTTGCCGCCATGCTTTTCAAAAAAAACATGGGTCCGTTCGAGATATCTTTTGTTTAAAAAGCGGACCTTTTCCCTATTAAAAATACGCGGACCGATCAAGTGACCGATCCAGTAGTTCACAGTGTTTCCGATAATTGCTGCTGCGCTGAGAAGGCTGAAAAGCCAGAAGACCTCGATCGAGCCGAGCGCTGCTAACGCGCCTGCTGCAAACAGCAAAGAATCTCCGGGCAGGATCGGCGTAATGACTAAGCCTGTTTCACAGAATATGATAAGGAAGAGAATGAGATACGTCCAGAGGCCGTATGCCTGAATTACAGCGCCGAGATGTTTGTCCAGATGCATGAAGATATCAATAAATGTATTCAGCAGTTCCATTAGTTCCATCTATAAAAAAGTTCCTTTCAATACAACGCTTCTTCTGTTCAGAGCCACTTCTTCCTTTTGAAATAGACGCCCATACATATTCCGACTATCAGCATAACGACCCATATCACGAAGTACCCGTAGCGCCATTCAAGCTCCGGCATATACCTGAAGTTCATGCCGTAGACCCCGGCAATGAAGGTCAAAGGCATGAATATTGTCGCTATGATGGTCAGCACTTTCATCACAGCATTCAGCCTGTTGCTGACACTCGAAAGATAGATATCGAGCATGCCGGAGACCATGTCGCGATAAGTCTCGATAGTATCGATCACCTGGATCGTATGATCATAAACATCTCTGAGGTATATCCGCGTTGCGTCGCTGATAATGGCGGATTCTCCTCTTTCAAGGCCTCCGATGACCTCGCGCAGAGGCCAGACCGCTTTCCTGAGAAATATCATCTCCCTCTTCAGATAATGGATCTGGTGCAGGGTCTCGGCAGTCGGGTTCGTAACAAGCTTCTCCTCAAGGGCCTCGATACTCTCACCAAGCTTTTCAAGAATCGAAAAATAGTTATCTACAACTGCATCCACCAGCGAATAGGCAAGATAATCAGCTCCAAGTCTGCGCGCACGCCCCTTTTCGTTCCTGAGCAGCTCCCTGACATGATTGAACACATCACCCTCTATGCCTTCCTGAAAGGAGATAATATGGTTTTGTCCAACAATCAGACTGATCTGTTCCGTTGAAACCGAAGCAGTCTTGTCATCGTAATAGAGCATTTTGAGCACGATATAAAGATAAGCATCATAGTTCTCGATTTTGGGGCGTTGTTCCGTATTAAGGATGTCCTCCATAACAAGCGGATGAAGATCATAGCAGGCGCCTATTTTTTCAAGGACCTCGGTCTGATTAATGCCGTCGATATTGATCCAGGTCACTGTCGGCTTGTCTCTGAAGGAAAAGCAGGCCTCTGCAGAAGCAACATCCTGCTCTATAAACCGGGTTTCGTCATAGTCGATGACAGTGATCCTGGTCCCCTGACTTCTCTGTCTCCCGATATGCACTAATGATCCGGGCGGCAGCCCTGTTTTTTGGGACCGCTTTCGAATTGTTTTTTTTAGATGGTTTTGCATGGCAGCGTTAGAATGATACCATTACTACAGACAAGAAGAAAACCGGCCGGTTAGATAATAATTAGATAATAAATGGTATATCTGCATTTTCCGTGTACCTTAACAAGTCCCTGCTTATTCAGAAAACGGTCCAATACGGACCGAGACAACAAACAGCGGAGCTGCTATCACAAGAAGCGATGCCATCATCAGAAAAGTCAAAAGAAAGTCGAACCGGGCAAGTAGAAAACCTGCCAAGATCGGCCCTGATGCGTGTCCTACGTCAAAGATCGTCCCGAAAGTCCCCATGGCAGTGCCAAAGTGTTTTTGTTTGCATATGTCGGCAATGAGTGCAGCCGAAGATGAGGTCACAAAAGATTCTCCGAGACCGAATGCCATTGCTGCAACAGCCAGGAGATAGAAGTCTTTGAGCAGGGGTATAGAGCCAAAGGACAGTGCGCAAAGAATCAACCCAATTGTAATCAACGGCTTTCTACCATAACGGTCAGATGTTTTCCCCATGACCGGCTTCGAAAGGATTGTTGCCACTACCTGTACGCCCCATAGCAGACCAGCCTGAAATTCATTCAAGCCTGCAACCTTTACGGCGTAGATCGGGAGAAAAGCTTCCAACGCGCCGACAGTCATGTTCTGCAATCCCTCCATGCCTGAGGTAATAACCACCCTCCTGTCGCTCAACACCTCCTTTATGCCGGATATGAATTTCCTGTATGCCTCTCTCAAGCCGCTATGCTTCTCCACATGCCGCCCGTCCCTGAGAACTCCGAGGGCCAAAAGAAGCGACATGAGACCGGCAAAGCCGCTCAAAATATATGCTGTTTGAAAATCGCCGAGTGAAGGACCGGCAACTTCGGATGCTCTATGCAGGAGGAAGCCGCCGAGCGGCGCTCCGAGGAGATTACCGATAATTGTTATAG
>JAGVHR010000098.1 GCA_020056455.1 Thermodesulfovibrionales bacterium
ACAAAAGAGGCTTACTACTGCAAAGAACTTTTGGGTAAACCGGCATGTAGTTTGTAAAACCGGCAGTCCCAACGTTTTTGCCCCCAATCGATACAACTACCGGCGCAGCACCGGGAGGATCATGACGACAGTCAAGAATGAGCAGGAGTCGCCAGTTGTCCAGGGATTCAGCTCTACAATCTATGGGAAGTATCGTACGGCACCCTCTGAAAAATCGATCATACGGTGGATAATTACCAGCCTGGGCAGATTAGGGTGCCTGATGTATCTGACTGTCGCGGTGATTGTTACCTTCGAAGTGATCATGCGCTTCATCTTCCGCAGCCCGACCATGTGGGTAATGGAGATAAGCAGCCTTCTTACCATTGTCGCTTCTTTTTTGCTCTTTGCTTACACGCTCCAGGAAAAAGGGCACACGAGGGTTGATTTTATTACCGCCATGGTTTCCAGGAAGTCGGTCTTTTTTCTCGAATTGTTCACATCTTTGCTTGGCCTCGTCTACTGCGGGGTTCTAACCTGGTATGGCATAAAGATGGTTCAAAGCTCCGTCTTAATGGAGGAGGTAACTCAAACCCTTCAGATTCCACTCTGGATACCGCAGATTTTTGTGCCCATCGGCGGTGGTTTGATGTTCATACAACTCCTTAAATTTCTGAAGAATGATCTCTTTAAGAACCGAAAGGACATGACGGCTGATGAGTATTCAATAAAGGATGCCACTCCAGGGTCTCTCGTCATCATGGTTATTTTCATCGCTGTGCTCGCGCTGAGCCTCATTCTCCTTAATATTGAACCGAGACTTGGGCTGCCGCTCCTTTTCTTTGCGTTGCTTTTCAATGGCATGCCGGTCTCTTATGCCATGGGGCTCTTCGGTGTCTTTGGACTCTTCTTCCTCCTCGGCGGCTCCAATGCCCTGATTCATATCCCGCTGACCTCTTACGCTTCTGCGGACAGCATCGTCATCATTGCCTTCCCCCTTTTCCTTCTCTCCGGCACCATATTGCAGGCCGGAGACGTAGGGCCAAGGATATTTCGCTTAGCCAATGTATTGGTCCGTCACCTCCCTGGAGGAATAGGAATAGCCTCTATCATCTTCTGCGGCCTTTTTGCTGCAATGACTGGATCAAGCGTGGCCGTGGCTGCTGCAGTGAGTGTAATTGCCCTGCCTGAAATGACCAAACGGGGCTACAGCAGAAAAACCACCATAGGGCTGCTGGCGGCAGGAGGTACTCTTGGTATTCTTTTTCCTCCAAGCCTCGGCCTGATCATGTATTCCGCCCTAACCTTTGAGTCCCTGGGAAAGCTTTTTCTCGCCGCCATCATTCCGGGGATCATATTGTCTCTCATGTTCATTGCCTTCATGGTATACGTGGGTTTGACGGACAGGAATATCCAGAGAGATAAGCGGGCAAGTTTCAAAGAAATCGGTCAAGCTTTCAAGGAAGGCCTTGGAGGTCTTATTGTTATAGTGATTATCATGGGTGGTATCTATTCAGGTTTGTTTACTCCTACCGAAGCCGGCGCCGTGGCTCTCCTGTATAGTATTTTTCTCTGCACTGTCTGGTATCGCACCATGAGCTGGGCAAAATTTACGACCAGCGTAATGAAGGCCGGAAAGCTCGGGGCCATGATCATCCTGATCATCATCGGGGCGAATATTACCGGTAATCTCATCACCATGACCCAGATTACCCAGCAGCTTCTCGGGCTCGTTAATTCTCTATCCATTCCAAACTGGATATACATAGCCATTATTGTAGTGTTCCTCATTATACTGGGTGGCCCGCTGGAGGCTGTGTCAATTATGGTTATTACAGTTCCGATTCTCTATCCCATTATCACGGCACTGGGCTTCAGCGGCATCTGGTTTGGAATCATTCAGGTCGTTGTCGGTGAACTGGCTTTAATCTCTCCTCCTGAGGGTATTAACCTCTTCATACTCCAGGAAATAGGGAAGGCAACAGCAGCCGAGGTATCAAGAGGCGTCATACCTTTTCTCGTAATCATGGCGTTTTTCCTGCTCATCCTCTGTGTATTCCCATCCTTGACGATGTGGCTGCCGGCTGTTTTGATGTAATCGCAGGCCAATGTTCAGCGCTGCGGGTTAAGACTTCCAATATTAATATCAGAGGGAAGCGAGGAGAGCACAACGTAGATAATTGAATGTAAATATAATGTTTGGGGGAAATTGATTAAAACTTTTTGACAATACGATAAAATACGCAGGAGGTACAAGATGAAAAAGAGAGTTCTGTCGGCAAGTGTTTTAGCGGCATTCATGATCATGTGTATCGGCATCGGGAAAGGGAACGCAGCCAGCGTCACAATCCGTTTCAGCTCAGGCGCACCGGAAAACCATTTTCTTACAAAGCAGTATATTGAATGGGCAAAGCTCATTGAGAAGAACTCAAACGGGGATATAAAAGTTCAAGTATATCATTCGGCTCAGCTTTTCAGGGATAATGAGGTGATCAAAGCCATTCAGACTGGTGGCCTGGAGTCCGGCTGTGCATTTACCATGTACGCCGAGAGTCAGCTTGTTCCTACAATGAAGGTATATATGATGCCTTATCTCTTCCAGAGCCTTGATGAAACATGGAATGTCTACAAATCAGAAGTCGGTACTGCCTGGAAACAGACAGCGGAACGCAAAGGCGTCAAGCTCCTGGCCATGGTTGCGATGGCCAGCCCCGACGATCAAATTATCCTGACCACCAAGCCCATAAAGGTACCGGCAGATCTCAAGGGCCAGATTATCAGGGGTGCGAGTCCCGAACATGCTCTGGCGCTCAAAAAGTGGGGAGCAGGACCATCTTTTCTCACAGGCGCCGAAGTCTATCTGGGTCTCCAGCGCAATACAATCAATGGGGCTGTCAATTCTCTCAGCTCCTATATGGACAGGAAACTCTATGAGGTTGCTCCGTACACCCTGATAACACCGATCTCAGTAGTGCACACATTCATCATTATGAACAAGGATTACTTTGACAAACTTACTCCGGCTCAACAGAAGATCATCCTGGAAGCCAGTGCGACTATAGAGAACAATACCGTTCAGTATGGCAGGGACGAACTTAAAGGAGATTTAGAGAAAGCAAGAAAGATTAATGCGGCGAATGTCTATATCCCCACCACAGCGGAGGCTGCTTTGTGGAGGGAAGGCATGTCCGGCCTCTGGGATGAAATAACGAAGGGGAACCCGGATGTCGTCGACGCCCTGAAGAAGGTGCGGGCGATGTTAAACAGGTAGATGTTCACGAGAATATGGCAGTGGCCCGTTGCCCGAAATCGGGCGACGGGTTCTGCCGGCGATAATGCATGACTCCGAACGTGATATAGGTGTGCCTTGTGGGGCGTTGTTACAGCTGTTTCGATTTAGGCAACAGCCTGCCCAACACACTGACGGCTTCGCAAACGTTCATGACTGAGGTACGGGTCCACTCCCGGATAGGGTGTGATATGCGGGACATCAATAGCAGGGTTTGGATGAATACCGGTTTCAGGTTTGCAAAGGTCAAAATTATGATACGGGTCTATTCAGATTCAGGTACGTCTCAAGCCCGGAGAGCTTTCTCAGGATAACAGCCTTATCAACCAATCACATACCTCCGCGTAAAAAATACTTCTTCCGTTATCCGAAAATCAAAGAATTCACGAAGGGTCAGCGATTCGTAGATATGGCGTTTTAAAGGGTCCTTATCGATAAGCAACTAAATATTCCTTAAAAAGACTGCGCTGTCAAATTAAAAAGTCTTTAATTAAAAAGTCTTTAATAAGAAGTCTTTATGTGTCTGAAGCACGTAAACTGTCCGGGTTTGTATGTCAAGTTTAAGCAGATACTTTATCTTGTTGGGGATGTGTAGACGGTTGCAACGCGGGCGAAAATGATTTAATGAAGAAATTCAGAAGTTCTTTCCTTCCAGCTTATGATAAATTAACTTACAGAGGGGTGTAATGAAACCTGTATATTTTCCGTTTACATATATTAATGATACCGTTGCACGGGATTTGTACGCCTGTTTCGGGCAGGTAACGGTTTATCAGCCGGGCGCGCAAAATATTCCGGAAAGCATGCAGAGACTTGCAAAGGAAGGCATGCTTGATCTGAAGGTTCCTGTTTCGGGAGATGAAGCAAGGATAGAAGCTCTGATAAAAGAGTATAGGGAGTGGGGAGAGCTTCATCAGAAGAGCGATACGGCATTTTTGAAGGCAATCGGGGAGAGAATACCTTTTTTCGATGACACATTCTCAACACAGCTTGCTTCGCAGATTAAGAAGATCCGGGATGAGAATTATTCGAAAGAGAAACCTGATTTTCTTTTTAACGCGCGACTGTTTCTATGTCTTGCGCAGGATTATGACCTTGTGCAGGATGGAATAAACAGGGATCTTGTTTCTGTTTACGAGATGGAAAAGAAGCTTCTTGAAGGATTGACCCATGAGGATGAAGAGTTTTTCATTAAAAAAACCGGAAGCTCTCTTCAGACTGCCGAAGAATCCGGGAAATACAAGATAAAAGAGCGGATCGAAGCATGGACATGTCTTATGTCAAACGACAAGGAAAAGCCCCGGTTCTTCATCACAGGCAGCAGGGATGCCTTTGAATTTATTATCGAAAAATCCGGGGATACAGATGAGGTTATCGAACTTGTTTCTATTCCGGTTTGTTCTCAGGCAGATATAATGAATAAATGGCGGAATATGCTTATCGGACAGGTTGAGGAGCTTTTAAAAGATGATAATTTTAAGAT
>JAGVHR010000219.1 GCA_020056455.1 Thermodesulfovibrionales bacterium
CAGTTCTGAATAATGTTGAGACCTTAGCGCAAATAGCCCCCATAATCTTAAATGGCGCTGAATGGTATAAAAGCCTCGGGACCGAGAAAAGCACAGGAACAAAGGTATTTGCCCTTACAGGCGCTATAAGCAATGTAGGTCTGGTTGAAGTTCCTATGGGAATTCCGCTCAGGACAATTATATATGATATCGGAGGCGGGATAAGAAAGGGGAAATTCAAGGCTGTACAGCTTGGAGGTCCGTCAGGCGGCTGTATTCCTGAAAGCCTTCTCGATACCCCTGTCACGTATGAAGATATTGTTGCAACAGGCGCTATTGTCGGCTCTGGCGGCATGGTCGTTCTGGATGACAGCAACTGCATGGTCAGTTTAGCTAGATTCTTCCTCGGCTTTACAACAGAGGAATCCTGCGGAAAGTGTCCTCCGTGCAGGGTAGGGACAAAGATTTTATTAGATATGCTTACGGATATCACAGAAGGCAGGGGAAAAGAGACTGATGTCGAGACGCTAGAGGACCTCAGTAGAGATATTATTGCCACATCCCTTTGCGGCCTTGGACAGACAGCGCCGAACCCTATACTTACCACAATCAAATATTTCAGAAATGAGTATGAAAGCCATATCAAATATAAGAGATGTGAGGCCATGGTTTGTAAGGAGATAATATCATCTCCATGTCAGCACACCTGTCCAATCGGCACTGAAGTACCAGTCTATGCAGCCTTAATCGCCCTTGGACGCTTTGATAAGGCGGTTGAGGTGATCAGAAAAGACAATCCATTGGCAAGTGTCTGCGGCCGTGTCTGCACCCATCCCTGCGAATCCAATTGCAAATCAGGAGAGGCTGGAAAACCCCTTGCTGTAAGGGAACTGAAAAGATTTGCTACTGACTACGGTTTAAAAAGCGGCTTCAAAATGCCGATTAAACGCAAGGAGCTAAAAAACAAAAAGGTCGCCATTATCGGTTCTGGGCCAGGAGGACTTACATCAGGTTACTTCCTTTCTCTGGAAGGATACGACGTTACAATCTTTGAGGCCAAGGATGTTTTAGGCGGCATGCTTAGAGTAGCCATACCTACATATCGTTTGCCAAGAGAACTGCTGGATGCTGATATTGCAGTCATTAAACAGGCTGGGGTCAAATTCCAGACAAATACAGCCTTAGGGAAGGATATTTCTATTAACAGCCTTTTCAACGACGGATACGAAGCCATATTTATCTCGGTTGGTGCCCATAAACCGATGGACCTGGGCATCCCCGGTGAGGATAGCGAAGGGGTCATAGGCTCTTTGAAATTTCTTGAGGCAGTAAATCTGGGCAAAGATATAAAGGTTGGCAAAAGGATTGGTATTATCGGTGGGGGGAATGCTGCAGTTGACGCTGCCAGGGCTGCACATCGCCTTCCAAATACAGAGAAGGTTACACTTATCTACAGAAGGACAAGGGCAGAGATGCCGGCATTTAAAGAGGAAGTGGATGCTGCAATTGAAGAGGGTATTGATATACAGTTCCTGAGCGCACCAACAAAGGTCTTAACTCAGAATGGGAAACTCAGCGGGATTGAATGTATCCGCATGGAATTAGGAGAACCAGATGCAAGCGGAAGAAGAAAACCTGTCCCTATTAGCGGTTCTGAATTTATCATAGAATTAGATACATTAATAAGGGCAATCGGGGAAGCTCCTGATATTACATTCCTTGGAGGTCAGGGACTTGAGATTTCTAAAAGGGATACCCTTGTAGTTGACCCTGAGACTTTAGCCACCCAAAGAAAAGGGGTTTTTGCCGGGGGAGATGCAGTGACCGGTCCAAAAACTGTTATACATGCTATCGCTGCCGGCAAGATAGCTGCGGAGTCCATTGATAAATATCTCAGAGGGGAAAGCATAGAAAGGGAATACAATGTAACCCGACCATCCATGTATATTGAACCGGTTGAGCTGACCGATGAGGAAATAGAGAGCGCTGCCCGGCCTGAGATGTCCCATCTGCCTATAAAAGATAGGTCTAAGAACTTTAAAGAGGTAGAGTTAGGTTTCACTGAAGAGATGGCAGTTAAAGAGGCAAGGAGATGCCTAAGATGTGAATTAGGAACGATGGAAGGCACACAAGCAATGCAGGAAATGCGAGAAAAGAAAAAAATCGAAAAAGAAGAATTACAGAAGGCAGGAGGAGTCAAAAATGATTGAGCTTACAATCAATGACAAAAAAATAACCGCAGAGGAAGGCTCCACAATCCTCCAAACCGCAACAAAAAATGGCATCAAGATACCAAACCTATGCTTTGATAAGAGGCTCAGGCCTTACGGCGGATGTAGGCTTTGTGTTGTTGAGGTAGAGAAACAGCCGAGGCTTTTTGCTGCATGCTCAACCCCTGTTGCTCCTGGAATGGTTGTTAAAACCGATACTCCTAAACTCAGAAAAGCCCGCCAGACAGTGCTGGAGCTTCTTCTTGTGCATCATCCGCTGGACTGCCCAATATGCGATAAGGCAGGCGAATGCGACCTTCAGGACCTCGCATATGAATTTGGCAAACCTGAAGGACGTTTCATAAGGCACAGAAAAGAAACCCCGCCTGATGTCAGAGGACCACTAATAGAGCTTACTTCAAACAGATGCATTCTATGTGGCAAATGTGTACGAATCTGTAGTGAATATCAAGGAAGAGGGGCATTGGGACTGATAGGAAGGGGATTTCCTACTGTTGTTCAGCCCGCATTCGGTGAAATCCTTGAATGCGATTACTGCGGACAGTGTATTGATATATGCCCGACAGGCGCGCTTTTGAGTAAGCCGTTCAAGTTTCAGGCACGTGCTTGGTTTCTTGAAGAAAAGGATACAATCTGTCCTTTCTGCGGATGCGGCTGCACTCTTACTTTGG
>JAGVHR010000086.1 GCA_020056455.1 Thermodesulfovibrionales bacterium
ATGCTCGTCAGGGCCTATGACCCCTGCATTTCCTGCTCAGTGCACTGATCGCTTGCGCTGCATTAACAGTGAGCCTTTTGACAGCCCTGGAATTCTACTGCGGAGGTGATGTGGATGAGGGCAATTCTTTACAGACTTTGACATACATTGAGGCCTGCGATGCAGGCCTCAATTCAACAGAAGAACTATTCGATTTCCTCCATCTGTTGTTTTCTCTGCATTTCTCTTTCAGCCAGTAGTTTCTCTTTGGCCTTTTTCCGCGCCTCTTCGTCCACCTTAAAATCTCCCTCGTCGAACATGGCAAACCGGAGCCATTTAAGAGAGAATTTAAGGAATTCGAGTTCATCGGCCATGAGCTTGTCAATATATTCGCGGTCAAGCCTGTAGGCTTCAATGAACTTGCCGCTTAAAACGAATTCCCTGAAAAGATCCAGATTTGTGCTTACGATAAAAAAGAGATCAAGCGACTTCTCGCTGAAATTCACAAAACCAAGCGTCTTTGCCTTAAGCACTACCATCATCCAGTCACTGTTCATTTCATCATAGAGGTCTGATTCCTGATCAGCGCGCCACTCGTCGACAGTCCACTCTGTGCTTTCATTATGCCCAAGGCAATGGTCCTCTTTAATTTGGATAAAGAAATTCTCGCCGTCCTTGTTATCGTCTTTCTTCATGGTACCCATGCCGAGCGGATAGTACCGACAGGTGAGCGGTCTGTCAGTGTAGACTGAGCATCCCTCCGGAGTAACAAAAGGGCAGGAGCGGATTTCGTCACTATTCAGGCGTATCGAAACAACAGGCAACTGGCTTTTCTCTATCACAGCAGGCTCAGTGTATTGCACAAGAAAGTCCTTATATTCCAGGCCGAGCCTTTTTTTAAGCCTGTAGATATCATACGGCGTGAGGAATATCTTGATGCCGCTGCAACATTTCGTAAAGCAGGGGATGCCGGGATAACATTTGAATCTGAACCGGGATTCCCGATTAAGCATCTCCGGGACAATAACGCTTTTTTGGACCCTGGACTCGACCGCTTTTCTTATTTCGCTGGCTTCGCTGCTATTTTTTGAACTCATTCACTCATCCTTCGTTTAGAAAATCAGGTGTCAGAGGTGAAAATCAGAGACGATCTTTACAGAATATCCGTGTCTTTCGTGCACCTGAATTCAGGCTTCTGACTTCTGTGTGGTAAATTATAACAAAAAAGCCGGTCCCGATACCTTGGAACCGGCCTTTATTTGAAACAATACGCTATAAACTAAATCAACGGAACAATCAGAAGCGCAACGATGTTGATAACCTTGATCATCGGATTAATTGCCGGTCCAGCGGTATCCTTGTAAGGATCGCCGACCGTATCACCCGTAACAGAGGCCTTATGTCCGTCGCTGCCCTTCTTGTGAACTTTCCCAGTAGAATCAGTAACGCCGTCTTCAAAGGATTTCTTGGCATTGTCCCATGCGCCGCCGCCACTTGTCATGGCAATGGCCTGGAAGAGTCCGGTAAGGATACTTCCCATAAGTACGCCTCCGAGTGCCTCTCTGCCAAGAAGAAAACCTACAACAACAGGAACAACAACCGGGATAAGCGCAGGGACCATCATCTGCTGGATGGCACCCTTGGTCACGATGTCAACGCACTTGCCGTACTCCGGCTTTCCCGTGCCTTCCATAATGCCGGGGATCTCACGGAACTGCCGGCGCACTTCATTAACGATGCTGCCGGCTGCCTTGCCAACAGCCTCCATAAGGAGTGAGCCGTAATAATAAGGGAGCAGACCTCCGATGAAAAGGCCGGCCAGAACCATGGGGTTCGAAAGATCAAAATAAAGCTCTGTACTGAATGACCTTGAATACTCTGCAAAAAGAACCAGGGCTGCGAGAGCTGCTGAACCGATTGCATAACCCTTTGTAACAGCCTTTGTGGTATTGCCGACGGCATCCAATGGGTCTGTGATGTTACGTATCTCTTCAGGCATTCCTGCCATTTCTGCTATACCGCCTGCGTTGTCAGTGATCGGACCATAGGTGTCAATGGCCACCACGATGCCTGTCATTGAAAGCATCGAAACCGCTGATAATGCGATAGCAAAAAGACCGCCTGAGGCATCACCGGCAAAACCGCCGCCTAAATGATAGGCGCCAAGGATCGAAGCAACAATAACTACAACGGGCGCTGCGGTTGACTTCATGCTGACCGCAAGGCCTGCTATAACGTTTGTTCCATGACCAGTCAAGCTGGCTTGTGCGATATGTTTAACCGGGGGATACTGAGCAGCAGTGAAGTACTCAGTTATAACCACGATCACTCCGGTCAATGCAAGGCCGATAAGCGCCATAAGGAAAACATTCATCTGTGTAAATGAAGGGTGAGAGACCATTGAAGCCGGATCTACACCTTCAAGAAATTTGCCTGTCACAATATAAAATGTTATTGCCGCAAGAGCGCCGGCTACAGCAAGTCCCTTATAGAGGGCGCCCATGATATATCCGCTTTTGCCGAGTCTTACTGCAAATGTTCCGATAATGGAAGCGATGATCGATATTCCGCCGAGCATGAGAGGGAACTCAACCCATGGACTCTCAGCGCCAAAAACAGTCTTTGCAAGGAGCATTGCCGCAACCAGAGTAACTGTATATGTCTCATAAAGGTCAGCTGCCATACCAGCGCAGTCGCCTACGTTATCTCCAACGTTATCTGCGATAACTGCAGGGTTTCTGGGATCATCCTCAGGAATACCTGCTTCAACTTTTCCAACAAGGTCAGCGCCTACGTCAGCAGCCTTTGTGTAGATACCACCTGCGATACGGGCAAACACGCTCATGAGTGAACATCCGAATCCAAGTCCTACCAGTGCGTGGAACGCCTGTTCAGGGGCTGCTGTTTTTACTGTAAGAAAGAAACCCGCAAGACCGATAATCCCAAGACCAACGACCATAACGCCTGTCACCGAGCCGCCCTTAAAAGCAAGTCCGAGCGCTGCCTGGATGCCCTTATAGGCTGCCTGGGCAGTGCGCACATTGGCCCGCACCGATACCATCATGCCGATGTATCCGGCGACCGCTGAACCGACTGTTCCGATGACAAATCCTATTGCTGTCCAGGGACCGAGGAAGGACAGCATAACCGTTAAAATTACTGCAACAACAGCTACTGTTTTGTACTCACGTGCAAGGAACGCCATTGCGCCCTCTTTGACCGCATTCGAGATCCCCTGCATCTTCGCATTTCCTGCGTCCTGCTTCGATACCCACATTGCGGTCATCGCAGCGTATATAACGCCTAATAATCCGCAGCCTAATGCAAAAAGTATGGTATTACTCATTCCACTCATTAAATCTCCTCCTTGTATTTTTAGTTTGATAACCCTGCGCCTGCTTCCTAATCCTGACCGCTAAACTCCTCCACCTCCTGTTTCTGTTGAATTGTCTTATCCCGGATACTTGTCGAAAAGGTAATCCTTCAGATAGTGGTTTTCCGCCCTGAGATCAGAAACCTGTGCTTTGACTACATCTCTGATTGACAGCATGGCTGCGATCTTCTTATTGTCAACAATCGGCAAATGCCTGATCCTGTTTTTGATCATAATGGTTGTGACATAGCATAGATCGTCGTCTGCTTCTGAGACGATCAGGTTCGTTGTCATGACCTCACTTACCATGATGTCCTTGAAAAGTGTATTCCCTTTTCTTGTCCAACTCTTCAGCACGTCTCTTTCCGTGAACATGCCTACCGGCTTTTCACCGTCAACTACAATCAATGCGCCTACCTCATGTTCAACCATCTGATAGATGGCGTCAGCAACGGATTTGTCCTTTGCGATCGAGATGATATGCGAATTGCCCTGCCCGATGATGTCCTTTACCTGCATTCCGATTCACCTGTCCTTTCGCAACTGAAACTAAACCTGTTTACCCTCTCTGCCGGAATACTTTGCAAAAACCATGGCTGTCGTACGATAGAAAAGGTGCGCGAACTTTGAGTAGGGAGCATAGGCCAATAACAGCCATACGAAAACAAAGTGCAAATAGAACGCGGCATATCCTGCGCTCATGTTTGCCAGCCTGAACCCCAGGGCAAGTAAACCCGTGGCACCGATGCCGGCAACTATGCTAAGGAATATCCAGTCAAAGTAGGAACCCATGCCGGCTTTGCCGGCCTGCGTAAACCTGTTATAGATGAGGATGACGATACCAGCAAGAAAAGCAATCATACTTGCCTGCGAGAGCAACTTCATAGGGTTTGTTAGAGCATACGGCCCGGTAATATTAAACAGGTAGCTGTAAATAAGGGCCAAAATTCCGCTGATTGCAAGCCCCGCAAAGCTGTATGAGAGCAGCATATGGCCCCACTGCCTGAGTCTGTTCACATTGCAGTCAGCGAACTTGGAGTGTGCAAAAATGGTTTTGACTGAAGAAATGATATCTTCCATGAGATTCCCGCCGGACTTTAGCTGCCCTGCCTGCGCTTTCATGCCGGTCCACAGCCTGTTAACACCTACAACAGCTGATAAAACTGAGAAGACCGCAGTCAATGCGAAGATCATCTTTAAAGGAAATGGAGCGTTCATGTGCGGGTCCGCCGGTATGAACATATGATAGACCATCTGGTCCATATTCTCGCCAAGGCGTATAAATTCCAGCGTCTCATGATGGGCAAACCGCATGACGACGTAGAACAGTACTATCGGGACCGCAAACAGGAGCCAGATAAGCTTCGGGTCCTGGGCTATCTTGGCAAAGAGCGGTATCATAGATACGTGCTTGATGCTAAGCTGTCTGACGGCGTTTAATACCTCACCGGGCTTTGCGCCCCTCGGACAGTAGGCCGTACAGTCGCTGCACTGATGGCAGAGCCAGACATCGGGGTTGTTGATGAGCTTGTCTTTCAGCCCCCACTGGGCTTGAAGCATCTCTTTTCTCGGAAACGGGTTGTCATCCGGGGTGACATTACATACCACCGAGCAGGTTGCGCACTGAAAGCATTTCTTGACTGACTCGCCGCCTGAGGCAATTATGTCATTTATGAACTTGACATCAGGTTTTATAATCTGTTCTGTCATGTACTTCTTCCTCCTGTAAATACTTTAGGTTGAGGCTTAGGTCGGGGTCGAGTTTTTCTCAGCCTTAACCTTAACCTGTATTTTCTATCCGTTAGAAGCCCTTGAACGGATTGGGGCCTATCTCTTCTATACGCGCTACAAAGTCGTCTATCATCTTCGGAAGCGCATCATAATCAGATATCGCCACCTGCATCAACTGGCACCTGTCTGCTTCAAGCTGGAGCTTGGTAAGCGTCTCCTGTAATTTGCCAAAACGGTAGCTTGCAAGTTCGCTGCCCTTGACGAAATGGCACTGATAGTTCTCGCCGTACTTGCAGCCAAGAAGAATGAGCCCGTCAATGCCCCTTGACAGAGCATCAGTGACCCATACAAGGTTCGTGGAGCCGAGACATCTCACAGGAATGATCCTGACCGAGGGGTTCAGCTTGTACTTCTTGATGGCCGCGCTGTCGAGCGCGGGATATGCGTCATTTTCACAGGCAAGCACAATGATCCTGTAACCTTCATCAGGGACATCCATATTTTTGATCATGGAGCCGACGATGTCAACGCTGAAGTCCTTGAAAGACACGATCCTTTCAGGACATGCGCCCATGCATGTGCCGCAGCGACGGCAACGGTTGATCTTGAAAAACGGCGTGCCTTTTTCATCTTCATCTATAGCTCCGAAGGGGCATTCATCTGTACATCTTTTGCAGGAGGTGCATTTGATCATCATCGGGTCGGGGAATGTAGCGTCCCACGCCCTCGGATGCACTGCAATGCCCTTGGCAACATGTTCAACGCACTGGATAGCCTTGAGCGCAGCGCCGGCTGCATCCGATGCCGCATCGACCATGGTCATAGGCTGTTTTACACAGCCCGCCGTATAGATGCCTGTTCTCCTTGTCTCATACTGAAAACAGATGAAGCTGGAATCGGCAAAGCCGTAATAGCCATCTTCAGAGGGAAGCTCAGGCCCCTGCTTATATGCAAGGTTCAGGATAAACTCAGGCTTTTCAGTTCCCTCGATATAGTTCTTCTTTGCCTCGTCGCCCTTCAGAGTCGCAGCTGCAAGACCGTCAAGATATTCCTGCGGAGCGCGTGTTGCAGGCACAATGCCTGTGGCAAGCACAACAAGATCTGCCTCGACCTTTATCTTCTCTCCAAGCAGCGTATTTTCAGCTTCAACATAGAGGTTGCCATTGCCCGCGTCGGTGATGCCTGTGACATCAGCCTTGGTCAGCAGCACGCCCGGATCGTTCTGCATGTTCTTGTAAAAAAGTTCTGTCTGGCCCGGCGTCCGGATGTCTTTATAAAAGATCATGGCAACAGCATCGCTGCTCTTCTCGCGTACATACTTGGCCTGCTTCAGGGATGTTGCGCAGCAGAAGGCCGAGCAGTACGGCAGATGATTCATGTCCCTCTGTCCTGCGCATTGAATAAAGGCTACATTTTTTGCCTCTTTGCCGTCAGAAGGACGGATGATCTTGCCCTTCTTCGCAATTTCCTCCATCTGAACATTCGTAATAACGTTGGGATTGCCATATCCAAGATGGCCGAGCTTTGTGGCATCATAGGGCTTCCAGCCCGCAGCCATTATAAAAGAACCGACCTTGACTGTTTCTGTGGAGCCGTTCGTCCTGAGCGTCACGTCAAACAGGCCGGGCTGGCCATCAGTTTTTTCGATGACCGTTGATTTGCAGATCCTTATATTCTCGTGGGCCTCAGCTTCTTTGATCTTGCCAAAGACTGCAGGATCATCAAGCTTATCGTAAGGATATGTCCTCGGTGTTTCCTTGTACAGCTTTGCTCCCCATCCGCCGAGCTCCGCTTCCTTTTCGACAAGGATGACCTTATATCCTGCATTGGCAGACTCAAGTGCAGCTGTAAGGCCTGTAAAACCTCCGCCCACGACCATGATGGTGCTGCTCAGGTCCTCAAGGATTTTCGGCTCAGGAAGGTCGCCCCTCTGTAACTTAACAACACCCATTTTCAGATAGTCTTCTGCAACCGACTGGGTATCTTCAGTGTTAGGTTCCATTGTCCAGGCTACGAGCTCCCGGAGGTTGACCCTCTCGGTCAAGGCGCCGGGAAAATCGAATTCTTCAAACTTGACTCGTGGCGAGCATGCGCCGACCACAATGCAGTTAGTGCCCTCTTTTACATCGTTGTTTATCATTTCAAGGCCTGCCGGGCTACAGAGTATTTCATGTTCTCTGATCGCCTCTGCAGCGATTTTGGCACCGCCTGCTGTAGTTTTTTTCAATTCGTCAATATTGACAGCCTCTCCGATCCCGCAGCCCTTACAGATATATACGCCGAATTTCTTTTCCATTGTTGTCTCCTACCTCCTTGCGCTCTGAATGCTTTTGATCGCGACTCCTGTTGCATCCTGTACAGAGCGGGCAACGTCAACAGGACTTTTGAGCGATCCGACAGCATAAATGCCTTTGTTCAGTGAAGCCGCTGCAACAAAGCCTTCCGGAGTGTATGCGATGTCGCCAGGGATCTTTGCGGCCCTCGTGGACGGGACCATTCCCGTCGCAAGGACAACCATGTCAAACCTTGCCTTTATCTTCTTGCCGGACATGACGTCTTCCGCTTCAACGATCACATCCTTTGTCGCGGGGTCTTCTGTTATCCGAGCCACTTTTCCCTTGGTAAAGGTAACGTTCTGGTCCCCCTGGATCTTCCTGTAGAACTGCTCATATCTCGTGCCGGGCGTCCTTATATCTATATAAAAGATCCTTGCAGTTGAATCAGGGTACTGCTCCCTGACATATGTAACCTGTTTCAGCGAGGCCATGCAGCAGATATAGGAGCAGTAAGGCAGGTGGTTTTCATCCCTTGAACCAGCGCACTGGACAAAGGCAATATTCATTGCAGGCTTGCTATCTGAAGGCCTCAGGATCTTGCCGTCAGTCGGGCCGTTCGGAGACGCCAGCCTCTCCATCTGCATATTCGTGATTACGTTTTTGATCTGTCCTGCGCCGAGGATGTCAAGCTTTGTTACGTCGTAAGGCTCCCAGCCGGTAGCAAGCACTATAGCGCCTACATTAACATTTATTGTTTCGGCCTTCATATCAAGATGAATAGCATCATATTTGCAGGCAGCAACGCATTTTGAGCAGGATGTACCCTTACAGTTCTTTCCATCGATCACATACTTGAACGGAAAGGCCTGGTTATGCGTAATGTAAGCTGCTCTGGTCTTATTCATACCAAAATTAAACTCATTCGGCATCTCAACAGGGCATGCTTCAGCGCAGGCATTGCATCCTACACACTTGTCATTGACAAAGCGCGGGCTTAATTTGATTGTGACATCATAATTGCCTTCCTGTCCTGAGATCTTTTCGACCTCTGCAAGCGTATGCAGAATTATATCTCCGCTATTCTTGATCCTCTTGAAATTTATCTCAAGTCCACAATTCGGGGGACAAAGCTTCGGGAAATACTTATTAAGCTGTGTCACCCTCCCGCCGAAAAACGGGGTCTTCTCCACGATGATAACCTCGAAACCGGCCTCAGCTGTCTCAACTGCCGCTGTCAGGCCGCTGAAACCTCCTCCGATCACCAGGACTTTCTTGTTTTCTGCCATTTCTATCCTCCTTAAAAGGCGGCAATCCCATATTGTAGTTACCGCAAACTGCAGACTGCAATATGCAAAGTAGTTTTGCACCCTGCAATATGCATTTTGCTGCGGGGAAAAAATCGGGGAGGGCATTGCCCTCCCCGCGTCAGTCGATTAATCTACGAGCTGAACATAGGGAACTTTCTTCATTTCCCATGTGTTCTTCTCGGCATCGTACTTTGAGTTAACAAAGCACTTCCAGTTGGCATCGTCGATCTTGTCAAAGTCACCCCTGTAGTAGTAGCCAGGATACCTGGACTCTTCCCTGAAGAGGATATGCCTTGCATGTGCCTCAACAGAAAGGATCCGGTGGAAGTTCTCCCAGCACCTCATCAGCTCATGCAGATCTGAAGCGGCCATCTTTTGGGCATCTTCCTTCAAAACTTCAAGCAGCTTGAGTCCCTCATCCAGCATGGTCTTTGAGGTCATATACCATGTGGAGATACCGCCGAAGTACTCGTCAGCGATCTTCTGAAGCCTGGTCTGGAGCATCTTCGGTCTGATGTAGTGAGGATTGATGAACGGGTCTGTTGAAACAGTCTTGTATTTCTCGTAGGTCTCATACGGGAAGTACAGATCTGCAGCAATCTGTTCAGCAGTCTCTTTAATTGCCGGCTTGTAATCGGCATTGTCAAGGAGAAATGCCAGTGCGGCTTTGGCTGCAATTCTTCCCTCTGCGTGTGCGCCTGAGGAGAATTTGTGGCCTGATGCGCCGCAGACGTCGCCGACCATAAAGAGACCCGGCACTGTGGACATCCTGTTGTAACCCCAGTGGTAGTGGTCAGGTGAGCCGAGGTCATCAGGGCCGCTGCACCAGAAGCCTGCGCAGCCTGCGTGCGAGCCGAGGAGATAAGGCTCTGTTGGCATGATCTCGGAAGGCTCCTTGTCAGGCTCAACGTTTTTGCATGCCCAGAGGCCTGCCTGTCCAATAGCCATATCGAGAAAGTCTTCCCATGCCTCAGCCTCGAGATGCTTGACTTTCTTTGCGCCTTCCTTGTCGCCAAGCTTTTCCTTGAAGGTCTTGTTGATCGCTGCCATGGCTTCGTCCGTCCTCATGAGGATCGGGCCTTTGCCTGCCTTCATATCCCTCATCATGAGGTGGTTACGTATGGCGGTGCCAAGCGCATGCGGGTTAACATACTTTTCAGTATATTTTGCCTGTGCATCTGCAAGGCCTTCAGCGTTTGCACAATAGTCTTCACCAAGTGAATTGGTTGCCTTTGCCTTGAAGAAAAGGAACCATGCGCCGACCGGGCCGTAGCCGTCCTTAAATCTTGCCGGAACGAACCTGTTTTCCATCATGGTCAGCTCTGCGCCTGCCTGGAGGCCGAGTGCATACCCTGAGCCTGAGTTCCATACAGGATACCATGCGCGGCCCTGACCTTCCTGTGTCGATCTCGGTCTGAAGACGTTGACAGCGCCGCCTGCGGCATTGATCATGGCCTTTGCCTTAAAGAGATAAATCTTGTTCTCTCTAACGCTGAAGCCAGCAGCAGCCGCAACCCTCTTGGGGTCATTGGCATCATGATAGAGCTTTACTATGAATACTCTTTCGTAATGGTTCTGCGCTACGCCGGTTGCTGCGCGGTTGAACTCAAGGGCCCTCTTTGCAGCTTCAGCAACGATGACCTTGTAGGATTCGCCGTTGATCATGATCTGCCACTTGCCGGA
>JAGVHR010000214.1 GCA_020056455.1 Thermodesulfovibrionales bacterium
ATTATATGTATGTTTTTCTTCAGCTATTTTTTTCTTTTTATGCATGTCCTGCATGTCCCCCGTATCTCAAGGGTATGGTTTTTTCCGGAAAAATCATATTTGGAACATATGGTGTTCTGGATTTCCTCAAGATTTTCTGAATAAAACTCGATCACTCCGTTGCATTCCGTACATATCATGTGATCATGATGCCTGTGGCCATAGGTATGCTCATAAACACTACCCTTGTCTGTTCTCGAAATACGTTCGACCAGGCCGCTTTCGACAAGAAGATTCAGAGTTCTGTAGACTGAAGCCCGTGATGCCTTGTTCCCTGAGCCCTTTATTATTAAATATAGATGTTCAGGCTCAAAGTGTCCGTGAATGGAAAATATCTCCCTCAGGACAGCTTCCCGTTCTTTTGTGAGTTTAAGACCGCGTTCAACGAGAAAGTTCTGAAATATTCTTCGTTCCACCCGGAAGTATAGCTGAAATTGAGATTAAGTTTCAATTGAAAATACAGGGAACAGAGGCTGCCTGACCGTCAAATTGCCTTTTATAACCTTTTATGCTATGTTTAATCCTCTTTTGAGGGGGGCATTATGACCCGTCAGATAAGAGCCTGAAATATTCTTGGATATCACGGAGGCAGCTGATGGTTAAGAAGATTGTGCTTGCATATTCAGGAGGACTTGATACCTCTGTTGCTATAACATGGCTCAAAGAGACCTATGGCGCTGAGGTCATAGCCTTCTGCGCTGATCTGGGCCAGAAGGAAGAACTCAGGACTGTGAAACAGAAGGCGATAAAAACCGGGGCAGCCAGGGTATATGTCGAGGACCTGCGTGAAGAGTTTGTAAAAGACTATATTTTCCCTATGCTTCGCGGCAATGCGGTATATGAAAGCTTCTATCTCCTCGGCACATCCATTGCCCGGCCTCTGATCGCCAGGAAGCAGATCGAGATCGCCATCAGGGAGGGCGCTGATGCAGTTGCCCATGGAGCAACAGGCAAGGGAAATGACCAGATACGGTTTGAGTTTACCTACTATGCGCTCAAGCCTGATATAAAGGTAATAGCGCCATGGAGGGAATGGACCTTCAACTCAAGGGAATCACTGATCGATTATGCTGCAAAGCACAAGATCCCGGTTACTGCAACAAGGGCCAAGCCCTACAGCACTGACAGAAACATTCTGCACATAAGCTATGAGGGCGGGATCCTTGAGGACCCGTGGGCAGAACCCCCTGCGGACATGTATACCATGGCTGTGCCGGTTGAAAAGGCCCCTTCAAAGCCCGAATACATTGAGATAGGGTTCGATCAGGGTGATCCGGTATCTGTGAATGGGAAGAAGCTGTCGCCTGCAAAGCTCCTCGAGTCCCTGAACGAGACCGGCGGCAGGCACGGCATCGGCCGGGTGGATATTGTGGAAAACAGGTATGTCGGCATCAAATCCCGGGGCGTATATGAGACGCCGGGAGGTACTATCCTTCATATGGCTCGCCGGGCTGTGCAGTCTCTTACTCTTGACAGGGAAGTTGCGCACCTCCTTGATTCCCTCATGCCGAAGTATGCTGAAATGGTCTATTACGGCTATTGGTTTGCTCCTGAGAGGATTGCGCTTCAGGGCATGATCGACAATGTGCAGAAGGCTGTAACCGGCACTGCCAGGCTCAGACTGTATAAGGGCGGTTGCGTAATAGCAGGAAGAAAGGCCCCTGGCTCTCTCTATAATGCAAAGCTTGCGACCTTTGGGGCTGAGGATGTTTACAATCAGAAGGATGCAGAGGGGTTCATCAGGTTGAATGCGCTGAGACTGAAGGCTAACAGGTCACTAAGGATCAGGTAGTGTCCGATCTCAGGTACTGGATCGGCCTTTCCCTTGTACCGGAAATAGGGCCGATAACAGCAAAGCAACTGATTGCCCATGCAGGCACCCCTGAGCAGATCTTCAGGTCTGGTCTGAGTGATCTCTTTACAGTCCCCGGCATGACAAAGGCCAGGGCTGAGAATATCAGGAGTTTTTCGCTTTGGGACGATGTCGAAAAACAGGTCCGTGTTATGGAACAGCGGGGAATTTCCGCGCTCTGTTATGGGGATGTTTCATATCCTGAGGTATTGAAGGAGATCCCTGATGCGCCTGTAGTTATATATATTAAGGGAGAGTATCAAACAACAGACCGCTTTGGTATCGCGGTTGTTGGTTCACGGAAATATACGTCTTATGGCGAGACTGTAACTCAGAAGATCTCCGGGGAGCTGGCTGCCCTGGGTTTTACAATTATCAGCGGTATGGCGCGGGGGATTGATACCTTTGCTCACCGCAGCTCCATAGCCTCAGGCGGCAGGACCATAGCGGTATTGGGTTCAGGCCTTGATGTATATTATCCGGCGGAGAACAAGAGCCTGATGACGAAGATAGCCTCCTCAGGTTGCGTGCTGAGCGAATTCCCGCCTGGAACGCAGCCCAACAGGGAGAACTTCCCCAGGAGGAACAGGCTTATCAGCGGACTTTCGCTGGGAGTCCTTGTGGTCGAGGCTGAGGAAGGAAGCGGCTCGCTTATTACAGCCTCCTGTGCGCTTGAACAAAACAGGGAGGTTTTTGCAGTGCCCGGCAATATTACCTCGCGCAACTCTGCGGGGACGAACAACCTGATCAGAGAGGGCGCCAGGATGGTCCTTAAGGCCGGTGATATTGTCGAAGAGCTTGCTCCTGTACTGAAAGGGTTTATCAGAAGCGAAACGAAACTGGCAGTTGAACTCTCTGCTGAGGAACAGGGTTTATGCGCCTGTCTGTCTCGGGAGCCTGTTCATATTGATCATATATCCAGGGAAAGCAGGTTGCCTGTTCAGAAGATCCTTAATTTACTCCTTTCCCTGGAGCTGAAAGGGGTAGTCAGACAGTCGGATGGAAAGAGGTTTTACCTTGCGTGAAATAGAGACACTAACCAGGAAATTGCTGCGCATCCTGCGCATGATATCAACGGAAACCGACGACATCGAGATCGATTCGGAGAAGCTGCTCGGTAATGTTGACTATGAAGAAGAAGACCTGGCCGAGATATGGGAAGAACTGGAAGAACTCGAAATGACAGCCCAGGTCGACGAAGTCGAGCTTGACATTTTACGGGCACTTCTTGTTTATATACTAATACGGGACAGCTCCTACGAGAAAGAGGACATATTCTCCTTCATCTTTGGCGGAGGAAGAAGGATCCTGTGGAATTAAGCTGCCTTTCTGCACGCAAGCGGAGGAATAGATGAAAGCTCTTGTTATTGTTGAGTCTCCTGCAAAGGCCAAGACGATCAGTAAGATCCTCGGCAAGGATTATACGGTCAAGGCCTCGGTCGGCCATATCAGGGACCTGCCGGTCAAGGAGATGGGTATTGACATCGAACATGATTTTGCGCCCAGGTATATTGTCATCCCCGGCAAGGAGACTGTTATCAGGGAACTCAAGAAGGCCGCAAAAGAGGCTGATGCTGTCTATCTCGCTCCTGACCCTGACAGGGAAGGAGAGGCGATCGCCTGGCATATAGCGGAGGAGATCAGGGACAAGGCAAAAAAGATCTTTCGCATAACTTTTAATGAGATTACAAAAACGGCAGTGCGTGAGGCGATCAAGAACCCCGGCAAGATAGACGAAAAAAAGGTTGATGCTCAACAGGCGCGGCGGGTCCTTGACAGGCTCGTGGGTTACGAACTCAGCCCGCTGCTGTGGAGAAAAGTCCGGAGGGGACTGAGCGCCGGCAGGGTGCAGTCTATTGCTGTCCGCCTTGTTGTTGAAAGGGAACGGGAGATCGAGGCGTTCAGGCAGGAAGAGTATTGGTCTATCAATGCGGAATTTGAAGGATCCAACAAGCCGGTCTTTGCAGCAAAGCTTGCGAAATATCTCGGGCAGAAGACTGCGCTTAATAATGGCGCAGAGGCAGAGGCTGCTGTCAGTGATATCAGGGCCGGCAGTTTTGCGCTTTCGAAGATCGAGAGGAAGAAAAAGAGGCGAAACCCGACCCCTCCATTCATAACGAGCACGATCCAGCAGGAGGCATCCCGCAAACTGCGGTTTACAGCAAAGAAGACCATGATGATCGCTCAGCAGCTCTATGAAGGCATCGAATTGGGCGAAGAGGGCGCAGTTGGTCTTATTTCCTATATGAGGACTGACTCTCTCAGGATCGCTTCAGAGGCGCAGCAGGCTGCCCGTGAATATATCGAAAAGACCTACGGCAGGGAATTTGTTCCGGAAAAACCGCCTGTTTATAAGAGTAAGGCCTCTGCACAGGATGCCCATGAAGCGATACGGCCTTCATATATGGACAAGGGTCCTGAAACGATAAAACATTTCCTTCATAAGGACCAGCTCGCGCTCTACAGACTTATATGGAACCGGTTTATCGCAAGCCAGATGGCCCCTGCCGAGCTGGAACAGACTACCTTTGAGATAACCTGCGATATTGGTAAAAACAAGGGAGAAACAGTGTTCAGGGCCTCAGGCAGCGTTGTAAAGTTTCAGGGATTTATGGCCCTTTATACGGAAAGCACAGATGAGATTATGGATGAGGGTGAAGCGGTCCTCCCTCTCCTTAATGAAGGGGAGTTGCTTAAACTCCTGGAACTCCAGCCCCGGCAGCATTTTACCCAGCCGCCTCCCAGGTACACTGAAGCCACGCTTATCAAGACGCTTGAGGAAAAAGGCATCGGAAGACCGAGCACCTATGCAGCGATCCTCTCTACAATCCAGGACAGGAAATATGTGCATAAGGCAGAAGGGAAATTTGCGCCTACAGAACTCGGCTCGGTTGTAAACGATTTTCTTGTTGATCGCTTCAGCGAGCTTCTGGACATCGGGTTCACTGCAAACCTGGAAGAAGACCTTGATCACATCGAAGACGGAGCAAAGAAGTGGGTTAAGATCGTCAGAGAGTTCTATACGCCATTTCACGAGAAGCTGTCTGAGGCTGCTGCAGTAAAAGGCAAGGTGAAACCGGAAGATATAGCTACTGAGGAGATATGCGAGAAATGCGGCAAGCCCATGGTGATTCGTTGGGGCAGGCATGGACGGTTTATGGCCTGCACAGGATTTCCTGAATGCAAGACAACCAGGCCTCTTGAGGGAGAAGGCCAGTCAGCTGAGCCTGTGGTGACGGAAGAGCAGTGTCCCAAGTGTGGCTCTGCCATGGTCGTCAGATCCGGCAGGTTCGGCAAGTTCATTGCCTGCTCCAAATATCCGGAATGTAAGACAACAAAGGCGGTCTCTACAGGGATGAAATGCCCCCTGGACGGCGGAGATGTTGTTGAGCGCAGGTCAAAAAGAGGCAAGTTCTGGGGATGCGGCAACTATCCCGAATGTAAGTTTGTTTCCTGGAACAAGCCTGTCCCAGGGCAATGCCCCAAGTGCGCGGCAGCCTTCCTTGTAGAAAAATGGGACAAGGCCGGGAATGTCTTTCATATGTGCGCAAACAAGGAATGCGACTATAAGGCAGAGGTCAGGAAAGAAGAACCTTTAGCTGCTGCGGGATGAGCAGGAGCAGACTCCTGCAACTGTTCGAAAGCATATGGCCCGGATTCAGGATAAATGGCGAAATGAGATTGTTTACCTTTCATAAATAGTTACATGAAAAGACTACTGCCGATCTCCTGCCGGGAGGCGGCCATGATGTTTCATATAGAGTTTTTCAGCCCGCTTTCTTACCTTCTGCCAGAAGACCCCTTCTTCCTTTAGGATTTCTCTGAGAGGTTTTCCGCTGTATTGTTTCATGAACCGGAAGAGATCGCGCTGTACAAGGCCTATGTCCATAGCTGAAAAGAAAAGGCCTGCCAGGTCCTTCACCACCCACCTCAGGGGTGTCTTCTTCCTTATCTGTACCCTGTGCAGGTCTA
>JAGVHR010000123.1 GCA_020056455.1 Thermodesulfovibrionales bacterium
AACAATTTCGTCCGATAATCAGGACCTCATTGCAATACGGCTGTTCCTGCCGGAAAACGGGAAACTCGAAATGACCGAAAGAAAAATGCCAAGAAGGACTGACAGCATTGCCATGGCAGAGACAGTTGTCGGGGAGTATTTCAAGGAAGCAGAAAACAGACCGTCCATTCCCGGAGGCGTGAAACTCCTGGGCCTGTATCGAGACATGAAAAACATCCTGTATATTGATCTTTCAGATGAACTGAGAAGAAATTTCCAGGGAGATGCTCTTGCAGAATACCTCGTCCTCAAAGGGATATATGAGAGCCTGGTCGCAAATGTGCAGGACTTTCAGGATATAAAGGTCCTTGTCGAGGGTAAGGAGATCGAGACCCTCGGCGGCCATTTATTTCTGAAATATCCCCTGAAACAGACCGTACTGAGCGAGCCCAGGACAGATGGTGCGGCATCAGGTGAATAGCAGCCAAAGGCCGATAGGCATATTCGACTCCGGCATTGGCGGACTTACAGTGCTGAAGGAGATATTTGAGAGGCTTCCACACGAAAGTACCCTCTATCTCGGTGATACTGCCCGGGTGCCCTACGGAATACGGTCTCCTGAGACTGTTACGCGCTACTCCTTCGAAAACACAAGGTTCCTCGTCTCAAGGGACATCAAAATGCTTGTCATTGCCTGTAACACCGTATCATCAGTAAGCCTCGACGCGTTGCGCTGCAACTTTCCGGTTCCTGTGGTGGGTGTCATCGGGCCGGGCGCGAAAGCCGCGGCAGCTGCGACCAAAACAAAAAAAGTCGGAGTTATAGGGACTGAGGCAACAGTAAGCAGCGGCTCTTATACCAGGGCCATACAGTCCATTGACAGCTCTATCGAGGTATTCAGCATCTCCTGCCCTCTTTTTGTACCGCTTGTAGAGGAGGGTTGGACAGAGGGGCTGATAACCGAATTAACTGCCGAAAAGTACCTTGCCGGGGTCAGGGATAAGGCTATAGACACTCTCGTGCTGGGCTGCACGCATTACCCTCTTCTTAAACCTGTATTTTCTAAGATAATGGAAGATTCAGTGGGTCTCATTGACTCAGCGATAGAGACCGCAATGGAGATTCGGTCAATACTTAAGGAGCAGTCGCTCCTGAATGCCCCTGGAAGTCCTGTCAGGCATAAATTTTTCGTTACGGATGCCCCACAGAAATTCCTTACTGTAGGGGAGCGTTTTCTTGGCAGGAATATCGAACATATTGAAAAAATAAAACTTGAGATGGAGGTATAGGCATGAGGTCTGACAGCAGAAAAACCGATCAATTAAGAGGCATAAAGATAACAAGGGATTTTATTGACACGGCAGAAGGCTCTGTACTTATAGAATTGGGCAAGACACGGGTCATCTGCACGGCATCCATAGACGAAAAGGTGCCACAGTTTCTCAAGGACAAGGGCAAAGGCTGGGTTACGGCTGAATATGCGATGCTTCCCAGAGCAACAACAACAAGGACCATGCGCGAGTCCACCTCAGGCCGCATAGGCGGCAGGACCCACGAAATTCAGCGCCTGATAGGCAGAGCGCTCCGGTCAGTCGTAGACATGGGCATGATCGGACAGAGGACCTTCTGGATAGACTGCGATGTCATCCGGGCTGATGGCGGCACTCGCACTGCTGCGATAACCGGCGCCTTCATCTGCCTTCATGACGCCTTCTCTCATGCGGTAAAAACCGGCATGATTGAAAAGCATCCGGTCACTGATTATCTCGCAGCAATAAGCGTGGGAGTGGTCAAGGGGCAGCCTGTCCTGGACCTGTGCTATGAAGAAGATTCGGCTGCAGAGGTTGATATGAACATTGTCATGACCGGAAGCGGAAACCTTGTTGAGGTCCAGGGCACAGCTGAAGGAGCCCCCTTTTCTTTCCAGACCATGGATCAGCTCCTGAGTCTTGCAAAACATGGGATTACACGTCTGATCTCCCTTCAGAAAGACCTCATCGAGACAGGCTCGGCCACCGCCTTTATGTAACCTGACTTCCTGTAGACAGATCTTGCTGAAGGCCGGTCTCAGGCCTGTATGTAGTAGCCTGTTCAGGGCTGAAAATAAGTTTTCCCTGTGTTAATATAGACACATTTGACAGACTCGTAGAAAGTCGAAACGGAGGTGTTTTTGAACGCATACAGAAGTCTCTTTATATGGCTCTTGATCGGAATTATGATAATTCTGCTTTTCAATCTTCTCAATGCCCCGAAAAAAGTCCAGGAAGAGGTCATTTTTTCTGAATTTATGGCAAAGCTCGAAGAGGGACAGGTCGAAGAGGTCACGATCAAAGAAAGCGAAAATATGCTGACCGGCAGGTTGAAGGACGGGACCAAATTCAAGACCTTTATCCCGAACGACCCTGATATTTATAAGACTATCAGGGGCCTGAAGATCAGGACCACGGTAAAACCGCCTGACCAGAATCCGTGGTACATTAACTTCTTTTTTACGTGGGGACCTATCATATTCATCGCTGTAATATGGGTATTTTTTATGCGGCAGATGCAAAGCGGAGGAAACAAGGCCATGTCTTTCGGCAAGTCCAAGGCCCGCCTTGTCTCGGAAAAATCAGTAAAGATCACCTTTGCTGACGTTGCC
>JAGVHR010000124.1 GCA_020056455.1 Thermodesulfovibrionales bacterium
AGGATATGCGCCATTCACAACACCGAACGTGTCCAGTCAGATTATCGATACGAGCAAGGCCTTCTCTGAGATTGCAAGTGTAATATCCCCTACGGTTGTCAATATATCAACCACAAAGGTCATGAAGAGAGAAATCAACCCCCTTACGGACGACCCTTTTTTCGATCTTCTTAATCCGTTCCACAATTTTAAAATGCCTAAAAAGTGGAAGGAGCAGAGCCTTGGTTCCGGAGTTATCGTTAGCCCTGACGGATATATCATCACCAACAACCATGTTGTTGAGCAGGCTGACGAGATCAGGGTGACGCTTGTTGACAAACGGTCGTTCAAGGCCAGGATCATCGGCGCTGACACCAAAACAGACATTGCTGTTGTGAAGATCGATGCCGACAATCTCAGGGCTGCGCAATGGGGGGATTCAGACAAGCTGCTGGTTGGTGAGTTCGTTCTTGCTATAGGCAATCCCTACGGACTCAGTCATACCGTCACCATGGGTATTATCAGCGCTGTGGGCAGGGCAAATGTCGGCATAGCTGACTATGAGGACTTTATACAGACTGATGCGGCGATTAACCCGGGAAATTCGGGCGGTCCGCTGGTGAATATCAAAGGCGAACTGATAGGCATAAATACTGCGATTTTTTCCCGGTCCGGCGGATATCAGGGCATAGGTTTTGCTGTTCCGAGCAACATGGCACGGCTTGTTCTGGGCCAGCTTGTGCAAAAAGGGAAGGTGATAAGGGGCTGGCTCGGCGTAACGATTCAGGAACTGACTCCCGATCTTTCCGGAAAATTTGGGTTGAAAAACGAAAAAGGCGCGCTGGTGGGAGATGTTGCAAAGGGCAGTCCTGCAGAAAAGGCAGGTATCAGGAGGGGAGATATCATCCTTGAATTCAACGGCAGGAAGGTCACGGATGTCGGGACCCTCAGGAATATGGTCGCTCAAAGCAAGGTCGGCAGCGAGCTGGAACTCAGGATTTTGCGGGGCAGCAGGGAATATGTCTTGAAAGTGGTTATTGTGGAACTGCCCAAAGATGTCATAGAAGCAGCCCCCGGCGATGCGCCGGAGGAGTCCGGCTTTGAGGGCTTGTCAGGGTTGACTGTGATGGACCTGTCACGGGAGATTGCCCGGCAGCTTGGCCTCGGCAAGGATGAAAAAGGCGTTGTTGTCGTACGGGTGGAGACCGCAGGCCAGGCAGAAGAGGCCGGCATCAGAAAGGGCGATGTGATCCAGGAGATTGACAGGAAGCGGATTGAGAGTCTGGGTGATTATAACAGGGTCATCTCCGGTATACGCCAGGGGGATGCTGTTCTGCTCTTTGTCAATAGGGGCGGCAAGAAGTTCTACCTGACAATCAAGTCATAATCGTAAGCCGTTATACTGTATCCCGGTTGAAAAAACTATTCGGCAGGAGGTGAAAAAGTGCTTTTGATCGCAAAAGTTGCAGTTTTTTTTCTGTTCGCTATCGTCGGCTTTTTTATCGGTTATCAGGGCGGGTACGGTCCTTTGGGACTCATTTTCGGCATGGCATTCGGAGGTCTTACAATCTTCTCTGATCAGATCCTGAGGAAGATAGACTTCGGTACCCTTGTTGGAGGGCTGATCGGGCTTGCCTCTGGTCTTTTTTTCGCATCTCTTTTTCTTTTGCCTGTCAAAGCCCTGCTCAGTCAGGCCTCGGACACGCTTGCACAGTTTGCCGTCAAGGGAATCTTCGGATATGGGGGTCTCCTTGTCGGGCTGAGAAGGGGAAAGGGACTGACCCTTCCTGGACTTTTGGGAATTATTCGGGGCAAGGGCTTTGAAGAAAATCTGAAGCTCCTTGACACAAGTGTGATCATCGACGGCAGAATCGCGGATGTATGCGAGGCAGGTTTTATTGAAGGGGTCTTTATAGTGCCCCAGTTCATTCTCCAGGAACTCCAGCATATAGCGGATTCCCAGGATTCCATGAAGCGGTCAAGGGGAAGGAGAGGACTTGATGTGCTCCACAGGATCCAGAAGATGTCGTCTATAACTGTGCGGATTGTTGGAGAGGATTTCCCCAAGATCAGAGAGGTCGACTCAAAGCTTGTAGCCCTTGCGCAGCTGCTGAATGCGAAGATCATTACCAATGATTTCAATCTTAATAAGGTGGCCCAGCTCCAGGGGGTCTCGGTACTCAATATCAATGAGCTGGCGAACTCTCTCAGACCTGTTGTGCTGCCTGGTGAGTCTATGAGGGTTTTTGTGCTGAAAGAGGGCAAGGAATATAACCAGGGTGTTGCCTATCTTGACGACGGCACCATGATTGTGGTTGAAAACGGAAGGAAGCAGATCGGCAGGAATGCCGAAGTGGTTGTTTCGAGCGTACTTCAGACGACTGCCGGCAGAATGATATTTGTGAAGGCAAAAGAGGATTATGACAGGGAAGATATCAGGTCGGCCAAGTAATCTGAAAGAGGAGATTTGTCGCTGTGAAGCATAATGCGGTTGCGGTTGTTCCGGCAGCGGGTCTCAGCAGGAGGTTTGGAGAAGGAAGGAACAAACCCTTCGAGACTCTGGGCGGCAAGCCTGTCATTATATGGGCGCTTGAAGTCTTCGAGCGGATGGCCGGAATTACCGAGATTATTCCTGTCCTTAAGGAAGCGGACATACATAGCGCAATGGAACTTTTCAGTCAATATGGCCTTACAAAAATACGCACTGTAGCGCCGGGAGGCAAGGAACGGCAGGATTCGGTGTTTAATGGGCTCCATTTTATCAGGGACAAAAATTCGGTTGTGCTTATACACGACGGCGTGAGGCCCTTTCCCGAATCCAGAACCATACGGCGCGCTGTCAGGGCATTGGCAGACTGCGACGGAGTTGTTATCGGCGTGCCGCTGAAGGATACGATCAAGGAAATCGAAGGCGACATCATCAGGCAGACCCTGAAGAGGGAAACGCTTATCGCAGTGCAGACGCCCCAGGTTTTTTTCTATCAGCCGCTTTTTGAAGCTTATGACAAGGCGATGCATGAATCCTTTTATGCTACTGATGACGCCGCCCTTGTTGAACGCAATGGAGGCAGGATAAAAATGATTAAGGGTGATTATACCAATATCAAAGTGACGACCCCTGAAGACCTTGCTGTTGCCGAAGTGTTCCTGAAGCTGCGGAGGGAAGAGGCTTGAGGGTAGGTATCGGGTATGACTCTCACAGATTTTCTGAAGAAAGAGCCCTGATCATCGGCGGAGTTGAAATACCCTTTGGACAAGGGCTCCTCGGGCATTCTGACGCAGATGTGCTCTGTCACTCCATCATTGACGCCATCCTCGGGGCGCTTGGTCTGGGGGACATCGGGGCGCACTTCCCGGACAGTGACCCGAAATGGAAGAACGCGGCAAGTACCGGACTTTTGAAACACATCGTCGAACTCGCAAAGATGAATGGCCATGCCATAACCTGGATCGACAGTACGATCATCTCGGAAAAACCCAGGCTCGCTCCGTATATCGGACAGATGAAGGCTGCTCTGACACAGGCAGGCATTCCTGCGGGCCGGCTTAATATCAAGGCAAAGACCAACGAGGGCATGGGGTTTATCGGCAGAGGCGAAGGGATCGCAGCACAGGCTGTATGCCTGCTCGAAAAAGTCTGAACCGGATGCTTCATAAAAAATATATTCTGTGGTCTCTG
>JAGVHR010000134.1 GCA_020056455.1 Thermodesulfovibrionales bacterium
AACAATTCCCCTCTTTGGCAAAGAGGGGCGAGGGGAGATTTTCCATACAAATCCCGATTACTTATGGTCTTATTAATATGAGATGAAAGCAGGTCCTTTAATCTTTGACAGACTTGTAAAAAGTCGAAGATGAGACGGGTTTGTAAAAAGCTCCGGAGGCAAGACGCGCAAGAAATGAGGAATGAGGCGTACTTTTGGGTACGTCGCAGTGACGAATTTTGAAGCGCAACGCAGCATACGGACTTTTTACGAAGCCGTCAATCCTTTGAAGGCCTGCGGCCTGATATGCTCTCCAATTTTTCTATAAGCTGTGACAGTTTGTAGGGTTTCTGGATGAATCCTTCCGGAATATAGGGCCTCAGTTCTTCCAATGCCATGCCCCGCTCGTAGCCGGTTGAAATGATGATCCTGATGTCCGGCCTGAGGGCCTTGAGTTGTGTGAATATTTCCCTGCCGCTTATGCCGGGCAACTGAAGATCGAGGACAACCGTGTCAATCCCGGCCTTGAGGCAATCGAATTTTTTCAGCGCCTCATCTCCGCTTTCCGCAGTAGTGACCTCATACCCCAATTCCTTTAGCCCGGATCTCAGCAGTTGCACTATCGCCTCTTCGTCGTCAATAACAAAGATATGTTTCTTTCCTGCATGGGCCTCTGCAATGCTGATGTCCTCCTTTGCCGGCAATGCGTCTGCCCTGGGCAGATAGATATGAAACGTTGTTCCTTTTCCTTCCTCAGAGGTGAAGGAGATGCAACCGTTATGGTTCCGGATGATGCCCAAAGCAGCAGGAAGGCCGAGGCCCCTTCCTGTGAATTTAGTGCTGAAGAAAGGCTCGAAGATCCTGCCTGCGATTTCCTCAGAGATTCCGTGCCCTGTGTCTTCCACTGATATATGGACGTAATCTCCTGAAGGATGCTCATTATGAAGCAGGCAGCGCCAGGATTGACGACCCGGCTCATTTTCAGCTGTGATGGTCAGCATGCCATGGCCGCCTTCCATGGACTCAAAGGCGTTATTTAAAAGATTCATAAATACCTGGGTGATCTGATTTTCATCAGCTCTGACCGGCCAGAGGTCCTCGGGCAATTGAAGCGCTACCCCTGACTCGATGAAACTGCCTTTATGAGACAGGTCTATTGCCTTCCGGACAGGGTCAGCAACTATGATCGTCTTGAGCAGATACTGGCCCTCCTTTGCATAGGCCAGCATCTGGCTGGTGAGGTCTGCCATGCGCTCAACGGACGTGATGATAACGTCTATCGAGGCAGTTGCCTCAGGCTTGAGAGGAAGTCTGAGTTTCAGGAGTTCGGCATTGCCCAGGATTCCCATGAGGATGTTATTGAAGTCATGCGCTATGCCGCCGGCAAGGGTCGCGATGGATTCATCCTTCTGCTGCTGAAAAAGACGTTCTCTCAGCTTTTTCTGCTCATCTTCATTGCGTACCTTTTCAGTAATATCCCTGCATACCTCTATGACATAGGCAACAGCGCCTGCGTCATCAAAAACAGGTGACGCAGTGATCTCTACTATGACCGCTGAGCCGTCTTTCCCTGTATGTCTATGGATGACATTCAGCGGTTTACGGGTCTTCAGCACCTCCTTGAGCGGGCAGGGGCAGTCTTTTTCAGTGCAGGGGCTGTCAGCATTGTGTGAGATATGGTAGCAATAGGTGTTGCTGTTGAAGACTGCCATTGCAGCCTTGTTCATCAGTTTGACTGTGTAATCAGGGCTGATGACCATGATCGGATCTGAAAAACTGTTGATGACAGCCTGAAGAAAGTGCAGCTGGTTTTCCTTTTCAGCCTCAGCCTGTCTGAGTTTGTCTTCTGATTCACGCCTTACGGCGATTTCGTCATTGAGTTCAGCATTTTTCTCTCTGAGTTCAACGGTCCGCTCAGAAACCTGCTGTTCAAGGCTGTTGCGGGCATCTTCCACATCTCTATTGGCGCGTATAAGCCGCCGGTTCAGTCTCATGATATGAAGCGTGACCACAGACATGGCAACAAGCGCTGAAATGAAAAGCAGGTGGAGATACCAGTATTTCCGAAGCACCTTTTTCAGAGTGAGCCTGTTGTAATCCATATACGGGCCGAGTCTTAGCTCCTTCATCAGTTCATGAACCGGTTGGTAGTCAAGCGGTATGGTCCAGCCTGTGATCATTGCATTCAGGGCTGCCTGACTTTTCTCAGGCATATTCAGAAGTGCGATGGACACCTGTTTGGAGAGCTCTTCAGATGTATTTTGAAGTGCGGCAATGGGCCATTCAGGGTATAGTCGTGTACTATGCAGGAACGGGATCCGGAGGTCCTTGTGCTGATTCAGGACCTTGAAGTCGGCAAGGGATATCCTGCCCTCGTTGGCCAGACGCTCAAGGGTGTCGGAGCGTACTGTTCCGGCATCTGTTTTCCCGTCCCTGACAGCGTAGACCACGGCATCATGGGTATTGCCGAATTCAAGGCGTGAAAAATCCTGCTCAGGGTCTATTCCAGCAGACTTGAATTCCCGCCAGGCTGCGTGCCAGCCTCCCAGCGAGGTTTTATCAACAGCCATGAAACTCTTTCCCTTGAGATCCGACAACTCAGAGATATCCTGTCTGCCGGCCCTTGAGAAGATCGTGCCGCCAAAGACCGTATATGTGCCATTAAAGCCTTTGTTTTTCATCGTGGCTATTCTGGAGACGCTATATTTTGCCTCCAATTCCACGTAGATAGAGCTGTTTGCGATGATGAAGGCGATTTTTTTGTCCCTGACTGCTGCGTGAAGACCCTGCGGCAGAGACCGCAGGGCGTCAAAGTCAAACTTCAAACAGCCGAAGCTGTTCAAGGTCTTTCTCTCTTCCTTGATTCTTGATATAT
>JAGVHR010000190.1 GCA_020056455.1 Thermodesulfovibrionales bacterium
AAACCGCAATGCATGTGAGCACTGAAATTGATCCTAAAACAGGCGCGCTTTTCGGCCGGAACTTCTACAACACCGAGTTTGTCGACAGGACCGCATTTTTCGACGTGGACGAGATGACGAGGACCGTGAGTGGCGACAGGACTGAGTTCCTTGGCCGTAATGGCACGCTTCGGCGCCCGAAGGCGATGACCCGCAGCCGTCTTTCCGGCAGGGTAGGGGCCGGCCTGGACCCTTGTGCTGCTATCCAGGTCCCTTTTGACCTATTAGATGGGCAAGAGCGCGAGATTATCTTCAGACTTGGCGCAGGGCGAAATTCTGAAGACGCAGGCAGCCTGGTGCGCCGCTTCAGGGGAACTGTTGCCGCACGCGCAACACTTGAAAAAGTCTGGCAGTACTGGAACCAGACCCTCGGTGCTGTGCAAGTGGAAACACCTGACCAGTCCATCAATGTGCTGGCCAGCGGCTGGCTCTTATATCAAACTCTGGCCTGCCGTCTTTGGGCACGAAGCGGATACTACCAGTCAGGGGGCGCCTTCGGTTTCCGCGATCAGCTGCAGGACGTGATGGCACTTATACACTCTGAGCCCCGGCTTGTGCGTGAGCACCTTCTCCTGTGTGCTGCCCATCAGTTTCAGGAGGGGGATGTCCAGCATTGGTGGCATCCTCCGTCAGGCCGCGGCGTGCGTACACACTGCTCGGATGACTTCCTCTGGCTGCCGTTGGCTGTTTCCCGCTATGTTCTGAGTACAGGAGACACAGGCGTGCTGGATGAACCGGTCCGCTTCCTCGATGGACGCCCTGTAAGCACTGATGAGGACTCGTATTACGATCTTCCCCGCGTGTCTGAAGAAACAGCGAGTTTATACGAACACTGTGTGCGGGCCATACTCAATGGCCTCAGACTGGGCGAGCACGGGCTGCCTCTCATCGGCTCAGGTGATTGGAACGATGGCATGAACCTTGTAGGCGAGCGCGGTAAAGGCGAAAGCGTTTGGCTGGGGTTTTTTCTTTATGAAGTGCTTATGCAGTTCATTAGGATTGCGCGTATTCATGAAGATCTGCCCTTTGTTGAACGCTGCCACAGGGAGGCCGTACAGCTGCGCCTGAATATAGAGCAAAATGGCTGGGACGGCGGCTGGTACCGGCGTGCCTACTTCGACGACGGCTCTATACTTGGTTCCGCGGCTAATGCCGAATGCAGGATCGATTCCATAGCGCAAAGCTGGTCTGTTCTCTCGGGAGCCGGAGATGCCGCACGTTCACAAACGGCAATGGAATCGCTGGACGAGCGTCTGGTTCAGCGTGACCATAAACTGGTCCGGCTTCTGGAGCCGCCTTTTGACAAGTCGGATTTGAATCCAGGCTATATAAAAGGATACGTCCCGGGAGTCCGGGAAAATGGAGGACAATACACTCATGCTGCAATCTGGGCGGCAATGGCCTTTGCTGCGTTGGGAGACAGCAGCAGGGCGTGGGAATTGCTGTCACTGCTCAACCCGGTGAATCATACGAACTCTCCTGAGGAGGTTGCAACCTATAAGGCAGAACCGTATGTTGTTGCGGCCGACGTATATGCTGTCTCTCCGCACATTGGCCGCGGCGGGTGGTCATGGTACACTGGGGCAGCCGGCTGGATGTACACGCTGATACTTGAATCACTCCTTGGGCTGAGGCGCGAAGGAGAAAAACTGCGCTTTACGCCTTGTTTACCCCGGGATTGGGAGGCGTTCAAAGTGCATTACAGGTACAGGGAATCCGTCTACCATATCACCGTGCTCCAACCGGGCGAAGGCAATGCGGCGAGTGTGATTGTCGATGGCGTTCAACAATCCAATCCGGCCAATTCGGCCAATCCGGCCGATAATGCTATTACACTTCTTGATGACCATCAGGAACATTCGGTCGAGGTTAGAATACCCACCCAAAGACAAACTATATATCCGCACGATTCCAGTCAGGACTCTATTTCTTAAGGATTCTCCAGAGGCTGGTACGGGATATGCCGAGAAGTTCTGCTGCCTTTGAGCGATTGTGGTCAGTAAAATCGAGTATCCTTTCTGCGTATTCCCTGTTCAGCTCCTCGATGGTCCTTACGCGGTTTGGAGAAATGGTTTCAACCTCGAAGAGCTTTATGGTCTGGGGCAGACTTGCGGGCTGAATCAGGGATGCCTTTTCAAGGATGACAGCCCGTTCTATAATATTCTCAAGCTCCCTTACATTGCCCGGGAACCCATAGGTCAGAAGGGTATCCATGGCCTCCCTGCTGAAGCCGGTTATTTTTTTGTTTTCTTTTTTGGAATATTTTTGCAGAAAATATTTTGTCAGTGGAACGATGTCTTCTTTTCTTTCCCTGAGCGGCGGAATGTAAATATCCATCACATTAAGCCGGTAATAGAGGTCTTCCCTGAACTTTCCTTCTTTGATGAGCGCGGAAAGGTTCTGGTTTGTCGCAGCAATAAGCCTGATATCAGCCCTGATCGGTCTTGTTCCGCCTACAGGTATGAATTCCCTGTCTTCAATCACCTTCAGCAGTTTTGCCTGAAGCGTCGGCGTCATCTCCGCTATTTCATCAAGAAAAAGAGTGCCGGTATCAGCAACTTCAATCAGCCCTTTTTTTGCTGTGACAGCGCCGGTGAAGGCCCCTTTTTCATGGCCGAAAAGTTCGCTTGCAAGAAGTTCTTCGGTGAAAATCGCGCAGTTCAGGCCTAAAAAAGGCTTCTCCCTCCGTGTGCTTGTATGGTGAATGATCCTGGCGACCAGGCCCTTGCCCACTCCGCTTTCACCGGTAAGCAGGACATTGCAGTCTGAGTTGGTGATGCTTTTAATTACTTCGACAACGCGCTGCATTGTGCGGCTTTTTGCAATAAACGGAAATTCCTGATCAATGCCGAGCGAGATCCTAAGGGCTGTATTCTCTTTCTCTATCCTTGTTTTTTCCAGGACCTTTTTTATCTTGAGGTTCAGCTCATCAAGATTAAACGGCTTGGTGACATACTCGGAAGCGCCTTTTTTCATGGCGTCCACTGCTGATTCAATGCTGCCGAACCCGGTTATGATTATCACCTCTGCCTCAGGGTCTTTTTCCTTTATCTTCCCCAGCAGGGTCAGGCCATCCATGCCGGGCATCTTTATGTCTGCAATGATGACGTCATAGTGGTTCTTTTCAAACAGGGCGGATGCCTCTATGCCATCATTTGCGCCGGTAACAGCATATCCTTCTTTTTCGAGGGCATAGGTGAGGTGTTTCAGGGATATTGCCTCATCCTCTGCTATCAGTATCTTCTGGCTCATATTCCTCCGGGCAGTGTTATTTCAAAGGTTGTCCCATTTTCATGACTGCTTTTCACTACGATTCTGCCTTTGTGCTTCTCTATTATACTGTAAACGATTGCAAGACCTAATCCTGTTCCCTGCTCCTTGGTAGTGAAAAAAGGATCGAAAATCCTCTGGGCCCTGTCAGGAGGGATTCCTGTGCCTGTATCCGAGACCATGATTCTTATTGCTTTTCCATTGTGTTCAAGGGTCACGTTCAGAAAGCCTGTTTTTCCCATGGCTTCAACAGCATTGGTGAAGAGGTTGATAAATACCTGTTCCATCATGTGTTTGTCGGCATGCACGACTGCATCATCCGGCGCCTGCACAGCATAGCGTATGCCGACCAAATCGCCTGACGCTGCCATCTGGTCCAGTATTCCCCTGACAAGGGTCGTTATCTGCACAGGCGCAAGTTCCGGTGGCTTCTCCCGCGCAAACGCAAGGAGGTCGCTTACGATCCTCTTTACCCTTAGAGTCTGCGAATAGATATCGCCGACAGTCTCCTTGATGATCCCGGGGCAGGTCTCTGCATCTATCTCCTTTGTGAGTATCTGTGCGGCAAGGTAGATGTTGTTCAAAGGGTTGTTCAGTTCATGGGCCACGCCTGAGGCGAGGGTGCCGAGAGACGCAAGCTTTCTGCTCTGGAGAAGTGCTTCGCTTTTTTCAGCAATCTCTTTGTCTCTTTCGATCAGGTCAGCCTCCATTTTATTGAAGGCCTTGATCAGGGCGCTGATCTCATCATGATTGGAAGGCGCAGGAAGAGAGGAAAAGTCTCCCAACCCGGTTTTTTCGATCGCGTTGGTAAGTATCTTCAGATGCCTGACAGCGCTGCGGATGATAATAAAGAGGGCGGAGAGGCCGACAAGAAGAAACAGAGGATAAAGAATGACGAGCGCTGTCTGTGAGATGCTGATTGTGTGATCGACCTTTTCCCTTGCTGTTTTGTCGAGGTCTTTAGAGAGGGTCAGGATCTCCTCGCCGATTTTCCTCAGCAAAAGGATCTCTTCGTCCAATTCCCTGAGACTGAACAGTATTTGTGATTCGGGCTTTAATTTGAAAAGCAGTCTGATCTGTTCGGCATTGACTCCCGGACTTTCAAGGAAGGTCGCCTCCATTAGAGGAAAAAACAGGGCGTATTGAGGGTTTGAGGCTTTGAGTTTTCTGATATTGTCCGGAAACTGCCGCGCAAGGGATTCGATCCTGTTGAATCTCTGATTGTAGTCCTCAATCCTTCCCTGAAGATATCCGATGCGGCTATTGTCATCAGCGCTGCTGTTTTTTGAGAGGATGTCCCTGATCTCGGAGATATAGGCGTGAACACTCTCCATCTCTTTGATGTCCCGGTAGAGGAGAAAGTTTTTTTCATGTCGTCTGAGCTGGAGCGTTTTGCTCCTGAGTGTATCGGACAGTTCGAGATTCCGGATTTCCTTTCTTATCTCAATAAAGTTCACATAGGCAAAAATCGCAAGAATGGCTATCAGCGCGGAACTGATCAGAAAACTGAGTATGATCTTCTTCTGCAGGGTCAAGGTCTGTCTTATGTGCGGTATTCGGCGTTTATACGAATATAGTCTTCAGTAAGGTCGCAGGTGAGGACTTTGGCCGAAGCGCTTCCGGCATGAAGATCAGCAGTGATCTTCAGTTCCTTGGTCTTTATCGCCTCAGAAGCTTCCTTGTCCCTGTTGTTCATGACGCCTTTCTTTACGACCTGGGTCCTGTTAAAAAAGATGTCAGTTTTGTCAGGGTCGAATTTGGCCTTTGAATATCCCAGCGCAGCCATAATCCGTCCCCAGTTTGCGTCATTGCCGTATATGGCGGTCTTTACAAGACTTGAATTGGCAATGGCAAGCGCTGCCTTTTGGGCCTCGGCATCGGTATGGGCGTTCTTTATAAGGATTTCAACGAGCTTTGTCGCTCCCTCGCCGTCCCTGACTATGAGTTTTGAAAGTTCATAAGTCAGCTCATCAAGAGCCTTCTGAAACACAGAAAAATCTGTTGAACTCCCTGTGAGCGGCTGATTGCCTGCCAGGCCGTTTGCCATGATGAGAGCGGTGTCGTTGGTTGACATGTCCCCGTCAATGGTGATCCGGTTGAATGACTTATTGACCGCGCTTTTCAGGGAGGCATGAAGCGCCTTTTTCTCAACAGCGATGTCAGTGATGATAAAACAGAGCATGGTCGCCATGTTTGGCGCGATCATGCCGGCGCCTTTGCAGACGCCTGCCATGATGCACTGCCTGTTGTTAATCTTAATCTGCCGTGAGGCCATCTTTGGGAAGGTGTCGGTTGTCATAATGGCCCCTGCAATATCTTCAAGGGACGCTTTGCCGATGCCGCCTGCCAAAGGCCCCACGGCAGGTATGATCCGCTGCATGGGCAGGAGTGCGCCGATAACGCCGGTCGAGCAGATATAGGTCAGAGAGGAGCTGATGCCGAGCTGATCAGATACTGTTGAAACAATGTCCCGGGCGTCTTTCAGGCCCTGCCTGCCGGTGCAGGCATTGGCATTTCCACTGTTTACCACAATGGCCTGTCCTCTGCCGGAGCGGATTTTCTGCCTGCATATCCTGACCGGAGCGGCCTTGACAGTATTGGTGGTGAAGGTGCCGGCAACGGCTGATTCCACTTTGGAAAAAATAAGACCGAAGTCCTTGCGGCCCGGTTTTTTTATGGCTGCCTCAGCTGTTGAGAAGAAAAAGCCTTTTGGTATCTTTATGGTCGTGGGTTTTTTCATGGACATAGGATATATAGAAGGATGACTTGTTTTCAAGTTGACGGAAATACCGGGCTTCCAGGTCCCAGTCTGCAATGAGTTCATCCCTAACGAGAATCCCGAAGAACATGGAAATTGGCGGCTTTGATATTAATCAGTTCATAAGTTTCCGGACAGTTAAAAAATCCCTCCTAACCTCCCTTTGCCAAAGGGAGGAACAATTCCCCTCTTTGGCAAAGAGGG
>JAGVHR010000104.1 GCA_020056455.1 Thermodesulfovibrionales bacterium
CGACTTCTGCAGGAGCAGCTCTTTGCTGACAGCGGCAATTATGCAACCTCCCAGGGCGGTGCCGGTTCAACACCTGAAATTCGCGATGCAAACCTGGCAGCCATTCAAACTGTGCTCCCTCGTTTTCTGCCTGGGGCGAATTTGAACTACAGTTACAGGATACAGCAGAATGTGGATATGGCAGGCGCAGGTCAGATACCCTGTTTCAGGGCAACAGCTACCGGAGTAAACAGCACACGGGTTGCCGGAGACAGTTTTATGATCGACTGCAACAACAACAGAAACTTTTAGTGGAAAATCCAGTTGCCGGAGAAAAGAAAAAGGTTGCTTTATTAAGCGTATCCATAATTTTCCTCGTTTTTCTTATTTATTCCAATATTCTCAATGCGCCGTTTGTGTTTGACGACAGCACTACAGTTGTTCATAATGCAACGATAAAAAATCTGAAAACCGCATTTTTTGATCTTGCCAATAACAGATATGTCGGCTTTCTGAGTTTTGCAGTAAATTATGCCTTCGGCGGTCTGAAACCTTACGGCTATCATGTTGTCAACATAGCCCTTCATGCAATTAACTCTCTTCTAATATACTATCTCGTCAAACTGACATTCCGAACACCGATATTAACAGGGCAGTACGCCCGATCAGAATTTATTGCGATCGGCACAGCCTTGCTTTTTGCAGTACATCCTATCCAGACGCAGGCAGTAACATATGTGGCGCAGAGGGTTGCGGTATTGGCAACTACATTTTATATTGTTTCTATTATATTCTATGCAAAGGCCCGGCTGTTGCTCATTAACAGAGGACTTTTTATCTCAGGCAGGCATATTTTCTATTATATTACAGCTATTTTGGCCTCTTTGCTTGCTTTAAAAACAAAGCAGATAGCAGTAACATTACCGGTTGCAATAGCACTTTATGAGATGTACTTTTTCAGGGCTGAAGATAGCCGCAAACAGAGGGCGCTGTACATGGCGCCTTTTTTTCTGACTCTTCTGGTGATTCCTCTTTCTTCAATGCTCTTTGCCGGTGCGCATTCTATCGAAGAGTTGGCAGGCCAGTTGGATTCCTTTACCAGAGACGATAGGGTCACACACTCACGGCTGGAGTATCTTTATACTCAATTCAGCGTCATACTCACTTATCTGCGACTCCTTTTTTTCCCTGTGCGTCAGCTTTTCGATTATGACTTCCCTGTATACAGGGCCTTTATGTCTCCTGATGTGCTGCTGCCCTTTCTCGTCATTGTATCGCTTATCATTGCCGGTATTCTGATGTTTAACAGGAACAGACTCGCCTCATTCGGGGTAATCTGGTTTTTTCTTGCGCTCTCAATCGAGTCCAGCATTATTCCCATAAGAGATGTGCTCGTAGAGCACCGGGTCTATTTGCCTTCCATCGGTTTTTTTCTATTCGTCATGACACTATGGGACAGGTTCGCTCCAGACAAAAAGCTAAAAATATCGGCGCTCGCCCTCCTGGCGCTGGCCTTGTCCGCCGGTGCGTTTGTGCGTAATAATACATGGAAGAGCCCGGAATATCTATGGCATGACGTTATGGAAAAAGCTCCGCATAATGCGCGGGCATACGGCAGCCTCGGAATTATTTACAAGGAAAGGAAGGAATACGACAAGGCGCTGGAGATGTTCGAAAAAACAAAAACCCTTGGGAAAGCATACCCGGAGGTCTTCCTGCACCTTGGGGATATCTATTATGAGAAGGGAGCCTATGAGAAGGCGCTGACGCATTTGAAGGTTGCTGAAGAGATAGACTATGCTTATAAAATAAGGCTGAGTGTTCTGAATAAACTCGGTCGCACATATGAAAGGCTCGGGAATACTGATAGAGCAATATACAAATTTGGGGAAGCGATAAAGTTATACCCCAAATCAACATCTCCGTACAATAATCTGGGCGTCATTTACATCAGGCAAAAAAAATATGATATGGCTATTGAGACGCTGCAGGCCGGACTGAGGAATTATGAGGCTGATTACTTGTATAAGAATCTTATCGAGGCTTACAGGAGAAAAGGGGATACTGAAAAGGCGACTTCTACGCAAAAGCAATATATATCTTTCATGCTCAAAATGAAGCTCGCCCGGACCATCCAATAAACCTGCCCTTTGCAGGTAGCGGCATGTCTTTTAAGCATCCTCACAGCCTTTATCCCGGCGTTGCAATTCCTTTGTTGGTTCCTCGTGGTAAAATAATCAGTGTCCAAAGACGAACTCTTTATTGAAGGCGCACGCCAGAACAATCTCAAAAACATCAGCCTTCGGCTGCCTCATAACAAGGTTATAGCAGTCACCGGCGTCTCCGGCTCAGGCAAGTCCTCGCTTGCCTTTGATACGATCTTTGCCGAGGGGCATTGGCGCTTCATCGAATCGCTTTCCACCTATGCCAGGCTTTTTCTGGAAAAACTCGACAGGCCGGACGTTGACGCTATTGTTAACATCCGGCCCGCCATAGCCCTTGAACAAAAGAACCCTGTGCGTGGGTCCAGATCAACAGTAGGCACGCTCACAGAACTCCATGATTTTTTCCGGGTCCTGTACGCAAAGACAGCAACTCCATTGTGCCCCCGGTGCGGCAGGGAGATACGGAAATGGGACCCGTCACAAGTCGTCGCCGAGCTTACAGAGAACCATGCGGGTGAAAAGGCCCTTATTGTCTTCAGCTCAAAAGAACCCCTCGAAGAACTTAAAAGACGTGGATTCCTGAGGGTCCTGGTTGATGGTGAAACTATGGAAATTGACGAGATAAAGGGCAAGGCCTCCACATCCCCCTCTGACGCCTCTGTGGAAATAGTCCTGGACAGGCTCGTTATAAAACCTGAGGCAAGACTCGCTGACTCGGTTGAGTCAGCATGGAAAGAAGGCAACGGAAAGTTAAAGGTGGTCATGCCTCAGCCATCAGCCCTTGCTCCTGGCTTGATACTTTCTTTTTCTTCTGAAAATGCGTGCGAAGACTGCGGCCTGGGCCTGCCTGAGCCTTCGCCCCTGCTCTTTTCATTCAATCACCCAATAGGCGCCTGCCCTGAATGCAAGGGCTTCGGTGATAAGCTGCTATATAATGAAGACCTTATTGTCCCTGACAGGGGGCTGTCGCTCGCGCAGGGCGCTGTAGACCCCTGGAACAAACCTGCTGCGAAGTGGTGGAAAAAGCAGCTCCTCGAAAAAGGGAAAAAAGCAGGCCTTGACCTTAATAAGCCCTACAATGAACTTACTTCCGGACTAAAGGATATCCTTTTTAAAGGAGTCAGAGGCTTTCACGGCATTGATGCTTTTTTCGAAGAACTCGAAGGCTGGAAATACAAGCTGCACGTTCGGGTATTTCTTTCACGCTATCGGAGGTCAAACGCCTGCAATGTCTGCAAGGGAAAGCGGCTAAGCGCTGAAGCGCTTGCGTACAAAATCTGCGGGCTTGACATCGCGGAGCTCACAGCCATGCCGGTCAGCTCCCTTGCGAAATTCTTTGCCGACATTGACCTTTCTCCTTTCAAAAAAGACCTTGCAAAGGAACTCCTCAGGCAGATAGTCATGAAGCTCGGGTTTCTTGAAAAGGTCGGCCTCGGATATCTCACCCTTGATCGCTACGGCAAGACGCTTTCAGGCGGAGAGTACCAGCGCATAAACCTCTCAAACCAGCTTTCGTCGCAACTTACAGGCACGCTTTATGTCCTCGATGAACCCACCATCGGCCTGCACCCACGAGATACGGACAGGATAGCTGCCATTCTGCATCAGCTGGCTGATCTGGGCAATACCGTGATCCTGGTCGAGCATGACCGTGGGATTATCGAGTCGTCGGAATGGGCAATAGAGCTTGGCCCAGGAGGAGGGCATAAGGGCGGCAATGTGGTCTTTTCAGGACCGATGAAGGATTTTCTTAAGGCCGATACGCTCACAGCCAGGTATCTGCGCGGTGAGGAACAGGTACGGGCGCCTTCAAAAAAACGGTCATATTCAGGAGAAATGCTCACTCTTTCCGGGGCCCGGGGCAACAACCTGAGAGACGTATCTCTTGGCATACCGCTCAGAAGGCTGACCGCAGTTACCGGTGTTTCAGGTTCCGGCAAAAGCAGCCTTATTGTGGAGACACTCTACCGGGCGGTTGCCCGCCATTTCAGGAGCGGGCTTGAACAGCCCCTGCCGTTTGCAGGCATTGAAGGACAACATTTTCTCAAAGGGGTGAAGCTCATTGATCAGACACCTATAGGCAGAAGCCCCCGTTCAAATCCTGTTACCTATCTCAAGGTCTTTGATTACATAAGAAAGATACTTGCAGATCAGAGAGAAGCAAAGGCATATGGTTATAGTCCGGGCTTTTTCTCTTTTAATGTTTCCGGAGGCAGATGCGAGGCCTGCAAGGGAAGCGGCCTCGAACTTATGGAGATGTACTTCTTCGAAGACCTCTATATAACCTGCGAAAAGTGCGAAGGCAGGCGATATCGTCCGGAAGCGCTGCGTGTGCCCTTTAAAGGAAAAAATATTCATGACATCCTGAACATGACTGTGGAGGAGGCTGTCTTGTTTTTCAGTGACTTCCCACCGGTCAGGACAAGGCTTTCGCTACTTATGGAAACAGGGCTCGGCTATATCAGGCTCGGACAGCCGGCAACAACTCTTTCCGGAGGAGAGGCGCAGAGGCTCAAGATCTGCGCTGAACTGTCACAGATAAAGCCTAAAATCCCAAAACCCTATCTTTATGTCCTTGACGAACCGACTGTAGGCCTCCACTTCGACGATGTAAAAGCGCTGCTCCGTATACTAAACAGGCTTGTTGAAGCAGACAACACTGTTGTTGTTATAGAGCATAATCTCGATGTTATCAGGTCTGCTGACTGGGTCATAGACATCGGCCCTGAAGGCGGAGATAAAGGCGGCATGATCGTGTTTGAAGGCACGCCTGAGGAGCTTTGCAAGGACAGGAATTCCCACACAGGGACATATCTCAGGAAATCATCTGTCAAGCTTTGACAGACTTGTAAAAAGTCGAAAATGAGACGGGTTTGTAAAAAGCTCCGGAGGCAAGGCGTGCAAAAAATCAGGAATGAGGCGTACTTGCAGGTACGTCGCAGTGACGAGTTTTGCAGCGCAACGCAGCATACGGACTTTTTACGAACCCGTCAGCTTTAATACCAGCGACGCTGCGCCCACAATACCCACCTTTTCACCAAGCATTGCCGGGACTATAGGGACCAAATCCACAGGGACAAGTTTGACCCTTTTTCTGACTGTTCTGCGGACCCTGCTGAAGAGTCTGTTGCCTGCCCTGGTCAGCCCGCCTCCCAGGATCACCATATCAGGGGCAAAGGCCGTAATGAGGTTTCCAATGCCTATGCCGAGATACATGAGCGCTTCTTCCACTATCACTTTTGCAGTCTCATCACCCAGCTTTTCCGCCCTGAAAACCATCTCTGCGTCTATTTTTTTTATTTTGTCATCCGCAAGCTTCAGAATCAAAGAATTGCGCTGCTTTAGTACTGCCTTTCTCGCCAGCTTTGCAATGCCTGTGCCTGAGGACAAGGCCTCAAGGCATCCCCGGTTGCCGCAATTGCACTTTGGGCCGTCCGGCCTGAGTGTCATATGCCCAACCTCACCTGCGGACCATCTGAAACCATGAAAAAGCCTTCCGTCTAATATAAGGCCGCAGCCAATGCCTGTGCTCACTGTCAGGTAAAGCAGGTTGTCCGCTTTCCTGCCTGCTCCGAACATCTTTTCGCCCAGGGCAGCCGCATTTGCGTCATTATCCAGAAAAACCTTCATGCCTGTTGTTTTTTCTATCTCAGCCCTTAGGGGGAAGGCATTAAACCCCGGCAGATTCGGTGGAGAAAGCAAGGTGCCATTATCCAGATCAAGCGGGCCGCCAGCCCCTATGCCTATACCAATTACCTCCTGAGGTGAGATTTCAGCCTCAGCCATAATCTGTAAGCACATTTCCTTCATCTTCCAGCATACGGTTTTCGGGCCTGAGGAAAGCGGTGTGGGCATTTGTCTTGAAAAAAGGACTATGCCCTGTTTATCCACAAGCCCAACAGCAGTCTTTGTCCCGCCAAGGTCAAAGCCAAAGGCATACTTTCCCTTGTTGTTGATATCCGGCGCTGTGCCTTTCCCTGTCTGTCGCACAATATTTCTCCCTTCAGGGCTTGTCCCTTGGCATTTTTCTGCTGGTAATGATTATTATATCAAAGCATGTTGCGCTATAATCTGAGATACAGGAAACCCCAATAAAAAAGTTGTCGCCTTTAAAAATCGTTCTTTTCTACCTCGCAGCAGGCAGTCTGTGGATCCTGTTCACTGACTCTATCCTGGGCGCCTTCATAAGAGATATCGACAATCTTACCAATTTTCAGACCTATAAAGGCCTGTTTTATATTGCTCTAACTGCTTTGCTGCTTTTTGTCCTTATCCGCAGATATGCTGCTGAGCAGAAAGATATTGAGACCGCGCTCAGGGCTGCGGTCGCCGTTGCAACTGAGCAGAAGAACAAATCAGACAGGGACAGCGCTGAAAGACAGAGGGGCATTGAAACACTACAGGCAATGAATGAACATATGAACGTCATAATGCAGACCTCTCCGGCAGCGATCATTGCTCTGGCGCCCAACGGCAGAGTCACTCTCTGGAACAATGCTGCCGAAAAGATCTTCGGCTGGACAGCTGATGAGGCAATCGGCAGGATCCATCCCATTGTCCAGGAAGACAAGGCTGAAGAGTTCCGATCTATTATGGAAAGAATTATTCTTGGGGAATCAACTTCGGACATTGAGCTGACAAGACAGAAAAAAGACGGCTCTTCCATCGTTATAAGCCTTTCAGCAGCTCCGCTGAGGAACGCGGACAACAGGGTTACCGGCGTCATAGGAGTAATATCCGACATTACCAGACAAAAAGCAATGGAAGAGGCCCTGAAAAAGAGCGTTATGGAATACCGCCTGCTCTTTGATAATAATCCGCATCCAATGTGGGTTTATGACCTCGTGACCCTCTCGTTTCTCGCAGTAAACGATGCTGCTGTCAGACACTACGGATACACAGAAGATGAATTCCTTTCCATGACCATCAGGGATATATTACCCCCTGAGGAACTGCCCGCGCTGGTGGAAAATATTCCGCTGACTGATGGAGCAGACAAAGCAGGCATATGGAGACACAGGAAAAAAGACGACTCCCTTATTTACGTTGAGACCATGTCCCACACCCTGGATTTTTTCGGCAGGCGCGCACAGGTCGAGCTTGTCAATGACGTTACAGAACGCGCACGACTTGAGGAGCAGTTACGGCATGCTCAAAAAATGGAAGCTGTAGGTCAGCTCGCAGGAGGAGTTGCACATGATTTCAATAATATCCTGACAGCTATCATCGGATACGGGAATCTTGTCAGGATGAAGATGCAGGAGGATGATCCGCTCAGGATTGATGTGCAGGAAATCCTTGAAGCAGCGGAACGAGCGTCAAATCTTACTCGAAGTCTTCTTGCCTTCAGCAGAAAGCAGATCATCAGCCCAAGGCCGGTTGGCCTGAACGGAATTGTAAAAACTGTCGAAAAACTCCTTCTGAGGGTCATAGGCGAGGACATAGAACTCAGGACAAACCTTGCAGAAGGACCGCTGACTGTTCTTGCCGACAGCAACCAGCTCGAGCAGGTGCTCATGAACCTTGCAACCAATGCGAGAGATGCCATGCCAAAAGGCGGGATATTTATTATTACGACTGAACTGGTAAGTCTTGACAGGGAGTTTATCCATATCCACGGCTATGGCGAGCCAGGCCTGTATGCGCTCATGTCAGTTGAAGATACAGGGCCCGGCATGGATGAGCCGACCAGACTCAGGGTATTTGAGCCCTTTTTTACAACTAAGGAATTAGGGAGCGGCACAGGCCTTGGCCTGTCAATTGCCTACGGGATCATCAAGCAGCATAACGGCTATATTACTGTGTACAGCGAGCCCGGAAAGGGTACTGCTTTTAAAATATATCTGCCGGTTATAGACGAGGCAGCGACCTCGGAACAGAGACCTTCCGAGACAGCAAAGGTAAAAAAAGGGACAGAGACAGTGCTTGTGGCAGAAGACGACGAGACCCTCAGGAAACTGATCGGCACTGTGCTTTACGAATTCGGATATACAGTATTGACAGCGTCTGACGGCATAGACGCTGTGGATAACTTCATTGCCAATAAGGACAAAATACAGCTCCTTGTCTTTGATGTGGTAATGCCGGGGATGAACGGCAGGGAGGCATATGATGAAATCAAAAAGCTCAGCCCGGATATAAAAGCGCTTTTTATGAGCGGCTATACTGCCAACATTATCCATAAAAAAGGCGTTCTTGAGGAAGGTCTGGATTTCATACACAAACCGGTTTCTCCGCATGAGCTGCTGCTTAAGATAAGAGAGATACTCGATCGGGACCCCCTTTCTCTTTCTTGACAAACAATCAGGGCGCTACCTATAATCTTTCAATCATGGGTGAACATCTTCAGGAACTCTACGAACTCGGCAATAAGCTCTTTGAAGAGGGTAAATACAGCGAGGCTGAGCCTGTCCTGCGTGAGGTCCTCATGATTAATCCCAGGTATGCGGATGTGCAGAACAAGCTTGGGGTGATCAGCAACCTTAACGGTGATCTGAAGGCCGCGGCTGGGCACTTTGAAATGGCCCTTGAGCTTAATCCCCGTTATACTGAGGCATCTTTAAACCTTGCAGTAACATACAATGATCTCGGCGAGTTCAAGAAAGCCCAGGAAGTATTCTCGGTAGCTGCCCAGATAGCCCATCCTGACCCTAATGTTATCGACCCGTTTATCGCAGGAAAACTCGCCAATGAGCATTTCAAGCTCGGGAATATGTACCTGGAATTTAATATGACGGACCAGGCCATCGAAGAGTACAGGAAGGCAATAGGGCTGCATTCAAAGCTGGCCGATGTTCATACCAAATTAGGCATAGCGCTCAGGAGCAAGGGCAGGATGGAAGAGGCGATTGTTCATTTCGTCAAGGCAAAGTTGATCAATCCCAACTTCGGCGCTGCCTGGGTCCAGTTAGGCCTTTGCTACTATATGTCCGGGCTTGGCGGACTTGCGTTTGAAGAATGGCAGAAGGCGCTCGAATACAATCCCCACCTGAAGGAAGCAGAGAACTACCTCAAGCTCTTGAAAAAAGAGGAAAAATAATCCACTGTGTCCCTGCTTGACGTTAGGGATCTCAACATCTGTTTCAGATCAGAAACCAACCCCTTAAACGTCGTATCAAATCTCAATTTCAATATCAGCGAATCCGAAGTCTTTGGCCTGGCAGGCGAAAGCGGGTGCGGCAAAAGCATTACAGCGCTTTCTATTCTTGGAATACTGCCGCCCCTTGCCTATGCTGAGGGCGAGATTCTATTCAAAGGGAAGGACCTGCTGACTCTCGGAAGGGAACCGCTCAGGCGCCTCCGGGGCAACGATATCTCCATGATTTTCCAGGAGCCGATGACCTCTCTGAATCCTGTGCTGACAATCGGATATCAGATTGCAGAGGTACTCATGACCCATAAGGGCATGAAAAAGAAGGACGCCATGGATAGCGCTGTGGGGCTTCTCCGGTCAGTGAGAATCCCGTCGCCGGAAATACGCATCAGGGAATATCCGCATCAGATGTCAGGCGGCATGCGGCAGCGCGTCATGATAGCCATGGCCATATCCTGCAACCCCGGGCTTCTTATTGCAGACGAACCGACAACAGCTCTTGATGTCACGATCCAGGCCCAGATCCTTGATCTCATTCAGGGCCTGCGGCAGGAAAGGAAGATGTCGATACTGTTTATTACTCATGACCTGGGGATTATGTCGGAAAACGTCTCAAGGGTCGGCATCATGTACGCCGGCCGGATAGTAGAGCTCGCCTGGACAAAGGAACTGTTCAATAATCCCCGCCATCCCTATACCATGGGCCTGCTTGACTCCCTGCCAAAGGAAAAAGGAAAGACCCTTACCCCTATTCCGGGATTTGTGCCGAGGCCGGGTGCGCTTCCTCCTGGCTGCAAATTCTCTGATCGGTGCAGATTCGTTATCAGTGATTGCAGAGTCGCAGAGCCTGCGCTTGAAGAGATAGAGAAAAATCATTACGCACGGTGCATAAGGGCAAAAGAGATATCATGGAGTTACTGAGCATACAAAACCTGTCAAAGTACTTTGAAACCAGCAGTGCGCTGGGAGGGAAAAGGCAGACGCTGAAGGCAGTTGACGGCATCAGCTTTTCAATCAGTGAAAACAGTGTGATGGCGCTTGTGGGGGAAAGCGGCTGCGGCAAGTCTACTGTTGCCAGACTCGTCCTGCGGCTTATCAACCCGACTGCGGGAAGTGTGCTGTTCAGGGGAAGAGACCTCTTTAAATTCAACAGGAAAGACCTCAAGGCCTTCAGAAAGTCCTGCCAGATTATTTTCCAGGACCCTTTTGCCTCCCTGAATCCCCGGAGATCGGTTTTTGATACTGTATCCGAGCCATTTGTAATACACAAACTTGCATCCGGCTCAGCCAGGAGAGACAGAGTTGTTGACCTGCTGGGCACTGTAGGGCTCGGGCCTGAGACAATGGACCGCTATCCGCATGAATTCAGCGGTGGACAGAGGCAGAGGATTTGCATTGCAAGGGCGCTTGCTGTGTCTCCTGAACTGATTGTGGCTGACGAGCCCCTGTCAGCGCTTGATGTTTCAATCCAGGCCCAGATACTGAACCTGCTTCAGGAGTTAAAACGCAGTTCCGGGATATCCTTTCTGTTCATCAGCCATGATCTAAGGGTGGTCCGGTATTTCAGCGATATGGTAGGGGTAATGTATCTCGGCAGGCTTGTGGAATACGCAAAAACCGAGGAGCTGTTTGATAAGCCTTGTCACCCATATACAGAGATACTCCTGGCGTCAGCTCCGAAGATTAATATAGCCGGGGCAGCAGAGGCGTCTGTTGGGATAAAAGACAACGGTCCATCACAAACCCGTGATCTCGGCGACGTGCCAAGCCCTGTCCATCTGCCGCCAGGGTGCCCTTTCCATCCCCGCTGTCCAAAACGCTTCAACCCCTGCGACAGGATCGTACCGAAGCTGAAAGAACAGGACCACAGACTCGTATCATGTCATTTGTTTAACGCATTTTGAGAGAAACCCGGCTATAGCAGCTTTTCAACCTTCTGTCTGACCTCAGGGTCAGTCCAGTCGTATTCTCCATAAAACTTGTCGACGATTATCCCGTTTCTGTCTATCAGAAACGTTGTCGGCATGGAAAAAACCCTGTACTGTCTTGAAACTGTTTTCCCCTCATCAAAGAGGATCTGGAAATCAATTCTGTTTTTTGAGAGAAAATCCCTGACATACAAAAGAGAGCTGTCAGTAGAGATCCCCAGGATCTCGAACCCGCGCGGCCTGAGCTCATTATAGAGCCGGTTCATGGACGGCATCTCTGCCTTGCAGGGAGGACACCAGGTGGCCCAGAAGTTCAGAAGAACGACCTTGCCCCTCAGAGAAGAGAGCGAGACCGCCCTGCCGTTGATGTCTTTCAGCGTAAAATCAGCAGCCTTGCTCTTAATTATCTTGTCAGCATCAACAGGAGAAATAGAGTCTCTGTTCCCTTCACCGGGGGTTTTCGGCCCCATGGCAAGGAGGAACAGGACACAAACAAGA
>JAGVHR010000166.1 GCA_020056455.1 Thermodesulfovibrionales bacterium
GGCTGCGGCAAAGACCCTCACTGAGATGACCTCTGAGGACATTATAAAGACCGTTAAGGATTCGGGCCTCAGAGGAAGAGGAGGCGCAGGCTTTTCAACCGGTCTTAAGTGGGAATTCGCGTCAAAGGTGCAGTCAGAGATTAAATTCATGCTTTGTAACGGAGACGAGGGCGACCCCGGCGCATTCATGGATAGATCGGTCATGGAGGCTGACCCCCACTCTGTCATTGAGGGCATGATCATAGGCGCAAAGGCGATCGGGGCCCATCACGGATATATCTACGTGCGCGCCGAATATCCGCTTGCAGTCAAACGGCTTAGGCTGGCCATAGACCAGGCGACCGAAGCAGGGCTTCTTGGAAAAAATATCCTCGCTTCCGGCTTTGATTTTGAACTCGACATCTATCTCGGCGCAGGCGCATTCGTATGCGGTGAAGAGACCGCGCTGATGCGCTCGATCGAAGGGAAACGGGGCATGCCCAGGCCAAGGCCGCCCTTCCCTGCAGTTAAAGGCCTGTGGGACAAACCCTCAGTTTTAAATAATGTTGAGACCCTGGCGCAGATAGCGCCGATTATGCTCAACGGATCAGCCTGGTACCGCAGCCTCGGAACTGAAAAGTCAACAGGCACAAAGGTCTTCGCCATTACCGGAGCTGTCAACAACGTCGGTCTTGTTGAAGTGCCTATGGGCATACCGCTCAGAACGATCATCTATGATATTGGCGGCGGCATAAAAAAAGGGAAGAAATTCAAGTCGGTCCAGCTTGGAGGCCCTTCAGGGGGCTGCATACCCGAGCACCTTCTGGATATCCCTGTGACCTATGAGGACATTGTCGCCACCGGCGCAATCGTAGGCTCAGGCGGCATGGTCGTCATGGACGACAACACCTGCATGGTCGGAACTGCAAAATTCTTTCTGGAATTCACTGCCGACGAGTCCTGCGGAAAATGCACTCCCTGCAGGGTCGGGACCAAGATCCTTCTCGACATGCTTACAGACATTACGGAAGGAAAAGGAAAAGAAGGCGATATCGAAACACTCGAAGACCTCAGCAGGGACATCATAACGACTTCCCTCTGCGGCCTTGGTCAGACAGCGCCAAACCCTGTGCTTTCCACGATCCGTTATTTCAGAAATGAGTATGAATCACACATACACCAGAAATGGTGCAGGGCAGGAGTATGCCGAAACCTCAGCACCTTCTGGATAGACGAGAAGCTCTGCAAGGCCTGTGGAGCCTGTCTCAGGGCATGTCCTTCAAAGGCCATAATCGGAGAAAAGAAAGTGCCCCACAAGATCATCCAGGAGCTCTGCGTACACTGCAGGACCTGTTACGACACCTGCAAATTCAAATCCATAAATATCCTCCCCGCAGGGTTTGAAGGTGACCCGAATGAATTTCTCGAAAAGACCGCAGCCGGGGCAAAGGAGGACAAATAAATGGTAGAACTGACGATTAATGATAAAAAAGTCCTGGCTGAACCCGGCACGACAATCCTTATTGCCGCAAAAAAGGCGGGCATCAATATTCCGAACATGTGCTATGACAAGAGACTGAGGCCCTATGGCGGATGCAGGCTCTGTGTTGTCGAACAGGAGGGCAACCCAAGGCTCCTTGCTTCCTGCTCCACGCCGATAGCGGCCGGCATGATAATCAGGACCGACACACCGAAACTGAAGAAGGTCCGCCAGACAGTCCTTGAGCTTATGCTTATCCATCATCCTCTGGACTGCCCGATCTGCGACAAGGCAGGAGAATGCGACCTTCAGGATATTGCATACGAATATGGAAAACCTGAAGGAAGGTTTATCAGGCATAGAAAAGCCATGCCGCCTGATGTCAGAGGCCCCCTGGTCGAACTTACTGCAAATCGCTGCATCCTATGCGGTAAATGCGTGAGGATTTGCGCTGAGCATCAGGGACGCGGGGCGCTCGGTCTTATTGGCAGGGGTTTTCCGACCGTTGTCCAGCCTGCCTTCGGCGAGATCCTTGAGTGCGATTATTGCGGACAATGCATTGACATCTGTCCAACCGGCGCACTCCTCAGCAAGCCCATGAAGTTTCAGGCGCGCGCGTGGTTTCTGGAAGAAAAAGACACGATCTGCCCCTTCTGCGGCTGCGGGTGCACCCTCACGATCGGCACCCGCGAAGGCAGAATTCTCAGGTCGCGTGCAAAAGAAGACAATGGCAGAAGCAGCGGCAATCTCTGCGGCAGGGGCAGGTTCGGCATTGACTTCATCTACAGCGAAAACAGGCTGAAGACCCCTCTTGTCAGAAAAAACGGTAATCTGGAGCCTGTAACATGGGATGAGGCCTTGAAATATGCAGGAGACAGTCTTACCCATATCATCTCAGCCTATGGCAAAGAGTCTGTCGGCGCCCTCGGCTCAGCTCGTTGTACAAATGAAGACAATTATATGCTCAGAAAGTTCATGGGCTCTGTTGTCGGCTCGGAGAATATCGATTCATCAGCAGCCTTTGGATATGGAAAGGTACAAAACGCGCTGACCCGGGCGTTCGGCACCAGAACACATACTATAGATATGAAATATCCGCTGGGCAGGGACGTCATCCTGATCATTGAATCCGATCTCAGCATTACCCATCCTGTATATGGGCTGAATATACTTCAGGCCAAAAGGGACGGCTCGAAGCTTATTGTGGCAGACTCAAGAGATACGAAGCTGACCCGGCACAGCACCTCCGGCCTCAGAATGCGAAGCGGCACATCAGTGGCCTTTATCAACGGACTTATGAAAGTCATAATAGACAAGGACCTCTTCAACAGGCAGATTGTTTCAAAGGCAGAGGGCTTTGATGAGTTCGAGAAGGGCCTTGCCGGTTATACAACCGACAGGGTATCCAAACTTACGGGATTACCTGAGGATGAGATCACCGCCACTGCAGAGGCCCTTGCAAAAGCCGGGAGTCGCATGATCTCCTTCACTCTGAACATGTCCGAGAACACTAAAGGCATGGACACGGTCCTTGCCGCAGCAAACCTTGTCATACTGCTGGGCGAAGAACCTGAGGCGCTTCAAATCCCGGCCGAATATGCCAATACCTTCGGTATGGTCAGGATGGGAATCAGGCCGGCGCCCGGGGCCAAAGGCACATTGGATATGCTTTACGGGCAGGGGGCGGTGCGGGGCCTGATCATTATGGGTGAAGACCCTGTTTCCTCATTCCCGTTCAGCACGAAGTTGCAGTCCGTGCTCAAGTCCCTTGATATGCTCATCGTTCAGGACATGGCCCTTACCGAAACAGCAAAGCTCGCTCATATTGTTCTGCCTGCCGCAGGCTGGGCGGAAAAGGCAGGCTCCTTCATAAATGCCGAGGGAGTCACACAAAAACTCCAGAGGATCATCGAGACACAGGGCCAGGCATTGCCTGACTGGCAGATCCTGAGGAACCTGTCTCTTGCCATGGGCAAAGAGACAGGGACCCGTAGCGCCGAGGGTCTTGCTGATGAGATCAGGACTTCGGTCCGTGAAGAGCAGAACGCTTCAGACAGAAGGATATTTCATGCAGTGCAGTACTCTGAAGGAGAGGCGCCTTCTCCTGAATATCCTCTGTCGCTTGTTGTCAGAGACGTGCTCCAGCATTCAGGCTCGATGTCAACACGCTCCAGGTCTCTTGACCTCGTTGTCTCAGAGCCCTATATCGAGATCCATGAAGAAGACGCAGTGAAACTCGGGATTGCCGAAAACAGCCATGTGAAAGTTTCCTCAAGAAGAGGGGCCATCTACCTCAAGGCAAAAGTAACCGACGCTGTGCCCGCGGGCTCAGTATATACCTCCACTCACTTTCCTCATGGCCGTGTAAACGCCCTGCTTTACTATCCTGAAAACAGCGCTTCAAGCACCTGTGCAGTAAAAGTGGAGACAGCAATAAGATGAATCTCGGTGAAATCCTGAATATTCTGGATGCGGACATACTGACCTGCGCTTCATCTCTTCAGAAGACTGTGGAGAGCGCCTACTGTGCTGATCTGATGAGTGATGTACTTTCTTTTTCGACTACGAAATCCCTGCTGATCACCGGACTTACGAACGTTCAGGTTATACGCACAGCTGAAATGGCGGCGATTGAGCTGATCATCTTTGTCCAGGGAAAGCGGCCCGACCTGCGTACCATTAATCTTGCTATAGAAAAAAATATCCCCCTGTTTGCAACCGGTCTTTCCATGTTTGAAGCCTGCGGCAGACTCTACGAAAGAGGTCTCAGGAGCCAGGTCCACATCTACAGTCAGTCGCCTTTCGGCTCATGCCGCACAGGGGCCTCGTGAAGGTCTGTCTGGAAGAGGGAGTTTTTTTTCTGACCGGCAAGGACTTTACCAATGCAGGAGCAGCCTCAAGCAGCCTGAAAGGGATACTCGAAAGACTGGGCGTCCGGAAGGACATCATCAGAAGAACGGCAATAGCAGCGTTCGAGGCTGAGATGAACGTCATCATCTATGCTGTAGCCGGCATGATGAAGTACAGGATAACAGATACCGAAATCTCCGTGATCATCAATGACATGGGGCATGGCATACCCAACATTGAACTGGCCATGACTGAGGGCTATTCCACAGCCCCGGACTATGTCCGGGAGATGGGATTCGGATCAGGCATGGGACTGCCGAACATCAGGAAAAATACCGACAGCCTTACTGTTGATTCTGTTGTCGGCGAAGGCACTACCATGGAATTTGTGATACAGCTGAACGCCGTCAATTAAGGAGGGCGCATGGATCTGCATGAGATAGTCAGCAGCCTTTCTCTTGAAGTAACGACCCCTGAACTCAGTCTGACGCGCGAGGTCACAGGCGGATATGTCAGCGACCTTCTGTCTGATGTAATGGGCAATTCACACGCTGGAAACATCTGGATAACCCTCCAGATCCACCTCAATATTATTGCGGTTGCCTCACTGAAAGAGCTTTCCGGAATCATACTTGTAAACAACAGGAAGCCTGATGCAGACACGCTGAAAAAGGCGGTTGCGGAGAACATACCTGTAATGACCAGCAGCCTGCCCACCTTCGAACTCGTCGGAAGGCTTTATGCCCTCGGACTGAGATGCCGGTAGAATTCAGGGCAGACCTTCATATCCATTCATGCCTTTCTCCCTGCGCAGACCTTTTCATGACACCTCGAAACATAATAGAAAAGGCTGCATCTCTCGGCATAAACCTTATAGCAGTTTGTGACCATAACTCTGCAGAGAACATTGCCGCAACCCTGGAACTCGGCAGGAAGCACGGGATCACTGTAATCCCGGGCATGGAAATCACTTCTACTGAAGAAACCCATATCCTCGGCCTTTTCGGCAGCCTGGAAAAATCATATGAAATGCAAGCTGTTATCTATGAACACCTTCAGCCCGGGGACAATGACGAGGACGTCTTCGGCATACAGGTAGTTGTAAACGAAGAAGATGAAGTTCTTGGCTTCAACAAGAGACTGCTCATCGGCTCGACAGACCTGCCGGTCAACAGGATAGTAGACCTCATCCACGGTTTCGGAGGCCTTGCGATCGCCGGCCATATCGATCGCGAGGCCTTCGGCATTATTGGCCAACTCGGGTTCATACCTGCCGGGATCGGCTTTGACGCTCTTGAGATCTCGTCAAGGACACCTGTGGACAAGGCAATGGAAACCTTCGGTATGTATCGCTCCATTCCATGGATCACCTCCTCCGACGCACATGAGCTTGAAGATATCGGCAGAAGGACAGTCGGGCTTCATCTGAACCATGCCACGTTCGAGGAACTTTGCCTTGCGCTCAGGGGTGTTGAGGGGCGAGAGGTGATATTCTGACTTTGGGGAACCGCCAACAGAGATATCGTAATAGTGTACAATAAGCAGCCGATTAACCACGCTATACTGAGCAAAGAAGGAAAACTGGTGAATTTGCATTGGAGATTAATGAATTGAAGGCAGTGAAAGATTGAAGCTTGGCATATTAGGCGGGACTTTTAATCCGATTCACTGCGGACATCTGCGCGCTGCCGAAGAGGCGCTGGAACTTGCCGGACTTGATACTGTAATCTTTATCCCTTCAGGCAATCCTCCGCTCAAGACAGAAGACACTGCGCCTGCTCATCACCGATATGCCATGGCCGGACTTGCAACAAAGAACAATCCGCGCTTTGATCTCCTTGACCTCGAATACAGAGCCAGGCAGAAATCCTATACAGTAAAGACCCTTGAAAAACTCCATGATCTCTATCCTGATGACAGCCTTTATTTCATATTGGGTATCGACGCCTTTCTTGATATCCC
>JAGVHR010000055.1 GCA_020056455.1 Thermodesulfovibrionales bacterium
GTTATAACCACGATAATTCCGGTCAATGCAAGGCCGATAAGTGACATAAGGAAAACGTTCATTGTTGTAAAAGACGGATGAGCGGCTAATGAAGCGATGACTTCACTATCTTTCAGAAATATGTCTGTAACAATATAAAATGTTGCTGCTGCAAGAACGCCTGCAACTGCAAGTCCCTTATAAAGGGCACCCATAATATATCCGCCTTTGCCGAGTCTTACTGCAAAAGTTCCGATAATGGAAGCGATGATCGATATTCCGCCGAGCATGAGGGGGAACTCAATCCAAGGACTGTTAGCGCCAAAAACAGTCTTTGCAAGAAGCATTGCTGCAACGAGCGTAACCGTGTATGTTTCATAAAGGTCGGCTGCCATACCTGCGCAGTCGCCGACGTTGTCTCCAACGTTGTCCGCGATAACTGCAGGGTTTCTGGGATCATCCTCAGGAATACCTGCTTCAACTTTTCCAACAAGGTCAGCGCCTACGTCAGCAGCCTTTGTATAGATACCACCTGCGATACGTGCAAACACGCTCATTAATGAACATCCAAAACCGAGTCCTACGAGTGCATGGAATGCCTGCTCAGGGGCTGCCTGCTGTGCTATAAAATAAAAACCTGCTAAGCCTATAATTCCGAGACCAACGACCATAACGCCAGTCACCGAGCCGCCCTTAAAAGCAAGGCCGAGTGCAGCCTGGAGACCCTTGTGGGCCGCCTGGGCCGTGCGCACATTGGCCCGCACTGATACCATCATGCCTATATATCCGGCGACCGCCGAACCGACCGTGCCGATGACGAACCCTATTGCTGTCCAGATCCCGAGGAAAGACAGAAGCACCGCCAAAGGTACCGCAACCATAGCAACTGTTTTGTACTCGCGTGCGAGGAACGCCATTGCGCCCTCTTTGACCGCATTCGAGATCTCCTGCATCTTCGCATTCCCTGCGTCCTGCTTTGATGCCCAGACTGCAGTTACAATAGCGTATAAAACGCCCAACGCTCCGCAAAGAAGCGCAAACATAATTGTACTACTCATATTCCTACCTCCTTTTGAGTTTGGTTTAAAATTTATATAAAGTTAGTGTTGCCCTATTTAGTCTCTCTTCCTGAATATTTCAAAAAGCATATAGCTGCTGATCTGTAAAACATATGCGCAAGTTTTGAATAGGGAAGATACAGGAACAGAGAGAGAACAAAAACAAGGTGTATAAAATAACTTATATAGGCGAAAGAAGCGATACCGGCGACCCTTATCACCCATGACAGGATCCCTGACGCCATAATAACTCCGACAATTGTTATCAGGAGCCAGTCAAAATAGCTTCCAATGCCGACTTTTTCAGCATTTTTAAATCTGTTGCTGATCATGAGAAAAACACCTGCAAGAAGTCCTACGGCGCCAATCAGTCCAAAGATTTTCACGGGAGTGCCATAGCCGAAGCTGAAAGGCGACTCCATGTGAAGGATATCAATATAGAGAACCCCCAAAGCAGTGGCAATGCCGAGCATGACAAAGCTGTAAAATACCAGAAAATGAGAGGTAAACCTGTCCGCGCTTATCCCGCAGCTTTTGAATTTGACATGGCTTAAGATCTCTTTAGCGGTTGCTGAAATGCTTCCGCCCAGGTCCCCTGAAGTAACTCCCGCTGCCTTCTTCATGTCAGCCCAGAATTTCATAAGGCCCAGAATACCTACAAGAAAACCAAAAGTCAGGGCAGGGACAAAGACAAGCTGTATAGTAAGAGTTGGGGCAAAGAAAGAAAACTTGATCTCTTCTTCATTCGGGATAAAAGCGCCGTCAGATGAAAGTATGGCGCCGAGAAGCAGGGCAGGGATCAGGAAGATAAGCCAAACAAGACCCTTGCTGCTTACAAGATTTGCAAGAAAAGACGGTGAGGAGTACTGTTTGATTGTCTGTTTCCTGATAGCGCCTAAAACTTCACCCGGCTTTGCTCCCCTGGGACAATGCGCCGTGCAGTCATTGCACTGATGGCAAAGCCATACGTCAGGATTGCCGGCAAATTTTTCCTTTAACCCCCATTGCGCCCAGACCATCTCTTTTCTTGGAAATGGATGGTCATCAGGGGTTACATTACAGACAACCGTGCAGGTAGCGCACTGGTAACACTTCTTGAGGGATTCACCCCCGCCCTCGATGACCCCTTTTACAAAATCCAGATCAGGCTTTATTATCGTTGCTTCTGCCATCTATTCCTCCTATTAACAAGTAAGGAAGTTCGTAAGCTCGAAAGTCAGGAAGTTTTTAACTTCCGCGCTTCCACGCTTTCGTGCTTCCGCGCTTTTTACATGCCTTTAAACGGGTTCGGTCCTATTTCTTCTATCCTCTCAACAAAGTCATTAATCATCTTTGGAATCTGGTCATACTCTGATATCGCGACCTGTACAAGCTGGCATCTCTCGGATTCAAGCTGGAGCTTGTCGAGTGTCTCCTTAACCTTGCTGAAGCGGTAGTTTGCAAGTTCACTGCCCTTCACAAAGTGACACTGGTAATTTTCACCGTACTTGCATCCAAGAAGCATCAGACCGTCGATCCCCTTTGAAAATGCATCGGTGACCCAGACCAGATTGGTTGAACCAAGACATCTGACAGGTATAATCCTTGCCTTTGGATTCAATTTCTGGCGTTTGATAGCTGCGCTGTCTATTGCCGGATAAGCATCATTTTCACAGGCCAGCACTATTACCCTGAATTCATCCTCTTCCGATTCAATGGACTTTATCATGGAGCCGACAATATCCACGCTGAAATCCTTGAAGGACACGATCCTTTCAGGACAGGCGCCCATACATGTACCGCATCTGCGACAACGGTTGATCATGTAAAACGGGGTGCCTTTTTCATCTTCATCGATCGCACCGAAAGGACATTCTTCCGTACACCTCTTGCAGGAAGTGCACTTGATCATCATCGGGTCAGGAAAAGATGTATCCCAGGCCCTCGGGTGAACCGCTATACCTTTTGCAACATGTTCAACGCACTGTATGGCCTTTAATGCCGCGCCTGCTGCATCCTCTGCAGCGTCGGACATGGACATGGGCTGTCTTACACAGCCCGCGGCATAAATGCCGGTCCTTCTTGTCTCGTACTGGAAGCAGATGAAGTTTGAATCCGCAAAACCATATGCGCCTTCAAGCGACGGGAGTTCGGGGCCCTGCCTGTAGGTAAGATTTAAAATAAAATCCGGTTTAGGTGTTGATTCGATGTATGCCTTCTTTGCATCGTCGCCTTTCTTTTGAGCCTCTGTAAGTCCGTCAAGATATTCCTGTGAAGCGCGTGTCGCAGGAACTACCCCTGTTGCAAGGACCACAAGGTCTGCCTCAACCTTTATTTTTTCTCCAAGGAGTGTATTCTCTGCCTCAACGTAAAGGTTGCCGTTTCCTGCGTCGCTGACGCCTGTTACTTCAGCCTTTGTCAATAACACACCGGCGTCGTTCTGCATGTTCTTGTAGAAAAGTTCTGTCTGTCCCGGGGTCCTGATATCTTTATAGAAGATCATCGCCACCGCATCTTCGTTTTTCTCTCTTACATATTTTGCCTGCTTGAGCGAGGTGCCGCAGCAGAATGATGAACAGTAAGGAAGGTGGTTCGGGTCCCTTGAACCGGCACACTGTATAAATGCGACTTTCTTCGCCTCTTTGCCGTCAGAGGGGCGGGTTATCTTCCCCTTCTTTGCCATTTCCTCCATCTGAACATTCGTAATAACATTGGACTTGCCGTATCCCAGATGTCCAAGCTTTGTGGCATCGTAAGGTTTCCACCCTGCTGCCATTATGACTGCGCCGACCCTCATGGTCTCGCTGGCCCCGTTGCCGGAGATGGTCACATCCAGAAGACCCGGTTGTCCGTCAGTCTTCTCTAATACTGACGATTTGAAAACCTTTATATTCGGATGAGATTCAACTTCCTTAATTATGTTAAAAATCCTCGGCTCTTCAAGCTTGTCATATGGATACTGCCTCGGGGTCTCTTTGTAAAGCTTTGCCGACATGCCGCCAAGCTCTGCCTCTTTTTCAACAAGCACTACCTGATAGCCTGCTTTTGCAGCTTCAAGAGATGCGGAAAGCCCTGCCATGCCGCCGCCGATAACAAGAATTGTATTGCTCAAATCCTGAAGTATGTTCGGCTCGGGAAGACTGCCTTTCTGGGTCTTGATAATCCCCATCATCATATAATCATCTGCAAGACTCTGCGTGTCGTCGGTCATCGGCTCCTGGGTCCAGGCAACGAACTCTCTCAGGTTGACTCTCTCTACAATAGCGCCGGGGAAATCAAACTCCTCAAATTTTACACGCGGGGAGCATGCGCCGATAATGATTGTATTTACGCCTTCCTTTATATCATTCCTTATAACTTCCAGTCCCTCAGGACTGCATAAGATCTGGTGTACCCTGATATTATCCACCTCTAATTTTGAGACGCGAGCAGATTTCTTTTTCAGTTTTTCTATATTAACGGTCTCTCCGATCCCGCATCCTGTGCAGATATATACCCCGAATTTCTTTTCCATCTATCTCAACCTCCTCGCACTCTGAATACTTTTTATTGCTACTCCTGTTGCATCCTGAACGGACCGCGAAACATCAACAGGACTCTTTAAGGTCCCGACGGCAAACATGCCCTGCTTTAAGGAAGCGGGTACGACAAAACCATCATTTGTGTACGAAATATCAGTGGGTATCTTTGAAGCCCTTGTTGAAGGGACCATGCCGGCTGCAAGCACCACCATATCGAACCTTGCTGTAATTTTTTTATTTAAAAGCACATCCTCTGCCGTCAGAAGGACGTCGCCTGTTGCAGGATCTTCTTCAACCTTTGCAACCTTGCCTTTAGTAAGCGTTACGTTCGGGTCCTCTTTCACCTTCCAGTAAAACTGCTCATACCGCCCGGGGGTCCTGATGTCTATATAAAAGATCTGCACCTTTGAATCGGGATACTGCTCTCTTAAATATGTGGCCTGTTTTAAAGAAGCCATGCAGCAGATGTAAGAACAGTAAGGAAGGTGGTTTTCATCCCTGCTCCCTGCACACTGGACAAAGGCGATGTTATTGACTTCCTTATTATCGGAAGGCCTGAGAATTTTACCTGATGTGGGCCCATTAGGAGACGCAAGCCTTTCCATCTGCATGTTTGTAATTACATTTTTGATCTTCCCGCCGCCAAGGAGGTCCAATTTTGTTACGTCATACAAATCCCATCCTGTTGCAAGCACAATTGCCCCAACATTGAGATTGATTGCTTCCGGCTTCATGTCAAGATTAATTGCATCGTACTTGCATGCTTCAGCGCATTTTGCACATGCCTTGCCTTTACAGTGTTTACTGTCGAGGACATATTTAAACGGGAAGGCCTGGTTGTGTGTAATATACGCGGCCCTTGTCTTATCCAGGCCGAAGTTGAATTCATTCGGCATCTCAACAGGGCATGCCTCGTAACAGGCATTGCATCCAACGCATTTGTCATTTACGAACCTGGGGTTCTGTTTTATAGTGACATCGTAGTTGCCTTCCTGCCCTGATATCTTCTCAACTTCTGCAAGTGTATAGAAAGTGATATCGCCGCTGTTCTTTATCCTTTTGAAATTTATCTCGAGACCGCAGTTCGGCGGACACAATTTCGGGAAATATTTATTAAGCTGTGTTACCCTGCCGCCGAGAAAGGGCGTTTTTTCTACGATAACAACATTAAAGCCTGCCTCAGCGGTTTCAACTGCTGCCGTAAGCCCGGCAAAACCGCCTCCGACTACTAAAACTATCTTTTGTTGCTCAGACATCTTAATCCTCCATTTCAACAGAGATATTTAAATTATCAAGTCCAGAGTTAAGCGGGATATACTTTACTACAAACCGGTAACGTCTGACAATATTTTTCTTCGGGGTGATTCATTAATAATTTTA
>JAGVHR010000013.1 GCA_020056455.1 Thermodesulfovibrionales bacterium
GATAATAGACATGGTATCAAGATAAAACTTTAGTTTATGAAACCATTCTTCGCCGAATCTTTTCACACCAAGAAACCTCGTGAGCATACCGGCAATAAGAGGGATGCCGAGATACAAAAGCACGCTCTCTCCCACCACCCATACATCAAACTTGATATCGCCCAGCAGGAGTTTTGCATATACAGGGATCAGAAGCATTTGTATAATGGAGTTCAACGCTACAAGTAGTATCGCCAGAGGTCCGTTGCCCGCCGAAAGGTAGGTAAACACAATAACCATTGCTATACATGGCGCAAGCCCGTATAAAACCAGTCCTGTATATATATCTGTTTCACCGCTCAAAAATATCTTTGCAAGAAGGAGCATAAAAAACGGGGCCACGGCATAATTGAAAAAAATGACGATGAGAAGTTGTTTGGGCGACTTTGCAGCTTTGCCAAGGTCTTCGAACTTTATATTTGCCATTGCAGGGTACATCATCATGAAAAGGCCCACGACAACCCCAAGCGCCAGGGTGTTGGGAATGCTGAATTCATATGTGCCGTGACATATCGATTTAATGGCGTCAATCGGCGGTGTGAGTTGAAAGTTGGAAATCCCGTACACCTTGCCGATGACAATGCCGATGACCATACTGACGATTACGAATACAGGTAACAGCCTGAAGTTGTGAAGCTTTTCAAGAAATTTTTCGGGCATCACTCTTTCTCCTACACGCATCTGTTTTTATTTTTGATATTTATCATCTTTGACAGCCTCGTATAATTATCTTTCATGGCTGCTTCCGGGATTTTCTCCATGACAGAAAGGACGAGAAACCTCCTGAACATATCCGAATCATTGATGCTGTAATGGACCCATTTTCCCTGCTTTCGGTCTTTTATCAGTCCCGCCTCTTTCAGGACGTTCAGATGGAATGATATCTTGGGCTGACTCGTGTCCAGAACACTCACGAGGTCGCATACGCATATCTCGCCTTTCTGAAAAACCTTCAGCATCTTCAGCCTTGTTTCGTCTGAAAGAGCCTTGAAAATGTTCAGCAGTTCCTGCATGATAACCGATCCTTTAGCTCTACTATTATATAAGCGATTTTTTATTGTTATTAACTTTTCAACTAATTGTGCTGATCTCAAGATCACCACGTAGTCATATTGTCATATAAACACAATTTGATTTGATTGTCAAGAGAAGGGGTTGCTAATGAGTTTATAAGCAAGGTTGCATAATTTGTCATTCCAGTCCCGATGAATCGGGATAAGCGGGAATCTATGGTTCGACAGAGCTTGCCGTGGGCAAGTGTCGCACTTCCTCTTTCAGTCTGATAAATTCGAAAGGATTTTTTCCGGGAAATCCTTTTTTTATCCCGACAGCCCCGGTCATACAAAAATTTTCACACAATCCGCATCCATTGCAGAGAGAAGAGTTGAAAAAGAGCTCCCTTCCGGTGTTATTGTCTTCTATCTTTAATGCCCCGGAAGGACACATTCCAACGCATGCAAAGCACTTATTACAGTCTCCTGTAATCCTGACATTATAATAGTAATTTTTAAACAGGGCTACCTGCGTTTCTTCCGGCAAAAACTTAATCGCCCGGTTCAGTAATTCCCTTTTAAAAGGTAGTTTTTTTGCTGAATAAGCATGTACAGGTTCATTGTCATCGTCAAACAGCAGGGAGGCCTTCAAAAAGGTAGCGTTTTTAAGGGCGCTGAAAAAGCCCCGCCTGTCATACGAGACCGCATGAAAGTCAATCTCCGCCTTATTTCTGATCAGCCTTATTTTTTCAGAGACCGGCAGGGATATTTTACCTCCAACAGCAGCGATTCTGCTTTCGAGGATGCCGGCAATAGAGCTGTTTCTGCAATCCGTACATCCCGATATATCGATCTGCAGCGGACCCTGCAGGAATACATAAAGCGCTATAATATGTTCTTCTGATAAGAAACCCAGACAGACTGTCTTTTCATGAGCAGTTTTTTTGGGGTCTGACAAGCATCCCAGCACTGGTGACTGAACAGATGCCTGCACCTTTCTAAGCCTGCCCGTTAGTGAATAAAAATCCAGACCGTTTATCGTAAAACAGCCGGAAGGACATGCTGATACGCACAACATGCATTCAGTGCATTTGTCCGCATTGATATTCACATCCTCATATATATCTATTGCACCTGCGCTGCACTGTTCCAGGCACTGCCTGCATCCGTTTCGGTTAAAACGCATTCTCATGCATCTTGACCTGTCCGTGCTTATTAAATCCGCCGAGCCCGAAAGCCTGTCTATTACTTTATCTTTAAGCATTTAATTAAGCGTACCCTGTATTTTCTCCGGAACGAGGGCCTTCAGTTCATCCGGCATGGTGGATTTGACAACAAAGGTTGACAGACATTCCGCCAAAGCCGGGTAGAATTCATTTTCCGTCCCTTTCATTATTTCATCGCAAAACGGCTTTACCCATCGGCCTAAAAACCTGCGCAAAAACCTCTCCTGGACTTCTATAAAATAAGCCGCTTTTTTATCGTCGGATTTTTCCATCGCTTCTATCTCTTTAAATATCAGGTAATACATAAATTCAAGTTCAACTGCGATATGGTCGGGAAGCTCTTTGAAATTGTCGTCTATTGAAAGTCCTTCATCCTTATATATCTTCAGGACCTCCATTGTGGAATCTCCCATTATTTTTCTGCCGTCATCCAGATAGATGGAGCCGTAAGGAGCCGCCTTGAGCTCATAAGGCCCCACAAATAGTTTTGCGTATTCAACAAGAAGGTCTTCATTGCCGTAAGTTGAAATTGCCTGCCCCATTTTTTCAGAAAATACCGATGCCTCGGGACAGGACTGTCTCAGTAACGCAGTAAGATTTTCAAACAGCCGCTCTTCCATAAATGTTTCTTTTTGCGGCTGGTAAAAACATGCCGCAAGTAGTCTGTAGCATTCACACCTTGCCCGCTCATTTGCTATAAGTTGCTGCGAAATATTCACATTCACCTCAATTATTCGGAGTGTTGGAGAATAGAGTACCGAGAAAAAATCGGAGTGAAGGAGCCAGCGGCTTATTAAACCGCTGCTCCGTCACTCCATTGCTCCATTTAAGTGTTACAGTTACTTCCTGACAGAGAAGTTCCTGATATAGTAAACATTGGGCTGCGTGCCCTTTTCTCCGGGCTTTAACAGCTCTCCCTTGTTATTGGCAAGCTGGACCGCCTTGTGCTTCTTGATAAGCTGGCTTACCTCGCTGCCGGGATCTGAAAGATCGCCGAAGACCCTGGCGCTTGCAGGACACGCCACGACGCAGTTAGGCTTTTCGCCATGGAGCACCCTGTGCTCGCAGAATATGCACTTCTCAACCTTGCCCTTTTCTCTTACGCTTACGTAATCAGAGTGCGTGTAAAGGGTGCGGTGAGGAGGCATGTCGCCTGCCTTTTGTGAAATCTCGGCGCCGGACGCCGTGCAGCCTGCAACAACTTCCGTCTTGTCTTTATAAAAAGGATGCACTTCATCCTCAAAGTCATTAAAACTTATCACGCTGTAGGCAGCTTTGTCCTTATCAACATCTCTCGTGCTGTATGGACAGGCGTCCTGACACAGGCGGCAGCCGATGCATCGCTCCTGATTGTGAATAGTCATCCCGTTCTCGTGTTTGTGCATTGCCTTCGGTGTTACAGGACAAGCTTTCACGCATGGCGCATCGGTGCAGTGATTGCAGAGAACAGGCCTGACAGTAAACTTGGTGTCAGGGAACTTTCCCTCTGCCTTCATTATAAAATCCGCCCAGTTGAAGGTCTGCCCTTTTGCCCTGTCCTGTGTATTGTTCTCTGTTTTACAGGCCAGCGCGCATGCGCCGCAGCCCACACACTTCTGTAAATCTATAACCATTCCGTACTTAGGCATTTATCATTTCCTCCTTTCCTTAAGCCTTCTCGATTTTAACGCCGGTGAACCCGCCGTTTCTTACATTGGCGCCGCTCAGACGTTCTATGTCAAAAGGCATGATCTCGTTGTTGTTTACGCCCCTCGGGGTCTTTCCGAATTCCTTTGATGCAACCTTCCCGTAGGCCCAGTGTCCCTGGCCATAGCATTTGGCAACAGTCCCCGGACGGATTCCCTCCCAGAGCTTGGCTTTAATCACGTAACTTCCAGTCACGGAGGTAACTTTGACCATGTCTCCGTTTTTAACGCCGAGTTTTGAGGCATCGGCAGGATTGATCTGGATGACGTCTTCATGGCTGTCATCGCCGAAGTCAACCTTCTTGAACTCGTAGTACCACGGCAGGTTCTGGCTTCTGCCTTCCCTGTTCAGTCTCGACTTGTAATCGATGAATGTGAACGGGTAGTCCTTCTCATCTCCATATCTGAACGGAGGCTCATAGTGAGGCACAAAGGCAAGCTCTCCTTTGGCTGTATAGTTACAGGTCTTGAGAATGTCGTCCACGTCGGTCTTGTGCTTCTCCGCATGGTCAGTCAGCGCCTTCTTCAGGGTCTCGCTGTAGAACTCGAACTTATGAGTCACCGTGCCTTTGGTTGTCTTTTTGCCGTCTTTTTCCTCGTCCTTGCCGAACTTGCCGCCCCATCTTTGCTTATATTCGTAGGGGTTTGAGTTCCATACGCCGCGCTGCCTGTAATCCTCCCAGCCGTTTATCTTGTCGCCCATCGTGGCGCCTTTTGCGCTCCATGCAGGGTGTGTGTAGTACTTGACGGAATAAAGCGCGAACTCCTTGCCTGTCCTCGGCGAAAGGCCGGTCTCCGGGTCTTTGTACTCGTTGACCATACAGTCATACATGTTGGAGAAGCCTCTCTCTTTCAGCTTTTCAGCGATCAGGAAGGGAATCTCTGTCTCGTCATGCTTAACATCCCACATCGGCTCCACAACAGGCTGGATGAGCGATACATGGGCATACCTGTTCTGCTTCTGCTTCACATAGGCCCATTTCTCGAACACGGTGATCCTTGCGGGCAGGACGATATCTGCGTATTGCGTCATCTCCGACGCATTCGTAGTGATATGGGCATAGAACGGCAACTGTTCCATCGCCTTTTCCCATCTCTGAGCGCCGGTGCAGGAGAAGGTGAAGTTGTTCATGTAACCGATGGCCATCTTGATCTCGTAGGGGTTTTTCTCCAGCATGCCGGTAGCAGCATTATTCGTGACAACTCCGCCGCCTGACTTGCCTTCGTTCAGGGCCGGTATTGCCTTGGTCCCTCTCTGGTCTATCTTTTTCATTTTGCCGTGCTTTTGGGCCACTTCATCCAGATATTTGTCGAGCTTCGGTATGCTGTTTGCAGCCTGCTTTGCTCCGGCAAGTGTGCCGCCCACATTGTCAACAGAGCCGAGGAGCCCGTTCAGCGCATTCACAGCCATGGCGCTGTAACCGCCCCTTACCTGCATTGCTGCGCCGGGGCCGAGCCATACGATCACATGAGGCGCTGCCTTGCCCATTCCCTTTGCAACCCTGATTATCTGCTCCTTGGAGATGCCGGTGAGCTTTGCGGCCTTATCAGGCGTCATATCCTTGAGCGCGAGGTTCCACCACTTTACGAGACCGTGGGTCTCTTTTTCAGCAAAGGCGGCTTCATCAACAGTCTGTCCTGCTTTAAACTGGTTTTTGCCGTCTCTAAAATGTCCGACGAATTCCTCGCTCCAGAGGCCTTCCGTAAGTATTACATGCGCAAGGGCTGTTGCAAGCGCGCCGTCCTGCCCCGGTATTATCGGCAGCCATTCCTGGGCCTTTGTGGCTGTTGTCTGCATCCTCGGATCTACTACCGCAACAGTGGCATTATCGAGCACATCGCCAAATCTCTTGATCATCGCGGGAACCAGCCTGTTCGAGTTTGTAGGGTCGCATCCCCAGATCACGACATACTTCGAATTGGAAACATCATAGTCCCTGTAGCCCCACATGCCTTCGGTATAATATGCCCCGAAGTTTTCTGCTTCTGCGCAGATCGCGCTGTGGGATATGTTGTTCGGAGAGCCGTATACCTTGGTCATCACATCATAGATGACGTCCCTCATGTACGAATATCTGCCGCGCATAAGCATATACTTTTCAGGTTCGCCGTTTTTCCTCAGCTCCATCATTTTGTCAGCGATGGTATTGAGCGCTTCGTCCCAGGTGATCGGAACGAATTTGGGGTCCACGCCCCGGCCCTTGGCCGGGTTGGTCCTCTTCATCGGCGTCTTTACCCTATCCGGGTCATAAAGCTCCTGTAGCCCCATATGACCTCTCGGACATACATAGCCGTCATTCTGCTTTGAATACTGGTTGCCTTTGACCTTTACCGCCCTTCCGTTCTGCACAAAAATCTCGACCGGGCACCATGTGGTGCATCCCTGGCAGGTGGATGCAATCCATTTGCCGGGCTCCGTGCCGCCGCTTCCTTCTTTCTGGTCTTTGCCGTTGGCAAAGGCGTTAA
>JAGVHR010000226.1 GCA_020056455.1 Thermodesulfovibrionales bacterium
AAACCGCTGCTGAACGAAGACCGCTGCAAAACATGCCATGTCTCAGACCCTGCAGTACTCGGCGCGGTCAAGATATCGCTTTCAATTGAAAAAGAATATGACAGGGCCTTCAGGATGATCCTGCTGGTGATAATGGCTACTGTTATTTCGTCCCTGGTGTTCAGCGCAGTGCTCTGGTGCATGATACGCAGGATGGTGATCATGCCGGTCAAGTCGCTCGAAGAGGCGGCCCGCAAGCTTTCCGAGGGAGACATGTCCTTTGATGTGGAAATCAGGAGTGCCGACGAAATCGGCAGAGCGGGCCGTGCCATCAAGTTGTCCATGTTCTCCATATCCGACATCCTGATCAGGATCAAGGACATTACAAAACGGTCAAAGAACCTTGTCCAGGAAGTGGAAGGCGAATCAAGGAAGGTCATTGAAGGCACGGTCCTTGAAGCCGAAGCGATTTCGAATATCTCAGCTTCCATCGAAGAAATGAATGCTGCGGTAACGGACATTGCAGACGGCACTGAAGGTCTGGCCTCTTCCACGGAGCAGACCGCCTCATCCATGGAGGAGATGGTAACAAGCATTGCCGGGATCAGCAACAGCACGCAGGACCTTTCCTCTGCAGTAGAGGTGACTTCCGCTTCCATTGTTCAATTGTCCTCGACCATCAGGGAAGTCGCAGACCATTCCTCTGAGTTGGCCACTGCCACTGAAGAGACCCAATCCGCGATCATGGAAATCGCAACTGCTGTCAAAGAGGTCGAGACCAGGGCAAAGGACTCTGCAGTTCTTTCCGCGCAGGTAAAGCGCGAGGCAGCGTCGTTCGGCATGAAATCCATAGAAAAGACGATCGGTGGCATGCGCGATATAAAGCTGTCAGTTGAAAAGACTGCTGAATATATGCAGAAACTCGGCGGCAGGTCTGACGAGATCGGCAATATTCTGAACGTCATCGACGAAATTACCGACCAGACAACGCTGCTTGCGCTCAACGCGGCAATCCTTGCCGCTCAGGCAGGCGAACACGGGAAGGGTTTTTCCATTGTGGCTGACGAGATCAAGCAGCTTGCAGACCGCACTTCCCTCTCTACCCGGGAGATTGCCCAGCTTATCCAGTCCGTCCAGCAGGAAGTAAGCGATGCCATAGAGGCCATGCAGGAAGGTCTTAAGTCTGTTGAGTCAGGGTTCAAGGTAACACAGGAAGCTGCTGATGCACTCAGGAAGATAGTTGAGACTTCCACCAGGTCTTCCGAAATGGCGGCAGCCATTGAGCGGTCTACGACTGAGCAGTCAAAGGCGACAAATCTGGTATCCGAGTCCATGGAGCGGATGTTCAGAATGGTGGGTCAGATCGCAGATACAACTGCTGAACAAAGCAGGGGGATTCAGCTCATCATGAACGCTACCGACAAGATGCGCGAAGTTGCCGCTCACGTTCGCATAGCTACAGGCGAGCAATCGCTCAACAGCAGACAGATTTCACAGGCGCTCGAGGTAGTCTCCGAGAAAAGCCGGCTCATATCCCGGGCCATCAATGAGCAGAAGGCAGGTTCTGAACAGATCAGAATATCCATTGAAAAAATCAAGGACATGCCGAAAGAAAACAAGGAGCGCTCTTTCAAACTGAGTCAGATGGTCAAACAGGTACATAAAGACACTGAACTCGCATCTACTGAGATGGAGCGGCTTAAATTTTCCGGAGGCGGCGCAGTAATAACCGGCATGCTGAGAATGGGTGTTGTGCCGCTTGAGTCACCTGCCGTCATGTACAGGAACTTCACCCCCATGGCCGAATACCTCAGCAAAAAACTGAAGCAGAAGATCGACCTCAGAGTAGCTGTTGATTTCCAGGGGGCTATTGAAGACCTGCAGCAGGGCGTGACCCGGTTTTGTTTCATGACGCCTTCCACTTATATCACCGCGCATGCAAAGTTCGGGGCAAGGGTGCTGGTTAAAGCGCTCAAAGAGGGCAGACCGTTTCATCACGCAGTGATCATCACCCATAGCGACAGCGGTATCCATACCCTTGCGGACATAAAGGGCCGTTCTTTTGCCTTTGGAGACATTAATTCCACCTCGAGCCATATTGTCCCTCGCTCAATGCTGCTTGCCCAGGGCATTGATCTCGGTGACCTGCTTTATTACAACTATCTCGGTCATCATAATGATGTTCTTAAAGCAGTGCTGAGCGGCGATTTTGACGCGGGCAGCGTTATGGAGAGCCTGGCGTTAAAGTACGCGGACCAGGGCATCAGGATCCTCAAGTCTTCCGAGGAAATAGCCGAATTCAATATTGCGGCATCTCCGGCCCTCGACAGGCAGACCTCGGAGGACCTCCTGAAAGCGCTTCTCGACCTGAACTGCAACGAGCCGGGGGCAGCAGACGTGCTCCGTAGTATCAACAGCGGCTATACAGGGTTTACCGTGGCAAAAGATGATGATTACGACAACGTCAGGCGCATGATGTCGAAGATCGGTTTATTGTAGCCAGGGACAGGCCGTCCCATGATCAGCAGTCAACAGAATTTGGAAAGGGAGCAGAGATGACAACAGGAACCAAAGAAATGATGAACGAAACCATTGAAGAAACCGCGTTGATATTCAGAAAATCCATCACCGCCAGGTTCATTGCGGTGGTATTTCTTGTCCTCCTGACAGCTCAGACTATCGGTACTGTGGCGTTTCTGATCCATATCCGTTCCTTATTCCTCAAGGAGCTCACGGCAAGAATGACCCAGTCCGCAACTATAATAGCCGGCGTAAGCGCCGACGCAATGCTCAGAAATGATTATGCTGCTCTTGATGCATACCTTGAGAAGGCTGCAAATGATACAGAGATAACGTCCATGCATATATTTGACTCAGGAGGGAACATCGCGAGGGAAAAGATCAGGACTGCGGCAGCCGATATCGCATCCATGAATCCTTTTTATCTGCGAAAACCCATGGCTGTGACTTATCCGGTTAATTCAGGAGGGGCAAAGACAGGTGAAATTACAGTGAACTTCACCGGCAGTTCCGTAAATGACAAAATCCAGAAGAGCATGGTCGCCATTATTTTTTATCAGGGAGTATCCTTTATGGTCCTCGGTCTTGCGATATTTTACTTCTTTCATAGGAATATCAGAAGACCGATAGCTGAAATCAACAAGGCAATAGAAAAGATCACAACAGGCGATCTTGCCTCTGCAGTGCCTGACCTCGGCGGAGACGAAATCGGCAGCATTGCCAGGGGTGTTTCCTACCTTGGGCAGAGACTTTCGCTCATGATTGCTAAAATCAACGGGACAACAGCCAATCTCTCCACAGCGATCAGGCGCGTAGATCACACGTACCGGCTCGCAAGCGAGAATATCTCGAGCCAGACAGCGGCAATAAGGGAGATAATAAGATTGATCAGGCAGGCTGACAAATCTCATAAGGCGACCGGCCAGAGCCTGGAGAAGTTGCTTGGATTTTCAACTGAAAATGTCACTTCGCTTCTTGAGATGAAGGCAAACGCGGATGAAATGTCTTCCCAGACCCAGAGGCTGTTCAAGGCCACTGAGGATTCATATACTGTTGTACTTCAGATGTCTCAGTCTTCGAAAGCCATTTCCAACCACGCAGACGGGGCGCTGATCGCAGTTGAAGACACTTCCTCCTCTGTTATTGAAGTCAGCTCCTCAGTGCGCGAGGTCGAAACACACGCCGGCGACTCCTCCAAAATAGCTGAAAATGTCAGGGAGATAACGTCCGGCACCGGCATGATGACCGTTGTTAATGCCGTAGAAGGCATGGAAGCCATTTCCGGGGAGGTACAGAAATCAGCTGAGATCATTCAGCGTCTCGGGGCCAGGTCCGTTGATATTCAGAAGGTCCTGTCAGTCATTCGTGATGTTACAGAGCAGACGAATCTCCTCAGTCTGAATGCCGCCATCCTTGCGGCTCAGGCCGGGGAATATGGCAGGAGCTTTTCAGTCGTTGCAGATGAGATACGCGCCCTTTCAGAGCGCACCGCCGCTTCCACCCGCGAAATAGGAGGCATCGTCCAGGCCATTCAGAGGGACATCAGGGATGCGGTCCATTCAATAGATTCATCGATGCTGAAGGTTGAGGAGGGAAATGCCCTTGTAATCAAGGTGGGAGAGTCGCTTGGGGAGATTCTGACTGCTGCGGTCCAGTCTTCAGATATGACCAAGTCCATCGAGCGCGCTACGGCAGAACAGTCCGTTGGTCTCAAGCAGATCACCTCAGCGGTAGAGGATATCCGCAATGTGATGCATAGTGTCGTCAAATCTGTCAAAGAAGAGGAAAATGCGATCAGTTATCTTCTTGAAGGCTCCGGAGACGTCAAGGAGGTTGCTGAGCTTTCAAAACGCAGCGCAGGCGAACAGGCCGAAGGCATCAGACTTATATCCAGGAATATCGAATTGGCCAATGACCGGATAAACCACATAAATACTGATGTTTCGGGTCAGGAAAAGACAAATGCCGAAATCATCTCATCGATGGAGAAAATAAATACTTCAGGCGCTGCAACTATTCAGAATATGGCAGAGGTGTCTGATTCGCTGAAGACGCTAATCAGGGAAATGGAAGATCTGAAAGAAGAGATGGGGGTTTTCAAAATCAGATAATGGCGAAGTTCACCATATTCGATATAGGCGATGATTCCTTTGGGCTGGACATCTCGCGGGCACTTGAAATCCTCAGGGTGCAGAAGATCTTTTCCATTCCGGGATTGCCTGACTTTCTGACAGGAGTTATGAGCGTCAGAGGCGAAGTCGTTCCGGTCATTGACCTGAGACGCAGGTTCGGCATGATGCCTTCGGGCAAAAAGGAACGGATCATACTTGTCCGTTATGAAAAGGAAAAAATCGGGTTTCTCGTTGACGGCGTCAGGGAGATCATCTCGCTTGGTCCTGATGAAATATCTTCGGCTCCGGCCATTTTCAAAGGATTCAAAACCAAATACCTTGCCGGCCTGGGCAAAAAAGGCGACAG
>JAGVHR010000121.1 GCA_020056455.1 Thermodesulfovibrionales bacterium
ATCTTCAGAGTTATTCTATCAGTCTAATGGTCTTTCCCTCCAATTCCTCTACATACATCGGATCCTGCGGCAGAGACCGCAGGGTGTATCAGTTATTAATGTAAGTATTTAGGTGAAACGTTATAGTAGTCTGTCCATAAAGTCATTGTTCTTTTGCATCACGTGAAATAATAGAAGAGCATGGTGAAAAACAGGTCGAATATGATCACCAGAAAAATGGATGTAACAACCGAAGAGGTCGTCCTTCTTCCGACTTCCTCAGCCCCTCCTTCAACCTTGAACCCCTGGTATGCTCCAACAAGGGTTATCACAATACCGAAGGCCCACGCCTTGATCAGACCTGTAAATACGTCCTTGACAAGCAATGCGTTTATGGTCTGCTGATAATAGTTATAGGGATGGATCTCCAGCACTGACACAGACAGGAGAAATCCTCCGGAGATGCCTATGATATCCGACAGTACAGTGAGCGCCGGCACCATTACCATTAGTGCAATAAGTTTGGGACTCACGAGAAACCGCACAGGGTTTATGCCCATGGTCACAAGCGCGTCCACTTCCTCCGCTGCCTTCATTGAACCTATCTCAGCGGCAAAGGCAGAACCGCTTCTGCCGGAAACCACAATAGCCGTAAGAATAGGACTCAGTTCGCGCGTCAAAGACACGCCTACAAGGTTCGCAACATAGATCAAAGCGCCCACACGCTTCAACTGGTACGCGGCCTGGAGAGCAAGGATAATACCGACAAAAAAAGAGATGACCGAGATGATAGGCACAGAGTTATAGCCTGCCTTGACCATTTCGGAAATCGTGGCCCTGACCCGGACCGGCTTGCCCCTGAAGGGAGAAACAAAGGTCCAGTAGAATGATTTATTGATAATACGCGAGGCGTCGGTAATGTCTTTCAGCAGAGTAAAGGCCATCTATATGTCCCCTGCTGCCATAGCATCAACGACTGAGCGCTTCATCGAGGTCCGCAAATATCTCGAACACCTTGTCGAGCTTTGAAAAGCTGAATATATCCATTATGCCTTTCGGTATCTCCGAAAACTGAAGCCTGCCGCTGTATGTCTTCATATGTTTAAGGCCCTCTACAAAGGTCGCAATGCCTGAACTGTCGATATACGATACGTTCCTGAAACTGACAATTAGTTTGGCCGGCTTGTCCCTGATGGTGTCCAACAAGGCATCCCGCAATAACGGTGAGGAATGCATATCGATCTCGCCTCCCAGATAAATTACCCTGCTCCCTTTATATTCCTGAACGTCAAATTCCATGTTTCTCCCTGCCATGCCTTATAAGCATCAGCCTGTTTCCGTTTTTTTTCTTTGGATCGTACTCGACCACATCAAAAACTCTTTTGATAAAATGAAGTCCGAGCCCTCCCGGACGTATTTCATCAAGGTCCCTGCCCTTCATAAGTTCCGGTCTGGCTTTTTCACCGCTGTCTTCAATGATTATCCTTATGCCTTTTCGGGACGCAGCATATTTTACAACGATTCTCTCTGAAGTGTCTCCCTTATACGCATATTTAATCACATTGGAGCAGGCCTCATCCACTGCAAGCTTAAAACCCCTTGTCAGGTCTTCATCCATACCGGCAAACGTGCAGAACCTCGCAGTCACTTCCCGTATCAGGGAAAGATACCTCGGATGAGACAGCACTTTAATGGAAACTATGTCCCTCACTCCGCTCTTCCTGCCCTCTTAACGAGAAATCCGCTGCGCCATGGCCGCTGTCCGCGCGTCATGCAAGATACCTCAATTCGGAAACTGTCAGGTCGTCTGCCCTGTCTGCTCCGCCTGCAAAGTTGTTTACGAATTCAGCAAGCATATCAGGAAGCTGTTGGGCGTGCCTGTGGCCGGCCACAAACTCTGTTATTTCATCAAAGCCGAGCCTGGCGCCCTCACTGTTTTTTGCGTCAAAGACGCCGTCTGTCAGCATGAGCAGCCTGTCTCCTGGTTCAAGAGCATGTTCAGTAACAGGAAATTCCGTGTCAATAATACCGATCGGAGGGCCTGCATCGGGATGCATAACCTGCACGCCATTCTTTGTTATCCAGAGAAAAGGCGGATGACCCGCAACCGCAACCTTCACCCTCCCTGACTGCGTGTCGGCTATCGCATAAACAGCTGTAAGAAACATGCCCCTGGGCGCATTCGACAACTGCCGGTTGAGGCGGCCCAATACAATGCCCGGATCGTCAATGCCGATCATAAGATACCGGAATTCACTGATCGCTTTGGCCATAAAAAGCGCCGCGGACACCCCCTTGCCAGAGATATCGCCGATGATCATGCCTGCCTTTCCCGGGACAGGCTCTACAAAATCATATAGGTCTCCGCTTACATGCTTTGCCGGGAAGGTAATACCGGAAAGACTGATCCTTCCCCTTACGGACACTGCCAGTTCCGGCAGAAAGCTCTTCTGGATCGTTGCGGCAAGTTCAAGTTCCTGGCTTAATTTCTCTCTTTCAATGGATTCCTTATGAAAGATGGCGTTTTCCATGGCCACAGCAACCTGCCTGCATAGCGACTGGAATATTTCAAGATCGTATTCGGAAAAACAGCTTTTTTCTATGGGGTTCAGGATTTCTGCAACCCCGATCAGACCGCTTCTGCCGATAAGTGGAACAGCGATCATTCCCCTTGTCGTAAACCCAGTTAGACTGTCGGCCTGTCCGAAAAACCGGCAGTCCCTGGCAGCATCGCTCACCAGCACCGGTTCGCTGCTCTGGGCAACCCAGCCGGCTATTCCCTCGCCTGGGTTGAGCGTTACATGTTTTGTTAGAATTTCGCTTTGCGTATCATCTGTACCGAGGGCCACTTCAAACTCAAGCTTGCCGGTTTTCCTGTTCATAATCAGTATGGAGCAGGCCTCAGCATGCATGACCTCTTTTGCCTTTTCCATGACAAGACTGACCAGTTCGTTGAAATCAAGAGTTGAAGAGATGATCGAAGAGACATCCATAAGCATACGCAGGTCAGCAAGCCTCTTTTCAAGACTGCCGAGATGTTCTTCAGGCACTGTTATAAGCTTTTCCTCTTTCATACTTTCCTGTCCCGGCCCCTCCTTGCACCCTCACTCTGTAGTCTTATTACCGCCGGCATCGCCTTTTTCGGCACGCAATAGCTTACCAAGAATTTTCTCTATCTTCACCCGCAAGGTCTGTGCAGTAAAGGGCTTTACAATATAGTCGGTGACGCCTAATTTGATCGCCTGAACAACATGATCACTTTCTGCCTCGGCAGTGACCATAAGGACTATCATGTCCTTTAACTCAACGTCACTTCTGATCATGCTGAGCAGCTTTATACCGTCAAGGTTGGGCATATTCCAGTCAGAGACAAGAAGGTCATGTCTGTCTCTTTTTAACTTTGCCAGGGCCTGGAGACCGTCTTCGGCTTCAGAGATGTTCGTGAACCCCATTTCCTTGAGTACGGTCTTCACAGCCTGCCTCATTGAGTGAGAATCATCAACAACAAGCGCCTTCATGTTTTTATCGATCTGCACACACCCTTCCTTCTTCCGTCCCTTCTCATTTTCAAATATGAGCGGACAAATCGGAGCAAAAAAATTGGAGCCTCTTACAAAAATATCCCTTATCTGTCGTTTTCGTGAAAACGGGAATCTTTAATGCCTTTTTTAAAGAATACCATATTCCCGATTAAGACATCGGGAATGACAAATCCAGACTGGGGACATCGCACACTTTTTGGGGCCATGAATGCTGTCTATGCTCTGTCTTCTCTATCTTTGCGCCCGGCTGCTGATTCCGAAACGTAGTATGTCACACGGGTCCTCGGGCTCAGATAATCATGGATTTCCAGGGGAAGCTGTGACGGCCTTATGCTGCATTCGATCCTCAAATCAGGCTCGTCCGTCATGTCGAAGATGAGGGCCTCCGTATTGGGTATCTCAGGATTATATATCATAAGGCTGGGGTGCAGCGCCTGTCGCGGATTGACTGATATGACCATTCCGGTCAGTCCGTTTGAAAGTCTGACTATGGTGCCGGGCGGATAAACGCCGAGGTACTGAATAAAGAGGTCAAGGAGTTCCCTGTCAAACAGTTCCCTCTGACAACCGAACATGTACGCAAGGGCCTCGTGCGGGGTCAGCGAATCCCGGGGGTTAAACCTGTTGCAATGGTTGTCATATACATCCACAATCGAGACGATCTTTGTAAAAAGGGATATTCCGCTGCTGTCTATCCCATCAGGAAAGCCGCTGCCGTCATTTCTTTCATGGTGCTGATAGACGACCTGCAGGGCCTCTGAGGACACCATATCGAGCTTTGAGAGAATATCAACTCCGTACCTTGGATGCAGTTGATAAAATTTAAGTTCTGCACGGGTAAGAGGGGCTGTCTTATAGAGGACCTTTTTGGGGATGCGGCTCTTGCCGATGTCATGAAAAAGAGCGCCCAGACCCAGAAGCCTCATCATGTCTGAATCAAGGCCGAACTCTCTGCCGAGCATCATCGAAAGGACAGCCACATTAAGTGAATGGTAAAAGACATTCTCCTGACCGAATTTGGCATTCATCAGCTGAAGGGCTGCTTCCTTCTCCGGCATAAGGGAGGCTGCAATGCTCTGCATCAGCCTGTCGGATTCTTCAAACGCATCTCTGGAGCCTGCCTCGATATTCTGCATGACCCCCTTGACTTCAGTAACGCTCTTTTGGAACTGCTTTTCACACTCCTCGTTCTTCTCCCTCCTTAACCTGAGCCGCGCGATCCTCTCCCTCTTGACTGCCCATAGCTTCGCGGTATCAGGCCCGGCCGGCTGCGTCTGCGGTCCGGCTTTTTTCTGTTCATGCGTCTGCGCCTGTTTGGGAGGCAGAGGCTGAACATCGCTCTTTTCAGGGTCCCAGGAGACATCAGAAATACCGAGTTCCATGAGCGTCCTGATCTGGTCGGGGTTTGAAATCCTGAAACTGCTGAAAAGGAAGGGATGCTCAAACCACTTTTGGTCGAGCCGGATAAAAACTCCTTCGCGAAGTCTGTCTATGGTAATCTTATGGTCAGACATGTGCTGATATATTTTCCGGTGTTCCGCCGCCTTTTTACCTATGATACCAATAAACCGAATTTATTATAATACCCAAACTTTTACGGTTTTTTTACTTTTTTTCATCAATAGGAATCGTGCTATCATATGATGGAGCATAAAACTCAGCATATCCGACAAGGAGGGATCAATGAATCCGAAAGATCTCAGGTATCACAAAGAGCACACATGGGTAAGGGTCTCAGGCAGGAGAGGCACCATAGGAATCACGGATTATGCCCAGGATGCGTTAGGCGATATTGTCTACATAGACCTGCCTGAAGTGGATACAGATGTCGAGGCAGATACTGAAATTGCTGAGATCGAGTCCACTAAATCAACATCGTCGGTGATCTCTCCTGTAAGCGGCAGAATAGTCAAGATCAACGATGAGCTCTCCGAATCCCCGGAAATAATCAATGAAGACCCCTATGGCAAGGGGTGGATATCCGTTATTGAGCTCGACAACCCTTCAGAGGCGGACGATCTTCTGGATGCCTCTGAGTACAACAGCCATATAGAGGAAGAGTCCAGGTGAGGCTTGCAGTCCTCGGCGCAGGACCCGGCGGATATGTTGCTGCCATCAGGGCAGCCCAATCAGGCGCCAGGGTAACTATCATTGAGGAGGGTGAGGTTGGCGGCACGTGTTTGAACCGTGGCTGTATTCCCACCAAGACGATAATCGCATCAACCGACCTCCTTTCAAAGATTAAAAATCTCGGGGATTTCGGACTGGAACTGCGCGGTGATGTTGTCCCGGACCTTTCGCGGATCATTGACAGAAAAACCAGGGTTGTCTCGACCCTGGTAAAAGGCATAAGAGGTCTGCTCAAAAGCCGGGACATAAAATTGCTGAGCGGCAGGGGAACACTGACAACACCTAATGAGATAACAGTCACATTCAAGGACGGCCCTGTTGAAAAAGTTGAGGCTGATTGCATTATTATTTCCACAGGTTCACGTCCCGCTGAGATACCGGCCCTCCCCTTTGACGGCAGACATATACTCTCCTCAACCGAAGCGCTCGAACTCAGGGAAATCCCCAGGAGCATTCTTATTGTAGGCGCAGGTGCTATCGGAAGTGAATTTGCCTGCATTTTCCGGGAACTCGGCTCTGAAGTGACCGTCGTCGAGATGCTTTCACGGGCTGTTGCAACTGAAGACATGGAAATCTCCTCTATCCTTGAAAAAGAACTTAAAAAAAAGAAGATAAAACTCCTGACAGGCGTGAAGATCGAAAAGGCCTCAATTCATGACGACGGTGTCCATGCCTTGCTCTCAGACGGAAAAGTACTTGTCGTGGAAAAGGTGCTTGTATCCATCGGCAGGGCGCTGAACACTGAAGGAATCGGCCTTGAGCAGCTTGGAATAAGGAGGGGTGAACGCGGAGAAATCAGCGTGGACAACAGGATGGAGACGAGCATCAAAGGGGTCTTTGCAGCAGGAGATGTGACCGGAGGCATGCTCCTCGCTCATAAGGCCTCGGCAGAAGGGATTGTTGCAGCTGAAAATATTATGGGGCGGGACATGGTAATCGATTACAGTATTGTGCCTGCTGCCATCTATACTTCTCCTGAGATAGCCTCTGTAGGATTGCGTGAACACCAGGCCGCAGAAAAAGGCCTGAAGGTCAGGACAGGCGTTTTCCCGTTCAGGGCCCTGGGCAAAGCACATGCCATAGGTGAGCTTTCAGGGATGATCAAGCTCATCTCTGAGGAGACAACAGACAGACTCGTCGGCGCTCATATCATTGGTCCTCATGCCTCTGACCTTATACATGAGGCTGCTGTTGCTATGAAAGCCGGCCTCAGGGCGCTTGACCTCGCAGGGACGATCCATGCGCATCCCTCTCTCTCGGAGGCCATGATGGAAGCAGCAGAGGATATTCATGGCATGGCAGTGCATCTGCCGATAAGGCCCTGATACGGTATCGGCATGATCAGTCAGTCCTGGGTACTGCAATCAAGAAAAGAACATCCAAAACGCTTTTCAGAGTTTGACGTACTTCTCCGGGCGCTTGATCGTTTTTTTAATATGGGTAACCTGCTTCTTTTCAATGAAGACATAACAGCCCATAACTTTCATGAAGAACTGCTGATCGCACGAGACACGCTCCTGCGCGTACTGGGCACTCTCGAAGTCATCATTCCCGAAAGCAGGAAAAGCGCCTACTGGTTCCAGAAATTCGCTGAGACAAAGTATCTTACCGAAGGCAGGATCGATGCCTTCAGACAAGACCTCTACCGGCAGGACACTCCGGAGAAGGGCATTTACCTGCTTTATGATTCTCTTATCAATATTAAGGGACTTCTCACTGACATTGTGCGCTCCGGCCATATCTCCCATCTCAGTTTTATGAATGCCGGCAGCCTGATCAGCAAGGAGATCAGGGAAAATGTCCATTTCAACCCCTTCAGGAAGAACGTGTCACCGGAGTTTGATAAAATCAACAATCCTGCGATATCGGGAATTATCAGATCAATTGCCGACAGAGAAGAGAAAAAACATATTTCGATAATCTGTATCCTGCTTTTCAGGTTCTTACGGATCATGGAGTTTATTGAACTGTCCACCAGCCTGACCATGTCCCTCAATTCTTCACTCACCCTGCTTATTCTGCTCAGGGCGGAGATCAACACCTTTCGCAGCCAGATTGAAAAAGTCGAAAAAAAACTAAAAAGAAAAGAGCTGTCGGCTCTGCTTGATTCCATCTCCTACCAGTTCTCCATGGAGACGAGGCGTGTATACCAGCAGGAACTGAAGGATATTCACAGGAAAAAGCCCCTGGTCCGGTTCAGGGGCATGATTGAAAACAGCCGCGGCATACTGAAAAACCTGACAGAGCATTCAGTGATACAGCTCGCGCAGCACTACCAGCCTGATATCAGAGGCGAAGAGGTATTTGCGAGTTTTATAGACAAGCACGAACAGTCCGTCAGATTAAGAGAGGACATCTCTGTTCTTAATTCCCTTGTCTCTTTGTTTTGCTCAAAGGCGGATGATCCCGCAGCAGGGCCTGGAATCTTTGAATCCCTGAGAAATTATATGTTATATTTTGAGAACTTTACATTCAGGCTCCTGAGATACGACGATTACGAGGAGTTTGCCTCTTTCTTCCATGACCTCGGCGTCATTAATAAGGAAATGGTTGAGCAGCATTTTTTTCAGAAGCTTGATAGTGTGAATCATTTCAGAATATTTCTTGAAACAACATTACGGCACATTGGAAACAGGTCTGAGCTGATCGACAAGCCTGTGGACGAGGCAAAGATCGAAAAAATGACAGCACAATATCTGATGAACTTGTAAAAAGTCGAAAATAAGCGTAAAAGGAGGAGGTTGAAACATGGGTGAGATTATCGATCTGATAGCCAGGGAGATCATTGATTCGCGGGGGAATCCGACAGTCGAGGTGGATGCCTTGCTGGACAGCGGTGTGACAGGAAGGGCCTCTGTGCCCTCAGGAGCTTCCACAGGCCAGAGGGAAGCCCTTGAACTAAGGGACGGAGGAAAGCGTTTCCATGGCAAAGGGGTGATGAAGGCCATCAGAAATATCTTCGAGGAGATCGCGCCCAAGCTCCGGGGCCTTGAGTCTTCAGACCAGTCCTTCATTGACAACCTTCTCATAGAACTCGACGGCACGGAGACCAGAAAACGGCTTGGCGCAAATGCCATTCTCGGGGTCTCTCTTGCGCTCTGCAGGGCGTCTGCCGTCGAATCCGGAATGCCGCTTTACCGGTACATCGGCGGCTGCAACGCAAAGACGCTTCCTGTGCCAATGATGAACATCATCAACGGCGGGGCCCATGCGGACAACAACCTCGATTTTCAGGAGTTCATGATCATGCCCGCAGGGTTTCCCGATTTTGCTACAGCGCTCAGGGCCGGGTCCGAGATTTTTCATACACTGAAGAAGATACTTAAGGCCAATGGTTTGAACACCGCTGTGGGTGACGAAGGAGGTTTTGCGCCTGACCTCAGGAGTAACGAAGAAGCTATAAAACTCGTACTCAGGGCAATTGAAGAATCAGGTTATAAACCGGGAAAGGACGTGTTCCTTGCGCTGGATGTCGCTGCGTCTGAATTTTACAAGAAGGGCAAATACCTGTTCGAGGGCAAAAATATAACCTCCAAAGAGATGACAGACTATTACGAAAAAACCATCGCAAAATATCCTGTACTCTCTATCGAAGACGGTCTTGCCGAAGGCGACTGGCAGGGCTGGGCTGCAATGACCTCTGCGCTCGGAGACAGGGTCCAGCTTGTGGGAGATGATATCTTCGTGACCAATACCAGGATCTTCTCAAAAGGCATTGAAAAGGGAATTGCGAATTCAATCCTGATAAAACTCAACCAGATCGGCACTGTGACAGAGACCCTCGACGCGATTGAAATGGCAAAAACAGCAGGCTATACGGCCGTCATTTCTCACCGGTCCGGGGAAACTGAGGACACGACAATAGCAGATCTCGCAGTCGCCTGCAACACAGGCTTCATCAAGACAGGCTCACTTGCCAGAAGCGAACGCACGGCAAAATACAACAGGCTCCTGCAGATTGAGGAAGAGCTCTCTGATTCAGCCCAGTACAAAGGCAGAAAGGGGTTTTATAATCTCCGTCCATGACAACACTCGAAAAACAGGTCCGGTCAGAGGTAAAAAAGAGGCAGATGATCTTCTTCACGGTCATCTGCCTGAGCTTTATCTACCTGTCCATCAGCCTTTTCTTCGGTGATATGGGCCTGTTTAAATATCGTGAGCTGAACAGGACGCGCAAGACCCTTGAACATCAGATCGTGGAAATCAGCGGTCAGAACAGGAAGCTGAGGTCAGAACTCAAGTCCCTCAGGGAAGATCCGTTCTACAGGGAGAAACTCGCAAGAGAAGAATACGGCCTTTCAAAACCGGGCGAATATATTTTTCAATATGACCGCTGAACCGCTCCACATCGTCTTCCTCTGGCACATGCACCAGCCTTACTACAAGGACCCTGCCACAGGGCTATACCGGCTGCCCTGGGTGAGGCTGCACGGCACCAAGGACTATCTGGATATGCTCGAAATGGTCAGGGACTTTCCTGCGATCAGGCAGAACTTCAACCTTGTGCCTTCGCTTCTCGAACAGCTCATCGACTATTCTGAAAACGGGGCCACTGACGTGTACCTTGAGATGACAAGGAAACCCGCCACCTCCCTCACGGAAAATGAACGCATATTCATCCTGGAGAACTTCTTCCTTGCCCATTGGGACAATATGATCAAACCCTTCCCACGCTATTACGAGCTACTTGTCAAACGCGGCACACATCTCGTCAAAAGCGACCTTGCCCGGGCTGTAAAATATTTTACAGACCAGGATTTTCGCGATCTTCAGGTTTTTTTCAATCTCTGCTGGATCGATCCGCTTTTCAGAAACAATGACTCTTTTTTAAAAATGCTCGTGGAAAAAGGTCATGGCTTTACAGAGGATGATAAAGCACAGCTCGTCGAAAAACAGTTCGGCATCCTGGGGAGAATCATTCCAGCTTACAGGGACATGGCCGCTTCAGGACAGATCGAGCTTTCCTTCACTCCTTTTTATCACCCCATACTTCCGCTGCTCTGCGATACGGACATCGCCCGGGTCGCTACTCCGCATATGAGGCTGCCTCGTCAGAGGTTCATGCATCCTGAGGATGCTGAAAAACAGATCGACATGGGGATCAGGTATTTCGAGTCAGTCTTTCATTACCGGCCTGTAGGCATGTGGCCTTCTGAAGGCTCTGTGAGCGAAGAAGTTCTGAGGATCGCATCCAGGCTCGGGGTCCGGTGGGCGGCAACAGATGAAGGCGTGCTTTCCGCGTCACTCGGCAGAGGTCTGCGCGACAGCTCGGGCCATTTGACTGATCCGCAACTTCTTTACAGACCTTATTCCTATGAAAACATATCAATGGTCTTCAGAGACCATACGATATCAGACCTTATCGGCTTTGTCTATTCTCAGTGGGACCCCAGAAGGGCAGCAGACGATCTGGTCCAAAGACTTCTGTCCATACGAACTTCTCTGCCCCCGCGCTCCTCCTGCGTAGTGCCGATAATACTCGACGGTGAAAATGCCTGGGAGCATTACAAGAATGACGGACGGGATTTTTTTCTCTATCTCTATGAACGTCTCTCAGGTGAGGAACGACTCAGAACAATAACAGTGTCTGATTATATCAGGACCCTGAACCAGGGAGAACAACTCGACCGGCTCCATCCCGGCTCGTGGATCAATGCCAATTACAGCATCTGGATCGGCCATGAAGAGGACAATCTCTCATGGGACTATCTGACCGAGACGCGGGAGACCCTTGAACACTTCCAAAAGGCAAACCCGGAGCTCAATCTTGAAAAGGCATGGAAATCCATCTACATCGCTGAAGGCAGCGACTGGAACTGGTGGTACGGTGATGAGCATTCCACTGAAACTGAAGGGGATTTTGACGAGCTCTTCAGGCTGAACCTCATGCAGGTTTACAAGGAGATGGGCAAGGACGTGCCTGCACATCTCTTTGTCCCGGTGCTGAGGCATGACAGGGGAATCGCCCCTGAGCTTATGATCAGGGGGTTCATCAAGCCGAAGATCGACGGACTCCTCACCAGCTATTATGAATGGTACCAGGGCGCTCAGCTCGATGTAAGAAAATCAGGCGGCAGCATGCACAAGGCTGAAAGCCTGATCTCAACAATCTGTTACGGCTTCAATGAGGATACCCTGTTCATCCGGCTTGACCCTGCTGTGCCGTTTGATACCCTTGAAGACAATATCGAAATTGCGATAATCTCCTCAAAACCCGCAGGCATCAAGGTTTCCTGCCCTGTCAAGGGAAACGGGGCCAGGGCTCAACTTTTCGAAAAGGCCGGGGATGAATGGGTCTTTTTCAGGGAGCTCCCTGACGCGGCAGTAAAGGACATCTTTGAAATCGGCATCCCCTTTGCCGACCTGAAGGCAAAAGAAAAGGATGAACTGAACCTTTTCGTCTCGATCAGGAAAGGCAACGAAGAAATCGAACGCTGCCCCTGGAGAGGTCATATCAGTCTCATTGTCCCCACCCGCGACTTTGAAGCGATAATGTGGTATTGAAAATCATGATAGATACTCAAATTGCCTGACCCCTCTTCTGCTACAGTGGATTGCAGCGCTGCGAACTCGGTATGATAACCTGCATTCATTCACGGGCTATCCTTTCGGTCCTGATCTTGATGGTCCAGATCTCAGCCGTCATTTTCTGTGGATGCGCACCCAGGTATGACGGTCCGGAGTTTTTTGATGGAAGCGTGAGATTCTCCATCAGGGTGCCTGAGGCGCGAAAGGTGACGATTGCGGGCAGCTTCAATATGTGGGACAGCGAAAAGGATGCGCTTTCCGGTCCCGATGAACACGGCACATGGATGATAATACTTCCTCTTGCCAAAGGCCGCCACGAATATCTTTATCTCATAGACAGCGAAAAATGGATGACAGACCCTGAAGCCCCTTCAGTGGACGACGGCACGGGTGGAAACAACTCAGTCCTGGTGCTGAGATAATTGGTCTGTAACATTATCAAGCCTGAATCGTCTTATTAGCAGTCTCAAAATTGAATTTACAGCAAAGGATTTTATAAATCAATGTTGTCACTATTATGAGACCGTTAATATATTCAGAAATGAACAGCAATGCTGCCGAAAGATCAATTACTTATAAAAGAGTGCAGGGAAGGAACCCCGGAGGCCTATGAAGGCCTTGTCGAAACGTATCAGGAGATGGTCTATAACATAGCATACAGGATGCTGGGGGACAGGGAGTCGGCGAAGGATATCAGCCAGGACAGTTTTCTGGCAGCCTACGAAAATCTGCACAATTTCAGAAGCGACTCCAAGTTTTCGACATGGCTGTGCTCTATCACGCTGAATAAATGCAGGGACCACCTGAGGACCAGGAAGACGCATGTGGCTATCGAGGAGATCGCTGAATTGCCTGCCTCAGGCATGCTGAACCCGGAAGAGGAACTTTCAAGGAGCCAGCTCGAAAAGGGCCTTCAGAGTGTGCTGAACACCCTGCCTGTTGAGGCCCGCGAAGTCATAGTCCTGAAGCATATGAACGGCCTCGAATACAGTGAGATGGAAGCTATTGTAGGTGTCAACGCAAATGCCCTGAAAGTCAGGACCTTCCGGGCAAGAGAGCTCCTTAAAAAGCGTCTGATCGAAAGGGGGATACTGGATGGGTAGTCATAACGAAATTCTCCACAGGCTGCTTGACGGCGATCTTTCCGAAGACGAGAAGCCGGCACTTAACAGGTTGCTCGAATCAGATCCTCTTGTCAGCAGGGAATATGAGTTGCTGCTCGGGGTTGTCCGCATTGTCGAAGATGCTGAAAAGGCGGCAGTCCCTGAAGGGTTCAAGTCTTCGGTGATGAGACGGCTGCAGACGAAAAAAAGACAGCCCCGCAAAAGACCCGGAGACCTGTTTTTTGGGGACGGAGCGCTCAGATGGGACCTGGTTTCGACGCTGGCAGCGGCATTCTTCCTGATAATCTCAGTGGCTGCTTTTATTCATATGAAGAGTGATTCCGGTCCGGTTGAAAAAATGTCGGCCTCCTCCGATGTTGTCAGGACGGTCAGGATAAGTCTTTTTGCGCCTTATGCAAAGAGTGTAGCCATCGCAGGAGATTTCAATAGATGGAGCGAAGATGCCGCCATGATGAAAAACGTCAATGGCTCGTGGACCATTGAGGTCCCGCTTAAGCCCGGGGTCTACCAATATATGTTTGTTGTGGATGGACAGGGATGGGTTTCAGACCCCGGCGCGGAAGCATATCGTGACGACGGTTTTGGAAACAGGAATGCTGTAATGAGGGTGAACGAAATATGAGACAAAACATAAGCGGTATAGCCGCAAAAGTCTTGTTTTCACTCTTTGCTGTTGCCTTTTTTTCCGGCATGACATTCGCTGAGACAGCGGTCAGGGACCTCGAGGATGTGCGCCTCTCGATAGAGAAATCGGCAATGCCCGTGGAGAGAAAGGCCCCTCTTTTTAGAAAAGTCTCGAATGCAGTAAGTTCAGGAATCCCTTCGCCGGACGCGGCTGTTATCGTGAAAAGAGGTATCGCAAGAGGTTTCGAAGCAAGGACTTTGGAAGAAACGGTCGATATTGTGATCGGAGCGCGAGAAAAGGGGCTCCCTGTCAGGCCGCTGCTGGACAGACTTCAGCAGGGACTGTCAAAAGGAGTGCCTCCCGAAAAACTCACAGCTGCAACGAGGCGTCTCAGTGAAAAGCTCGGAGCGGGCGATACGCTCATAAGCGGCCTTTCAGGAAGAGGAATAAAAGTCGCTTCAGAGGGTGAACGGGCTGCTGCTGTTTACACTGTCGCAAGGTCACTCGAACATTCGATCCCGGAAGAAGCGATCACATCGCTCGGACTTAAGGCTGTAAAGCAGGGAGCGCCTCTTTCGAGCTTTGATACAGCCCTCAATTCAATGACTGCTTTTGTCGAGATGGGCATGCCTGTTGAGCAGGCCTCCGGGCTGATCGGCAAAGCAATTGACAGAGGCTATAGTGAAAAAGAGATGGTTGTGATGGAAAGGGAGGTTTCAGCCGGACTGAGGGAGGGGCGCAGGATGGAAGAGATCATGAAGGATATGGAAAAAATGATAAATAATGGAAGGCCAAGAGAATGGCGCGGGGGTATGGAGGGCGGTTCGATGCAAAAGCAGGGGTCGGCTTCCGGTATGGACAGCGGCCATTCACATCGAAAAGGTCCCGGCCCCAGGCCAAAGTAAGACGACGGCAGTATGGCGGGAAGACATTGGGCCGTCTCGTTCCGTAGAAGATACAGACATGATTGAAAGACTGTCGGACAAGGAGAACCAAGGGAATGACGTTAACTGTTGACAAGAGGGTAGAGCCGGATAGCCCATACGACAAAAGGCTTTTGAGCAAAGTAACCGTGCTGATCCCTGCTTATAACGAAAAAGGGAGTCTTGCGGATACAATTCAAAGCCTCAGAATACAAACAGTGCCGCCGGAGGAAATCATAGTAATCGACGACTGCTCTACTGACGGGTCAGGCGATATCGCCCGCAAGTGCGGGGTAACCTCTATAAGACCATTTACCAATACCGGTTCAAAGGCCGGAGCACAAAATTTCGCTCTTGGCAGGGTGCAGACCGGGTTCACCATGGCGATAGATGCTGACACCACACTGGCGCCGGACGCCATCGAGAAACTTCTGCAGGCATTTGACGATCCGGAAACAGCTGCAGCATGCGGCTTCGTAATTCCGAGAAATGTGAGTTCGTTATGGGAAAGGGGAAGGTATATAGAATACCTGCTTGCCTTCACATGGTATAAGCCGATCCAGGACTATTACCAAAAGCCCCTTATCTCATCCGGATGTTTCTCGATCTACCGCACGGATATTCTCAGGGAAAACGGCGGCTGGTCCACACGCACGCTTGCGGAGGATATGGACCTGACCTGGAGTTTTTATGAGAAGGGATACGGTGTTCGTTTTATTACTGAGGCGGTATGCTATCCCATCGAGCCTCACAACTTTACTTTCATGAGCAAGCAGCTGCGGCGCTGGTCGCACGGTTTTGTTCAGAATGTGATGCTCCACTGGCAAAGGGTTCTTAAGATAAAGTACCTCAGGACGTTCATTGCCGTGGCCCTGTGGGACGCAATATTTGCCTCGCTTGCCTATCTTATTCTTATACCTCTTGCGGCAGTCATATTCGCCAGGCCGGTCCTGCTTTTAGGCTACATAATCGATGTCCCGGTGGTGCTTATTCCGGTCATCTCAAAGGCTTACGAGAGAAAGGAACTGCTGCGGGCGCTGGCAAGCATACCTTCCTTTTTTGTCCTGCGGACTGTCAATGGGTTCTTCATACTCGAGGCGCTTTTTACTGAACTCGTGATGAGAAAAACCTTCCGCATTTACGAGAAGGGCCATTAAAATGACAGCAGGAGTTCCGGGCACAGGAATCGGCGGACTATTCTATCTGATCATCGCTCTATGGATGCCGGTCCGTGAGCTGTTTTTTTTCTGCATACGCAGGAAGGTCGGCCCAGGGCGCCTTGCTCCGGTTATACGACACGCTGTCATTACCGCCTGGATAATCCTGGCTATGTGGGCCGCAGGTGAATTTATCGGTTTGCTCTTCACCCTCTTCCGCATGACCGGCCGGAATACAGATCTCTTTGGTAAAGCCGGTCTCAGCATAGCAATCAGGAACAGCCACAGTATACTTCACCTTACGCCTTTTCTCCTCACACTGGCAGTGCTCATCGCTGTTTATCTGAGTATGCATGCACTACGGCTCTACGTGCGCAATTCCGATAAAGGACTTCGGGAATAACAGACTGAAGACCAAAGAGGACAGACTTGTAAAAAGTCGAAAATGAGAAGGGTTTGTAAAAAGCTCCGGAGGCAAGGCGCGCAAGAAATGAGGAATGAGGCGTACTTGCAGGTACGTC